>QGUY01000046.1 GCA_003242315.1 Bacteroidota bacterium
CCCTCTCCCGGCTTCATTTCCGCTACATTCCTCAAATTGCCCTGCACGCTTATTTAGATTAATTTTAAACAAGGCAAAGATATGGGGTAGCCTTCTGCTTTGCAATGTTTTCGTAAAGCTTTGTGTTCTAGGGAATATGGAGAAGAAAAAGGCCAAATCCCGTCCTTCTGCGAACAAGGGCAAGAAAAAGAAGGCGCCGGATCCACCGCCGGAAGACGCGCAGGAAGACCGTCCCTTCGATATGGGTGGACTGCCCGACAGAGACCTGAAAAAGAACCTCGGTGGATGTGGCTAAATGCTTTCCGCGACGAAAACACGCCTCACCCGCTCGCTTGTGTTGGTGAGAATCTCATAGGGAATCGTCCCGATCCGCTGCGCGACGTTCTCAATGGGCAGTTCAGGTCCGAAGACTATCGCCTCGTCACCTTCCTGAACCGGAATTCCGGTTACATCCACCATCGTCATGTCCATACACACGCTGCCGACTACGGGTGCCAGTTTGCCATGAATGAGTACGGCTCCCCGTCCGTGGCTGAAAGCGCGACTGAACCCGTCGGCATAGCCGATGGCAATGGTCGCAATCTTGCCTTCACTTTGCAGGGTACCCCGTCTGCCGTAGCCAATGGTTTCACCTGGTCCGACACGCCTCACCTGTGAGACGATGGTTTTGAGGCGCGCTACCGGGCGGAGATCGGCTACCGAACCTGTGGGATCAATCCCATACAATCCTATCCCCAGCCGCACCATATCGTAGTGTAAATTGCCGAGTCGTAGTATGCCCGGAGAATTCAGGATGTGATAGAGAGGCTTGTAGCCCAGTGACCGCGTGATCCTGTCCGCCATCTCCTCAAATCGCTGCGCCTGAAGCATAGAGAACGCATCGTGAAGCGGTTCGTCAGCGCCTGCGAGGTGACTGAAGATTGAACCCACTTCAATGTTTGGATGACTCCGGAGGATTTCCGCGAGCTCGTCCAAATCGTGAGCCTCAAATCCGAGCCGGTGCATCCCTGTGTCAAGTTTGAGATGGATGACGCAGCGCGTATCTGATGGGAGATATGATATGAGCGACCGCAGTATTGCCAGACTGTAAATTTCTGGTTCGAGTTGGTATTCCTTGATAAGAGGAAAGCTGCTTTCAGATGGATTCATCACCATGATGGGCACTTCGATGTT
This sequence comes from Bacteroidota bacterium, assembly GCA_003242315.1. Lineage (GTDB taxonomy): Bacteria > Bacteroidota > Bacteroidia > Cytophagales > Cyclobacteriaceae > ZC4RG29. The sequence continues at coordinate 1,174 of QGUY01000046.1, forward strand.
GTTCTTCCGCAGCTCCACTCCTTCATCTGCATACGCTACGCCCATGTAGTCGACGCGATGATATTGCAGTACATTGGCAATCTCGATGCTGCCACTTCCATAAGCAAATGCCTTCACCATCACCATAATCTTTGTGCCATCGGCAAGGCGCGAACGGAAGTAATTCAGGTTATGCACGAGTGCTCCCAGGTCGATCTCCATCACGGTGCCATGCACCTTGCGTTGGAGACGGCTTACAATTTCTTCAAATCGAAATGCGCGTGCTCCTTTGATTAGGATGACCTCGTCAGCGTACCTTGATGCATCAAAAGAAGCGAGAAAGCTTTCCGTGTCGGGAAAGAATTCAGCGTTTGGTCCAAAGAGATGCCTGTTACGGCCCATAGCCGGGCCGATAGCAACAAACGAGTCGATGGCGCTGTCGCGAATCAGTTCACCGACCTGCGCGGAGAGTGCTTCGTCTGACAACCCCGACTGCTGAATGTCTGATAAAATGACTCGCTTTTTCTTTTTTTGCTTTTGGTTGAGGAGGAAGTCGAGGCTTATCCGCAATCCCATCAGGTCGTTGTTGTAGGAGTCGTCAATGATTTCGCAGTTGTTGATTCCTTCCTTGAGCTCCAATCGCATCGGTATGGACCGCAAACTCATCAGGCGATCGCGAATAACCGAGGGATCATACTTTAGATAGAGGAGCAGCGCTACGCAGTGAAGCGCATTCTCGACAGACGCCCTGTCTCCGAAGGGGAGTGTTATGGTAAAGGTGCTGTCGTTATGGGTGATGCGAAATTCGTTGCCATGCGTGGGTTTTACGCCAATGTCGGCATCGCGACCAAAAGCCCAGGAGAATCCTTTCAATCCTGCCTTTTGTATTGCCTTGCGCACATCGCCGTGATCGGCGCAGTAGATCGTGGCTTCGCTGTGGATGAACAACTTCGCCTTTTCGTCGGCCTTTATTTCGCGATTTTGAAAGCCTGCATCGTGGGCAGGTCCTATGTTCGTAAATATGCCGATGGTTGGCTGGATAATGCGTTCGAGTTTTTCCATTTCTCCCGGTTGGGAGATCCCCGCTTCGAAGATGCACAGTTCATCGCTGGGTTGAATGCGCCACACCGACAGAGGTACGCCAACCTGTGAATTGTAACTACCTGGATTTTTTGTGATGGCATAGTCGCGGGCCAGTAGCTGGTACAGCCATTCTTTTATTACCGTCTTGCCGTTGCTGCCCGTGATGCCAATTACGATTCGCGAGAAAGACTCCCGGTGGGCTCGCGCCAGTGCCTGAAGCGCGTCTAGTGGCCGTGCTACACGAATCACGTTAGCCTCCGGGATGCGCGCGAGATCCACATCGGCGCCTACGACAAATTGCCTGATGCCAGCATCATAGAGTTCAGGAATGAACCGATGGCCGTCGTAGCGTTCGCCCCTGATGGCAAAAAAAACAGCGCCCCGGGTGAGGATGAGTTTCCTGCTGTCGACGAGAAGGTGTTCGACAGGCGTGTCCTCGCGCAGCTGGACTATTTCGCCCCCGGTGATTTTCTGGACTTGGGAAAAAAACATAGGAACCCCGCTTGAAGCCGAATTTTATGCATCCCGGGCACGAAAGACAATTTTGTTTCCGCAACGGATTGCAGTTTGAGAATAAAATTAGCAAATTGTTCTGCAGCAGCTTCCAGGTGCTCCCTCTCCAAAATTTATTGTATACAAATCAATGGTAGGCCGAATGGTTTACCAGAAATGCTTAATTTTCTGAAACATTTGTTGGAATGCAATCGTTTCCAAAAGTTGAATGAAGCCTAAACCGCTCTATTTCTTCTGCCTTTTCGGGCTGTTATTCTGCCTGTCCCAGGACGTATGGGCACAGGAAGCCTATCCTCTCGAGGGAACGGGGCGGGAAATGTACGAGGCGCCACCTGTCGACGGCGAGACCGGCTCTCACCTGAGGATGACGGAACCCGCAGCTGAGCTTGCCGATGCAGATACAACCGGAACACGCGCGCGCACCGTGGTAGCGCCCGCCCAATCCGGAACAAAACAACAAAGTGGTACACCCTCTTCCGAGGAATCTGTTCTTGGCTTCAACTTCATTTATTATATCATTCAGAAATTCAAAATGTCCGATTTGGTGGACCGCTAATCTTTTTATTTAACAATTTTTAAATGCAACCACGTTGCATTTGTGTTAGTCGCGCTCTAGTATTGCAGGGTCGAAAGCGATATTGATGCGGCGAATCCTACTGGCTACTCTTTTTTTCATTCCGGCAACTGGCTTTGGTCAGCACGCCATCTTCGGCCAGATAACAGACGCTCGCGACGGCACGCCGTTGATTGGCGCTACGGCAGTCATTACAGATTTGCGTCGCGGAACCGCTGCGGACATGGACGGCATGTATGTGATTGACAATCTTCCGTCCGGATCATTCCTGGTTGAATTCAAGTATGCAGGGTACGAGTCGCGTGTTGAACTCGTTCGGGTGGAAGGACGAACCGAGCATAACGTGAAGCTGACGCCGGCTGTGACGGAGCTTAACGAGATTGTCGTGACCGGTATAAGCCACAGCACGGAATTAAAGCGAAGTCCAATCCCGGTCACAACCATCAGTCCGGAATCGCTTCTTGAACGCACCGGATCAAACATTGTAGACAAGATTGCGGGGCATCCGGGCATAGGACAGATCACCACCGGAGCGGGAATTTCAAAGCCGGTAATCCGCGGCCTGGGATTCAACCGCGTGATTGTTCTGTATGACGGCATTCGACAGGAAGGTCAGCAATGGGGTGATGAGCACGGATTGGAGATCGACGAGTTTTCAGTCAATCGCGTTGAGATCATCAAAGGTGCCGGGAGTCTGATGTATGGAAGCGACGGATTGGGCGGGATTATCAGCCTGTTAGCACCCCATCCCGTACCGGAAGGAGTAATCGAAGGGCAATGGACGAGCAATTACCAATCCAACAATGGACTATTTGCCAATAGCCTGTCCGTTGGGGGCAATAAGAACGGAGTGTACTGGATGGCCCACGCAACGCGGAAAGACGCGCGCTCCTATCGCAACCGGTACGATGGCTATGTATTCAACTCGGGATTTAATGAACTGGATCTGGGTGCTACTCTTGGAATGAGCGGGAATTGGGGCTTCACTCAGGTGCATGCGACTTCATTTAATCAAAACCTGGGCTTGCCGGAAGGCGAACGGGATGTAGAAGGAAATTTTTTGCGACAGGTTGCCGTAGGAGATCAGATCAAGGAACGCGCCGCGACACACGATGAACTCCGCGATTATTCTCTGTACATTCCGAATCAGTCTGTGCGTCATCTGCGCATCGCGAGCAATACAAACTACTATCGGGGGGAATCACGGATTCAGCTTGATCTTGGGTATCAGCACAACGGCAGAAAGGAGTTCGGAAATGTGCTTGACGAAGACGAGGAGGAACTGCAATTCGATCTTCATACAACGACCTGGAACCTCATCTACCACCTTCCGCCTGTGAAAGATCTTCGGCTTTCCGTAGGTACGAGCGGGGCATTTCAGAAGAACCTTGGCGGGGGTGAGGAGTTTTTGATTCCTGATCACCGGACGTTCGACTGGGGTGTATTTGCATTTGCAAAATGGCATCACAAAACGCTGGATGTTGGGGGGGGTCTGAGATTCGATCGCAGAAGGGTCAATGCAGATCCCTTGTACCTCGATGGCGAGGGCACGCCATCGGACAATCCAAGCGATTATCAGAAATTCTCCGGCGGTTCACCTGCTTTCTCCAACTACTCGGCAAGTTTGGGTATTACAGAGGCGGTAAGTTCCGCCTTAACGCTAAAGCTGAATGTTTCCCGTGGCTTTAGAGCACCTTCCGTTACCGAACTGTATTCAAACGGCCGTCATGAAGGCTCGCTGCAGTATGAATACGGCAATCCAGGCTTAGATGCGGAGAAATCGTTTCAGTTGGATTTTGGATTAAATCTTCAAACGGATCACGTTACTGTAGAAGCTGCGTTGTTTCGCAACCTGATCAGCGATTACATCTACCTGCGCAAGTTGGTGGGCAGCGATGGTCGGGACAGCATACCCGATCCGGATGAACCTGTTCCTGCCTATGCATACACTCAGGGAGATGCGCGGCTGGCGGGAGCCGAGCTCACGGTTGACATTCACCCGCACCCGTTTGATTGGCTGCACTTTGAAAATACCTTCTCGACAGTTCACGCCTTGAATGTCAGTGAGCGAACGTCGGACAGCACGCGATATCTTCCGTTCATTCCAGCGCCCGCGTACCGTGGTCAACTGCGAGCAAACCTCAACGTGATGGGGCGCCGTGTCTTTAATTCATTTGTTATGCTTGAGTTTCGGTATACGTGGGAGCAGAATCGTGTACTTCTCGAGAACGGAACCGAAACGCCGACACCCTCCTATTCGATTTGGAATGCCGCAGCCGGAACATCCATCCGAAAACGAAACGCACAGGATGCCCTTCTTTCCATTTACCTCTCGTTGGAGAACATCTTTGATACAGCCTACCAGGATCATCTGAGCCGGTTGAAGTATGCGCCGGAGAATCCGGTTACGCTCCGAAGAGGGATTTTTAATATGGGGAGGAATTTTAGCGTTAAAGTAATAGTGCCGCTTGGAGGGAGAGTAAGAGGTGATGGATGATCAGCAATCGGTGGGCCTATTTGCCACGAAGCCATCGCAGATGTGCTTCATGGCTGCCTATTGCCCATTGCCTACTAGAAACCTCTTCACGTCTTCCAGCTTCAGCACTCCCTCGTAATACGCCTTGCCAAATATTACGGCGAACACGCCCATATCATTCAGGCGTTTGATGTCGTCGATGCCGCGGATACCGCCGCTCGCGAGAACGCAGATTTCGGGAAAGCGGGCGATGAGGGCTTCATAGAAATCAAAGGCGGGTCCTTCCAGGACGCCATCGCGGGACACGTCTGTCGACTTGACGTACTTTAATCCGCGCGTATAGAAATATTCGAGGTGATCGTATAATGTGATTTGTGCCTTGCGTCGCCATCCACGATAGAGAAGTTCTTTTGTATCCACGTTGGTGACGTCGGCGCCGAGCGTGATCTTTTCGCGACCATAGGAGATAATCCAGGAAGCAAACAGTTCGGGGTCCATCACGGCCACGCTGGAGGCTGTAATGTAGGCTGCGCCTGCTTCAAAAGCTTTGGCGATGTCACCATCCGTCATGATGCCTCCGGTGAAGTCGACCTTCAGGTTAGTATAAGCCCGGATGGCTTCGATAATGTGATAGTTTACCGGCGACCCCGCCTCCGCACCGTCGAGGTCAACGAGGTGTACCACATCAATACCGTGGTCTTCAAACCGTTTCGCGAGGTCGAGTACGTTTTCATCATACGCCTTTTCGCTGTTCGGGTCGCCCTTTCGCATTTTGACCACCCTTCCCTTGCGAATGGCTATGGACGGAATAACCTGGATCATATCGCTAAATTAAGAGCGTATCGCAAAGTTTCTCAAAAATCAATGCAGCCCGCCGAAAATAATATCCGGCAAAAGTTTCCGGTAAGATCCTTGCTGTGGAAATGGCTAACTTGGGCTAAACCCAATTCCGCATATGTATACACGCTTTTTTTTGGGACTGCTTTTTTGCCTTACCATTGCTTTTGACACACTTTCCCAGGCTGCAAGACGTCGTCTTCCCTCAAGCGTTAACCACCCGGCCATCAACAATTTCGCCCCGTACATGAGCCTGGACGGGGATGCGCTGGTGTTTATATCTGACAATGCCGACGACTACGTGCTTACGCCGTTCTTCAGTTACCGTACGCCACGTAGCGACTGGCGGCCACCGGCAGAACTTCCCAAGACCATTCACACACGCCTGAATTATCTCTGGGGATATACCCTGAGTCCGGACGGAAAGACGCTTTACTTTTCCACCATTAAATCGCCAGGGGTGGGTGGCTACGACCTTTGGATGAGCGAACGCAACGGGTCGTCGTGGTCGACCCCTCAGAACCTCGCTGCGCCAATCAACACCCGCGCCCATGAGGCGTGTGCCACCTTTACGCCCGACCAAAAGACGGTCTATTTCATGCGCTGCGAAACGATGTCGCAAAAAGAAGCCTCTGGCTGTGTTATCATGATGGCGCAAAAGCAGGCCAACGGACGATGGGGAGAACCCGTGGCCCTGCCCCCTTCTATCAACACCGGCAATGCACAGGCGCCTCGTATCCTGGCAGATGGGGAAACGCTGATCTTCAGTTCAGACCGACCCGGGGGAAAGGGCGGTATGGATCTTTATATGACGCGGTTCCGAAACGGAACATGGACCGATCCCGTGCCGATGACCTTCGCGAATACGCCCGACGATGACCAGTTTGTCAGTGTCAACGCCACAGGTCGGTATCTTTTGCGCGACGCACCCGGCGAACGGCGCCGCGAGATGGCGGAGTTCCTTATCCCGGACAACCTGCGTCCAAAAGGACTCATGCGCGTAGAAGGTACGATAGATGGTTCAAAGTCCGCTTTCGTTTCTGTGTATGACCTTGCCAATGGCAAACGGGTCTTTAACGGAAGGCCTGATGGTCAGGGCTTCGTGAAAGTATACCTGATGGAAGGCTCGACGTATGAATTGTCGATTGATCCTGAGCAGGATCAATTGAGATACTATTCCCAACGGTTTGATCTTACCGGCGACACCCTCGAACAGGTTGTTCGCATCACTCCTAAAATTGCGCCACCAGCAGCGGGTGAAGAGATACCGCTCGATCTCATCGAATTCCATGGCAACACGGCCGAACTCACCCCCGCGTCATCTTCCGAGATAAAGCGACTGGCACGCTTGATACGCGGCAACCCAGACCGGGAGTTTGCAATTAAGGTTGTCATGAGCGGATACCAGGAAGACAGCATTCGTTCAAACCCTGAGCTTACAGAAGTGCGTTACGACTCCGTGAGGACGACCATGCAGGTGATGGCGTCAGTGGAGATAAACCCTGATTCTGCAATTCAAATGCGAGACACGGTGATCGTGAAGCAATGGTTTCATAATGACCGGACACCGCAGCAGGCAGAGGCTGTCGTAGCAAGTCTCGAGCGTCAGGGGATACCAAGGAGCCGACTCAAGATCGAAGCGATGGCTTTACCAGGAGATACGAGAAAAGTTCGCGTGTTTTTGGCGGTGAAGCGGTAGTACTTTCATCGCTGATAAGAAAAGGGCACAGCAACAAGCGTCTTGTCCCACATCAGCACCATTTCCACATCATCGCCCACTGATTCGAAAGTGACGGTGAATTGCTCCACAACCCGGTCCTGAGTCATAGCCGGAACATCGACGGTGAGGACGTCACGGGCGGGATCCCGGTTCGGTTCGCCTTTGGAGTTGATACCCCATTGGCCATACTCCGAATTGAAGATGATAGTCCAGGTGTCAGGACGAGGTATGGTCCAGAGACTGTATTTTCCGCGCCTGAGAATCTTTCCCTCGAAGGTCAAATCCTTATCCGTTTCAAAAGTGGTTGCCTCGTTCGCGCCTGTACGCCACACTTGACCGTAGGGCACGAGGCCTCCAAATATTTCCCTTCCCTTCTTGTAGGGGCGGTTGTAAAAAAGCGTAATGTTAAGGTCGCCGCGGCCATAGCTAACGTACTCCTCCGGGCTTAGGGATTTCTCGCGACGTAGGTTATACTTCATCACAGCAATAACGACGGGGATTAGGGCTATGCCTATGCCTGCAATTATGATGGCTCGTCTCATGTAGATTATAACGTATTTGGAGGGTCGTTACGAAGTTCTAACATAAAAGGTTTTTAGCGAATCTGTCCAAAAAAATCCGGGTGAAATCCATAAGTTTGCAGCAAATACCGAATACTATGGATTGGATGCCCTTCTACATTGTGATCTTGTTGTTCATTTTGGCTATCGTGGCACCCTGGATTGTCCCCAACAGCAAGATCAGCAACAACAAGCATGACAATAAGTACTAACCCCACCGGGCATTAATGAACGCCTGCGTCTTCTGCGGTTCCAGCCTGGGAGACAATCCTGTTTTTCAAGACGCAGCCGAGTCGCTCGGTGCAAGCCTTGCCCGCGCCGGCATTACGCTGGTGTATGGTGGCGGTAACGTTGGCCTCATGGGCGTTCTTGCCAATGCCGTAATGCGGGACGGCGGTGAGGTCATTGGCATTATTCCCGAATTTCTGTTGAATCGAGAGCTGGGTCATCGGGGAATTACCAAACTCGAGGTCGTCCGCTCTATGCACGAAAGGAAGCGCCGGATGGCCGAGTTGGCGGACGTTTTCATTGCGTTGCCTGGCGGTTGGGGGACTTTGGAGGAGTTAGCGGAAATTCTTACGTGGAATCAGTTGGGCTTGATTACCCGGCCCGTATACCTGCTAAACTGCGACGGCTTCTACGATCCCCTTGTTGACCAGATGTCCAGAATGGTATCGCACGGTTTCCTGTCGCGCGAAAGCTTCAGCCTCATCAGCATAGTGGATGACCCTTCGGACCTGATTCGGAAGCTGCGGTCATAAGCGGCGCGATCAGTTTACTGATAAATCTCTAAATTGATGGGGCGACGCCATATGTTAAAAAGGTTTACCATTTTCTGTGCAGGACTCTTTCTCCTCTGCCACCTATCCTACGCGCAAAGACCGTTGGGTTTTGTGCTGGAGGAGGGCAGAAAAAGAGTCCAGATTCCTTTTGAACTCAGGAATAATCTGATCATCGTCCCCGTCGTCCTCAACGGAATGCTTCCGCTAAAATTTGTGGTCGACACCGGTGTCCAGACTGGAATCCTAACGCAGAAGGCGTTTAGCGACATCCTCAACCTTCCCTATTCGAAGCGGTACATTATTGCCGGACCTGGCGGGCAGGGATATGTAGAGGCATACATCACCAACAATGTATCACTGGATCTGCCCGGTATCCATGGAACCGGACATGCGTTGCTTGTGCTGAACGAAGATTACCTTGAACTGCGAAATTACCTCGGAACAGACGTTCACGGTATCCTGGGATATGAACTGTTCAGTCGGTTTATTGTCGAGATCAACTATGAAAAGAAGCTCCTCATAGTAACAACTCCTTCGGCATTTAAGGCAAAGCGGAAGTACAGAAGGGTCGAAATCTCAGTGGAGGATACCAAACCCTACATCACTACCGAGGTGGTGCTGTCAAACGGAGAGGTGATTCAGGCCAAGCTGATGATGGATTCCGGCGCAAGCCATGGCCTCCTGCTGGAACCGCAGTCCGACCCGAGGATCACCGTGCCCGTGAAGACGGTCAGCAGCCAGATCGGTCGTGGAATCGGAGGCGCTATTATGGGCAAGGTAGGACGCGTTCGGTCGGTCAAGATAGGAGATTACCTGTTGGATGAACCGGTTGCTAATTTCCCCGATCCCAACAGTTATATGGACAGCCTGAAGATCGGGAAAACGGCTCGTCACGGGACGATCGGCGGAGAGATTCTCAGCCGTTTCAACGTCGTCTTCAACTTCTCACGGGAGGAGATTTTTGTAAAGAAGAACTCAGCTTTCAAGAAGAAGTTTTACTATAACCTCAGCGGACTCATCGTAAAGGCCATCGGTTCCAGTCTGAACACATTTGAGATTACAGAAGTGCGCGATCAATCTACCGCCGACAAAGCGGACATCAGAGAAGGTGACCTCATCCTTTCGATCAATGGGATTTCTTCAAATACCCTGGACCTCAACCAGGTGTTGGGACTGTTGAGCACGAAGCCCGGCAAAAAGATCAACCTCCAGATCAACCGCGAAGGTCAGATCCTGCGAAAAACATTCAGGCTGGAAGATGCTATTTGATCAGGCACCGGCAAGTTGCCGCTTCCGCATGTTGTATGCCTTGTAAAGGAACAACTGGGTACGCCGCGACTTGATGGCATTCTTGACCGTGTTGAGGATCGATTCCGTAGAGATGTTTTGCTTCAACACGTAATCCAGAACGCTCGATGAACCGTGGCTCTCTTCATAGTTCGAATTCTTGAGCACGGTGACCGGTATGTCCTTCGTCTTCTTGTTTGCTGCAAGAGCCTGCAGCGCCTCCGTTAATTCAGCACGACCGATGTTATCATCGATGAGAATATAGTTCGGCCTGAACGTCGTAAGCCTTTCGAGAAGACTCTTGACATCGAAGGCGATCTCGGTAACAATCTTGTTACCTGGAATCATTTGCACCTTGTTCAGGATCGAGCTGAGCTCGATCGGGTTGTTGCCCACGAGCAAAAGGTTGAGCGGTTCAACCGACTGTACGGGAACTTGGGTTGCGGTTTCCATAAGCCAACTAATTAAAGCCAATCAAAGGCCGGTCCATGTAAGAACAGCGTAATAAATAAACGCAAATTTTATCAAATTGTTTCCGGTCAGATTAAACGGCTGACATAGTTTTTCTGCCGTTCATCGAACCGGGCGACAACCTAATGCAATTATAGGGCCACAGGACGATGAAAAACGTCGCAATCATTGGTGGAGGCCTCGCAGGCCTTACAGCAGCGATCCAAATGGCGCGTTGTGCAATTCCGTGTGTGGTGATTGAAAAAAATCAATACCCGCAACACAAAGTTTGCGGAGAATATGTCTCAAATGAGGCCGTGCCTTTTCTCAAATCGGTCAATTTACTCCCCGGACATTTTGACCGTTTTCCCAAAATTGAAAAGTTTCTCCTTTCGGCATTCGGTGGAAAATCCGTCCAGATAAGACTTGACCTGGGCGGATTCGGGATCAGCCGGCTTTTTTTCGATAACCACTTATATGAAATCGCGCGCTCGGTGGGCGTTGAATTCCTTCTAAACACTGTGGTTCATGATGCAGTGTTCACAAACGATCGGTTTGCATTGCATTGTGGAAACAAGATCGTTGAAGCGGATGTGACGATCGGCGCATTTGGCAAACGTTCCCGCATGGACGCGAGTCTGAATCGACCGTTTATGCGTAAGCCTTCACCCTGGGTCGCAGTTAAGTATCATGTTGAAACAGAATTTCCGGATGACACCATTGCGCTTCACAATTTTCAGGGAGGCTATTGTGGTGTTGTCCGCGTTGAGGACGGCTTAACTAATCTATGTTATCTTGTGAAACGCAGCAGGCTCAAGGCTTCAGGGGGTGTGGAGGCCCTGGAAGCTGATATGAGTCGCGAAAATCCCTGGCTGGCAACGTTGTTTTCGAACAGCAAGCGACGGTTTGAACGTCCTCTTGTTATCAATGAAGTTTCTTTTGAAACGAAAGCGCCCCTTGAGCACCATATTCTAATGGCAGGAGACGCTGCGGGCATGATAGCGCCGCTCTGCGGCAATGGGATGGCCATGGCCATACACAGTGGTAAACTGGTTGCCGAAGCGGTGATTCCGTTTTGCAAAGGAAAGTCGACGCGTGCGGTGATGGAATCTTCTTACGCGTCGAGCTGGCAAAGAGAATTTGCGGCCCGACTACAAATGGGGAGATACCTGCAGAAGCTGTTCGGAGGAAGCACTGTTTCTCGCCTCGCCGTGACAATGTCCAGGATTGGTCCAATAGCCCATTGGTTAGTAAGGCATTCTCATGGGAGGCCTTTCTAGTTCGCCAGGGTATCCAGAATATTCTGGTTATCGAAAAAGAAGAATAAAAAGAAGACGTTCATGCAAGTCGCCGAGACGAAATTAAGACGCATCGTATGATCGTAATCGGCTGCAATTTCACTTTGTCGAACCTGCATATACCACAGTACGAAATATACAGCCATCGGAAACATCGCTATGGTGAAGATAACGCTGTACTGCGCACTGAAATAGAATCCAAAAAACGATGCGAACCCTACGAATACTAGCAGGAAGATTGTACCCGCCAGATGGAAGGTGGCAATAATGCCGACGAGGCGACTGATGGTCATGTCGCCACGCCGACCATCTTCACCATGCTGATAGATTTGCGTCATGGGAAAACTTCCCAGCAACATCCATGATGTCAGCAAGCCCGCATATGTTGTCATTCGGGTCAACGCTTCACCCAGCGAGTAGTTATTGATGCCGACGTAGCACATTATGAACGTGAAGAATCCCTGAAAGAAGCCTGCCGCGAGCCATCCGATGATTGGGTATTTCTTCAAACGTATGGAAGGGTGACTGTAGGCTTTGGACACCAGTCCGTATATCAACAGCATTATGGCAAACAGGACATTAACAAACACAACGCCCAGTATTATTGCTATTGCATCGAGTGCCAAAGCAACGCGGTACAATTCCGGAGTCACCTGTGGTGGATTACGAAGACCTCCAATACTTTCTTCATCACGATCGAAATAACTGTTATACCCATTGCTTGCCGGGTAGAGGAAAAAGTGAACGATCACGAATACCCAAACCGTACGTGCGATGCCAGCGTTGGGCGAAAGCGCAAGGCTAAAAAGGAAGACGGGTAGGAGGAAAAATGAGAATGGGACACGCAGATGAAGCCACGTTGACCAGGAGAACATAATGCGCCTTTTGCAACAAGGTAAGCACAAATTGGATTATAATTGAGAATGGCTTTCGTTACTGCCCTCGGTGTGGCAAATCCTCCCCATAGGGTTCCGCAAATGCAGATCGCGGACTTTATGGTCAGGGCTATGCAACTTGAAGGCGAGCGGGAACGCAAACTGCGAGCGGTGTTTCGGTCAAGTGGCATTGACTACCGGTACTCCGTTCTGGAAGATTATTCCAGCAGGAATGGGTTATCGTTCTTCCCCGACACCCGCGACATGGAACCCTTTCCGGGCACGTCGCGGCGGATGGAACGATTTCGCTGTCATGCTGCTGATCTCAGCGTACAAGCGATACAGAACGCCATTGGCGACCGGTACCATGGGCATGACTTCTCCCACCTCATCACGGTTTGCTGCACAGGAATGTATGCACCCGGACTTGATCTTGAGATCATGAAGCGCTGCGGTCTTCGCGGTTCCATACATCGCCTGTCTCTGAACTTCATGGGTTGTTACGCGGCTGTTAACGCACTGCGAACGGCAAACGCACTCTGTGAGGCATTACCCGGTTCCCGTGTGCTTGTAGTATGCGTTGAACTTTGCAGCTTGCACTTTCAGAAAGAATACTCCGAAGACAACCTGTTGGCCAATGCTTTATTCTCAGACGGTGCCGCTGCTGTGGTGATCGAAGGTCAGTCGTCAGACCAGGGATTAAAGCTGGTTCACTTTCACAGTATTGTTGTTGACGAGGGGCAAAACGACATGGCATGGAACGTCGGCGATCATGGTTTTGAAATGAAACTGTCGTCATACATTCCTGACCTCGTACGTGATGGAGTACGTGAACTTGGAGAGCGATTTATGAGTGAAACGGGTTTGCGATTGAATGACGTTGAATACTTCGCGATACATCCCGGAGGTAAGCGAATATTGGATGCTGTTGAGCGGCAATTGAACCTTCCTCCCGATCGCAACAAGTTTGCACGCGAAGTGCTGCGCACCTGCGGTAATATGTCGTCGCCATCCGTGTTGTTCGTGCTAAAGAAAATTTGGGATTCGCTGACGGGGGACGATGCGGGCAAGACGATACTTGCGCTTGCCTTTGGACCGGGTCTTACGCTCGAGAGTATGATACTCCGCATTGAACGTTCGCCATGATGTCGCGGTTTGCCGTTCGTTCGGATCAACCGGAAATCATGGATGACCTGATGTGTTCGGGTCAGGATGTCCGCCAGGCTCTTCACGAATTGGAAGTCATCAATGCATGGTTGGGTGGTAATGCTGTGACGCTGAAAGGCGTTGCAGAACTTGTTGAGGACGTCAGGCCAGAAGCTGAAATTACGGTTGCCGATCTCGGTTGTGGTGGTGGTGACATCGCCGAACGAATGCGCAGCATGCTCCTTTCAAAAGGATTAAAGCCCCTGGTTCTGGGTGTTGATGCCAATCCAAATATCGTTCAGATTGCGCGTGCAAATCACCCCAACATTCACTTCGAAGCAATGGACATCTTCTCCCGGGAGTTCCGCCATTTTCGTTTTGATATTGTTACAGCCACATTATTCTTTCATCACTTTGATTCAAAGAGGCTGGCGGCGTTTATACGTCAACTCATGAGCCAAACGCGGGTAGGCATCGTCATTAACGACATTCACAGGCACTGGTTTGCTTTTCATTCTATCCGGCTCCTTACGAGGATGTTCTCCCGTTCTGCGATGGTTCGTAATGACGCCCCGGTATCTGTAATGCGAGCCTTTTCACGCAGGGAGCTGGAGGAAATCCTGGCCGAGGCAGGGGCAAAACGATATACTATCCGTTGGCGGTGGGCCTTTCGCTGGCTTGTCATTATTTACCTGTGAATGTGTCGGCACACATGTAATGTTGGGGCAGGGATATCAAAATAACTCTGGCACAATTTTTCGTACTTTATCAATACAATTTTTTCCTTGAGCCATCATATGAAAGTATCGTTTAGGACGTCGATGGTGTTCGCATGGGCGAGCCTCCTTGTATTGTCGTCGTGCTCCTCCAACAGCACGTTGGGTACCAGGGTTAAGGAACCTTTCCGCGGCTCGGCCTATGAGTCGAACAACAGGTTCTTCCGGGCAACCGGTAAAGGGGTCAGCAGCCAGGACAACATAGCCCGGGGCAAGGCCGACATTGAAGCGAAGTCGCAACTTGCCGGCCAAGTCAACACGACGATGAAGCAGGTCGCGGATCAGTATCTTGCCCAAACGGAAAATGCTAATGCAGCCGATGTTGCGGACAAGTTTCAGAGCCTGGTGCGACAAGTGATGAATACCGAAATCGCCGACCTCCGCAAGATTGGCGAGCAGAAATACTACAACGAAAAGACGCGTGAATACACGGTGTTCATTGCCTACGAAATCAAGAAGAATGCCATGCTGCGCTTCATGAAGAAGCAGGCAAAGGTCGACAAGACGGTTAATGAACGTCAGCGCGAACTGATAGAGAAGATTATTGACGAAGAACTGGAGAAGCTGGGAGACGACGAGTAGAGGCAGGTGCAGCCGCAGTCGCAGTAGTGTCCTGCATCTGCGACTGCATCTAATGATCGTTTCGCGACACTAAACGTCACAAATTTTCACGCCTGCCTTAAGCGACGCTAGCGGATCTGCTCCCTTCGGAATAAACTCCTGCGCGACAAATCCCTTGAAACCTGTTTTTACGATCGCCTTCATGATCGCAGGATAGTAGAGTTCCTGCGTTTCATCGATCTCTGCACGACCGGGAACGCCGCCGGTATGGTAGTGTGCGATGTACTTGTGGTATTTGTTGATCGTGGCGATGATGTCGCCTTCCATGATCTGCATGTGATAGATGTCGTACAACAGCTTGAAGTTTTCCGAGCCCAGCTTTTCACACAACGCAACACCCCACGGCGTATAGTCACACATGTAGTCGGGGTGATTGACCTTGCTGTTGAGCAACTCCATCACGATGTTAATGTTGTACTTTTGAGCGAGTTTCACTACAGGATCGAGGCCGCGTGCGCAGTTTTCCAGGCCGACTTTGTCATCCATCCCGTTCCGGTTTCCTGAAAAGCAGATTACGTTCCTGATGCCATGATCTGCTGCTTTCGGAATAACGTCGCTGAAATCTTTTAGCAATTGTTCGTGATTGGCAGTATCGTTAAAGCCGCGGGGTATTCCCAGAGGGCTCCCATTAGACATGGCGCAAGTGAGTCCGTACTTTATGGCCACCGGCCACTCGTTCGGTCCGAGCAGTTCCACTGACTTTAATCCCATGCCCTTTGCTGCTTCGCAGAGTTGTTCGAGGGGAATGTTCTGGTAGCACCAGCGGCATACCGAGTGGTTGACGTTCCCCACCAGGGATAACGGGGTAAGCTTGTCGAGCGCAGCCGAAAACGCAGGTACACTTATGGTCGCGAGTGTACCAGCCGCCATAGTTTTCAGTGCCTGTTTCCTTGTAAGTTTCATGACCTGGTCTTTAGGATGGTGTTCAAGATGCATTCGTTTGAAGGTATCAAATTAACGTGAAAAGGGGAAATGGAAATGATTGTTCCTTTAATGGTGTAAGAGAAGACACTTTGTAGAAACGCACGGCTGCGCGCCTGCCCGACATTGTATTACGGTGATTTTCCATAAGTTTGATCCGGTGAAACGCAAACCCAGACACGTTGCGATATCGGGAAACATTGGCTCGGGCAAGACAGAGCTCACCGCCCGGCTGGCCAAGCATTACGGCTGGACGCCATTGTATGAGTCAGTAGACAAGAATCCGTATCTGCGGGATTTTTATTACGACATGTCGCGGTGGGCCTTTCACCTGCAAGTGTATTTCCTCAATACAAGGTTCCGGCAGGTCAGGCAGGTAGAGCAGAGCGACAATACCGTTGTGCAGGACAGAACTATCTACGAGGACGCCCACATCTTCGCGCACAACCTGCATAGCTCAGGGTTCATGAGTGAGCGCGACTATGCAAGCTATCTCGATCTGTACCGCTCCATGATCGACATGACTGCTCCGCCGGATCTGCTCATATATCTCCGAGCTGATATTCCCAAACTGGTGGCAAATATCCAGAAGCGCGGTCGCGATTTCGAGAATGCCATGAGCCTGGAATATCTAAAGAATCTTAACCAACGCTACGAAGAATGGATTGCATCGTATGATCTTGGTAAGGTGCTGACGATCGATGTAAACGACCTGGACTTCGTGGAACGGGTGGAAGACTTTGCCGTGGTTGCAGGCAAGATTGACCTGGAATTATACAACCTGTTCAACCAGTAGTTATTTATTTGTACTTTCCGGGCCAAACTCCAATTGCGCTCCTTGCTGCTGTTTACACTTTTCTCATACGATTTTACTATCCAGGGATTTGCCTTTTTGCTCCTCGTCGGGTTATTGGTGGGAATGGCCAAGACGGGAGTACATGGCGCTGGCATGATGGCCGTACCGCTTCTTGCCGCTGTGTTTGGCGGTCATGCCTCGGCGGGACTAATGCTGCCCATGCTTGTAATGGCTGACGTAATGGGCGTAGTTTACTACCACAGACACGCGTCGTGGAAGTATTTACGACGACTCTTTCCCTGGGCCGCGGCAGGCGTGTTGCTGGGTACAGTCTTCGGCAACTACGTCGACGATGAAACCTTTAGAATTGTGATGGGTATAATCATCGCCGTCAGTATAGCCATCATGATCTGGTTGGAGCGCGGCCATAAACAGGACATTCCCGATTCTCGCTTGTTTGGATGGGTGTCAGGTGTTGCAGCCGGATTCACGTCGATGGTGGGTAATCTGGCCGGATCTGTGATGGCCGTATACTTGTTGTCAATGCGCCTTCCGAAGAACGTATACATCGGCACGACGGCGTGGTTTTTCATGGTGGTCAATTGGTTCAAAGTCCCGTTCCACGTTTTTTCCTGGCACACCATCACGCTGAATTCATTTCTTCTCGATTTGCTCGTGCTGCCCGCCATCGGCATCGGCGCGTGGCTTGGTATTATCATCGTTCGTCAAATTCCGGAGCGTGTGTATAGGTGGTTCGTGATTGTGATGACGCTGGTGGCGGCGATGTTTATGTTGTTTTAGCGTTTGAAGTGTTGGAGTGTTGAAATTGGCGCAGCCTTGACGTACGGGTTAACCAGCGCGTGTAACGTTGCTCTGAGCGCCGTTTTTCCTTCAACGAATCCCCCTCCATCCCTGGAGTCCGCCCGTATGCACGGCTAGTACAGTAGACCCTCGGGGAAAGTACCCTTTCTCAACGAGATCAAGCACTCCAAACATCATCTTGCCTGTGTATATCGGAT
>QGUY01000311.1 GCA_003242315.1 Bacteroidota bacterium
AAAGATGGGCATGGTAATCCCGTTGATCGCCTCTGCCAGCGCGATATCGTCAGTGAAGTAGATATCCTCCGGAGCGTTCAGGGTGAGCGAATCATTCCGATAGAAATTGAACAGGTAATAGTCGCGTGTCTCCTGAGGTTCCTTTGTATAGATGAGGACCTCGTAAAAGCGACCTGGAAACTCCGGGTCGGCCCGCTCATCTTCGTTGATCTGATATTTCAATGAGTCGATCGTCGTTACCGGGTAAAGGGTATCCTCGCCCTCGTACTCTTCACCATCTGCCAGCACAAAGAGTTTGTAGCTCTTGCCGACTACCCCGATAAACGGCGTGACGGGTTTATAATATCCCATAGAGTCGGGATCGTTGTTTGGGTTGTGTACGAATTCTGTTATGACGCCATCGCTGTCAGTAACGGTTACGGTAGCGTCCGTTATCCGCGGTGTTTTTCCGCTGCTGTAAAAATCGGTGCTGCGACTAAGCTTGATATAATGGTACCCCGGCTTGTCGGTCACAAGACCTTCAATCACCACCTTGGCTTCAGCAGGGTTGGTACGGAGAATGTACTCCTTCTCGCAGGAACCGAATCCTACCAGGATTAAAAACGAGATGAACAGGATCAGACTTCGTTTCATGGCGCTAGAACGTAAAATTATACGTAACCGATGGTAAGATGGGGAACAGGTAGACGAGGCGTGCTTCCTTTTCGGTGCCATCGCCAATGATGTTGCCGTCATCATCCTGTTTGGTCCGGGTATAGATGGTGAAGGGGTTCTGCTGGTTGTACACGTTAAATATCGAGAACACCCACTCACCCCTCCACTTCCGATTCGGCCGTACTTTTTGACGAAGTGTTGCCGACAGGTCGAGACGGTGATAATCGCTCAGCCTATAGCCGTTGCGTTCCGTGATAACATCAGGGTTGTAGTTGCCGAATTCATATTTACCCTCCGGAAGCGTGATGGGACGTCCTGTGGAATACGTGAATGTAGCGCCGAACGTCCACCGCTCACTGTGCTCATACGCTGCCGTGATGTTGATAACGTTGCGCCGATCGTAGTTGGCATAAAATTCACGGCCCAGATTTACGCCCTCAATGTGGCGCGTCGTCTTTGACCAGGTGTATCCCGCCATCCCCGTGAGTCGACCTTTGGTCTTGGTTAACAGGAACTCCAGGCCATAAGACTCTGAGTCACCCTGGCGGAATTCCGTGCTTAGATCATGGTTGAAGAACAGCTGAGCGTTGTCGGCAAAGTCGGTGACGTTCCGCATGGATTTGTAATATGCCTCAACCGAAAACTCGAGTGTGTTGTCGCGGAAGTTGCGGAAGTAGCCAGCGGCAAACTGATCCGCAATCTGGGGTTTGAGATAGTACCCACTTGGATTCCAGGTATTAAACGGCACGGGTACGGTACCCGAGGCGATCAGGTGCGTGTTCTGGACCATACGGTTATACGAGAACTTCAGCGACTGGCCAGGTCTTAGCGAATAGCGAACACCCACGCGCGGCTCGACGTTGACGTACGTCTTGATGTTCTCCCATGGGCCGTAGTGGAGTGTATCTGTACGCACTACATGGGTGTTGTCTTTGGGATCTTCGTAAAGGTAGATGTCGCTGCGACCGATCTGCTGGAATATAGACAAGCGCACTCCATAGTCAACCATAAGGCGGTCGCCTATGCGCTGCCGGTTGCTGACATAAAAAGCGTGGTCCAGAGCGTACAGCTTTTGGAGTTCCACAGTGGTAAAAATTGACCCCGAAGTATTCGGCTTGATCTTACCCGGAGAGAAGCGCCGTCCGGTGATGTGATATCCGAAGGTGATTTCGTTGTCAGGGTTGATGTAGTACGAAAGGTCATTCTTGAGGCTCAGCTCTTGCAAGTTGGATGTCCACTTCAAACCTTGAGCAGGGTCGAACACTTCAAGTGCATAGTCAAAGTTGCTCGCGATGAGCGACGTATTGGAGAACAACCGGTCGTTGAACAGGTGGTTCCAGCGGAAAGTAGCCGTAGCGTTACCCCAGCTAAAGCCGGCGTCATCGCTGAAGGAAAAGTCGTCACGACCCGCATACAATGCCACAAAAAATCGGTTGTTATTGTTGTGCCTCCAGTTCGCTTTGGCGTTGACGTCGAAGAAGTACACCAGGTTATCTTCGTTGGCTGCACGAAGGAACACGTCGGCATATGAACGACGCGCGGACACGATGTACGAACTTTTTTCCTTGCGAATAGGGCCTTCCAGCATAATTCGGCTGGCCATGGACCCGATACCACCCGTGCCGTGAAACTCGCGGTTGTTTCCGTCCTTGGTTCTCACTTCCAGGATCGACGAAAGACGTCCGCCAAATCGCGCAGGGATGCCTCCCTTGTAGAGTTCTGAGTCCTTGATGACGTCGGCATTGAACACCGAAAAGAGTCCGAAGAGGTGGGAAGGATCGTAGACAGGCGCCTCATCGATGAGGATCAGATTTTGGTCAGCACTTCCACCGCGAACGAAAAAGCTCGACGTACCCTCCCCTGCCGTGATGACTCCCGGCATCATTTGTACGTTCTTGATGATATCAACTTCACCAAAAAGGGCGGGGAGTTTTTTCACCTGGTTTACGTCGATAGTGTTTCGGCTCATCTGCACATCGACAACGTTGGCGTCGATAGCTTCGTCCTCCACGACAACCTCCTGGATGTACGTAGCTTCGGATTCCATTGAAATGTTCCGCGTCACGTTGCCGGACAGTTCGATATCCACGCTGATGCTCTTATATCCCACATAGCTGAACTGCAGCGTATAGGAACCCTGCGGAAGGCTCACGGAATAAAATCCATAAGCATTGGTGTTGGTACCGGTTTGGAGCGACGGTATGTATACCGTGACGCCAATAAGCTCTTCGCCATTGGCTGCATCCCGAACGTAACCGCTGATGGTGGCCTTTTCCTGCGCAAGGGCAGGCATGGAGAGGGCAAACGAAAAAATCAACCCCCAGGAGAGGTGCTTCATATGATCATTACATTATCCGTTCCACAAGACAAAAACCGGCTCCGGCCGTATGACGACGTTTGATGACGAAAGGTTGCTTCCACTATTCTTTTTAAGCCAAAAAAAGAATTACTACTTTCGGGCAAACTGTTTTGGATGTGATCAAACGATTGAAAGAATTGTATCGGCAGTACAGGCCTTATGTCCGAATAGACCTGGTAATGTATGGCGTGCTCATCCTCCTCATCATCCTCTACTTTATAATAAGTCTTTTCCTCGACTAGCTCCGCTTTCCCTCCTACCCTCACACTCACATTCACTCTTACACTCACACTATCCATCAATCCCTTACCCCAAACGCAGAAAAAAGTTCCGGGTTACGGCAAAAACAGCAGAATGAAAAATTTTTTTGACTGTTCGATTTATTTTAATATCTTTATGATATCATAACGATATCAACCAAAGATTTATGAGCAAGGAAAAAGAATATGTACCCGTATCAGGGTACGTGATGCTTGTGGTGGTATTCATTTTACTTACCCTGACGGTGGTACTACTCAGCAGGCCGTCAACAGTTTGGATGGGAGGTTTACTCAGCCTGTCAGTTATTCTGCTTCCCGGTTTTTTCTTTGTCAACCCCAACTCCTCGCGTGTACTGGTACTCTTTGGCGAGTACAAGGGCACAGTAAAGAAGAACGGCTTCTTCTGGGTAAATCCCTTTTTCAGCAAGCGTGCTATATCACTTCGCGCCCGGAACTTCGACAGCGAAAAAATCAAAGTAAATGACAAGGTGGGCAATCCTATCCAGATTGGGGTAATCCTTGTATGGCAGGTTGAGGATACATTCAAAGCCGCTTTTGAAGTCGACAACTACGAAAACTTCGTCCGCATTCAAAGCGATGCTGCCGTACGTCGGCTCGCGGGAATGTATCCGTATGATAACTTTGACGACGAGACGGAAGTGACCTTGCGTTCCGGTCACGAAGAAGTGAACAGCGCACTGGAACAAAACCTGCGCAACCGCCTCCACATCGCTGGTATCCGCGTCGTGGAAGCGCGGATTGGATACCTGGCCTATGCGCCGGAGATAGCGGGTGCTATGCTGCGGAGACAGCAGGCCACAGCTGTCGTAGCAGCACGTTATAAAATAGTTGAAGGCGCGGTAAGCATGGTGCAGATGGCGTCAACCCATCTGCACAGGAAAAAATTTTTGTATCTCG
>QGUY01000047.1 GCA_003242315.1 Bacteroidota bacterium
CATATCATGTTTTTCAGATTTTTCTTTACCCGGCTTTCCCTGAAGAAGCAGGTGCAAACCTTGAAGAAAAGGGGCACATTTTTGGGGACCCGCGAAAAGGACTCGCGCAAGGTGTACATCTACATGCTGACGAACCTGTTTGTGGAGGTGATCTATAAGAATGACGACGTGGAAAACGAACCGGAACAGACGCGGGTGCTGGCGGGTTTGAAACGACTCAACGCCTACCTCGAAACCGAGTTCAAGTCCAGTTTTAATTCTGCCTGAGTACCCGGGCCATAGTCTCGCCGATTTCAGCGGGTGACTCCACTACGTGCAATCCGCATTCGGCCATGATCTTCATCTTGGCAGCAGCCGTATCCTCAGCGCCGCCGATGATCGCGCCGGCGTGTCCCATCCGTCTGCCCGGAGGGGCAGTCTGACCTGCGATGAATCCCACAACGGGCTTCTTGTTACCTGTCTCTTTGATCCATCGCGCAGCAACCGGTTCATAATTACCGCCGATCTCTCCGATCATTACGATGGCATCTGTTTCATCGTCGTTCATCAGCATTTCCACCGCCTCCTTTGTTGAGGTTCCTATGATCGGATCCCCGCCAATACCAATAGCCGTTGAAATTCCCAGACCCGCTTTTACAATTTGATCGGCTGCTTCGTAGGTGAGTGTACCCGACTTTGAAACAATGCCAACACGTCCTTTCTTGAAGACAAATCCTGGCATGATACCAACCTTGGCCTCGCCCGGAGTGATAACGCCCGGACAGTTAGGACCAATGAGCACGACGTCATTCTTTGCCTTGATGACCTTCTTCACGATCATCATATCTTTAACCGGAATGCCTTCCGTGATGGCGACGATTACCTTAATACCAGAGTCTGCCGCCTCCAGGATGGCATCTGCGGCAAATGCAGGAGGAACAAAGATGATGGAAACGTCAGCGCCAGTCTTTTCGACGGCTTCGCGAAGCGTGTTGAATACCGGCCTGCCAAGGTGCTCGGTTCCACCTTTCCCCGGCGTGACGCCTCCTACGACGTTAGTGCCGTATTCTATCATCTGACCGGAATGAAAGGTACCTTCGGAACCGGTAAAACCCTGTACTACAACTCTGGAATGCTTGTTTACCAATACACTCATGGCGGCTGGATTATGGAAGCACAAAAATAGAATTTAAAAAATTCCAGCCAAAACTAGGGGTCAATGACCAAAAGGCCAATCAGTATGCCAACGCATTCCGAATGAGGAATTCATTGTACGCGTCTTTGATAGCGTCAACGTCCGGAGCCAGTCGCATAGCACTCTCATAGGCTGCGATGGCGTCGATGAGGAGCTGGTGTTCCTCGTAGAAACCTGCCAGGATGAGATGATTCAGCGCAGACTCGCCATCCATCGCCGAAAGGATGTCGTCAAGTTCTTTCTTTACGGAATCTTGTTGCGCAGGCGCAAGGCGTTTGATAAGATGTTGATCAGAAATGAGTGAGGGGTCGTTCTTCGCCGCCACTTCAACGAGAATGGCATTTTCCTTTGCCAGTGCGCCTTCTTCCAGGTTCAGCGTCAATGTCGTCTCCGGAGTTTCGATTCGCGACAACACGTCGTCGAACATGTTTCGCAGGGTCACTACATAGGGTCCCTTCACCTGGCTTCCATCCCAATTGATTACGGCGATGTTGTTGTATATGCCCGAGTTATGGTTCGGGGGTAGCGTAAGTCGTATGCCACTGCCTTCTACTGTGCGTTGTACAGCTCCCGTTGCGTTAAGTCGATTCTTCTTGGCCTCCGCGGTGTTGCTGCTGAATGCAAAGTCGACGTATTTCTTCAGCAATGTAGAGCCACCCGCAACCTGCGAGGTGAGGTCCGGAGACACTTTGTAGCTTCCTGCTTTCTTTATTTCTATCGGCTTTCCGTCGTGATGTACGAGTCCAACGTATGCGTTATCGGCCAGTCGAATTTCGTCAGTTGCCTTTAAACTCGTTCCTGTCTTGAGGGCTTGCCACTGTGCGCCTTCCGATCGATACTCGTTGGCACCTTTGCTCACCAGTACGCGAAAGGTGTACTCCTGGCTAAACAACGGTGTAAAAAATAGCAGCATGGACGCGATCAGCGAAAGGTTCCGGATTTTCATGATGCTGCGAGGTTTGGTTAGAAAACTGTTAAAATAGTCAAAATTCAGCGTTTGGGGAACATTAATACCCGCATACCGCTTTTGGTAAACCCGCAAATACCCCGCTAAGCCGGCTTTCGTGCGAGCACCATACGGTGTTTCAATCGAATGAATGCGTTCTTGACAACGCCCGCGTACACTTCAAGGGTATCGCCCGCCAGGGCAATAGCCGCAAGGGTAAGGCCCATGTCCATCTTCAGGTTAAACCAATGGAATACGAGCACCATGAGCACCGTGAAGAGAAATATTTCGATCACCTGGATGAGTTTTGTAATACCGTCGTACCAGTCGGGCAATCGATTCATTATCTGGAGAAAGAGGGCCATATTTAGCACACATAATACGAAGGCCATTGCGATCTCTCCCCAATCGGGCATATTGTTGATGTATTCGCCGTGAAGGATCATCGAAACGATGTTTGCGTGAATCACCACACCGAACATATCCGGATTCGCTTTGCCGGCCAGCGTCTGGTTCAACGGTGTATAAAAACGATCAGTCCATGAAGGATCACCCAATTCTGCACCCAGGTATCCGAAAATAACGATCTTATCCTTGATCGTTTCAGGTGTGAAATTTTCATTAAAGACATCGTCGACATCAAGGACGTAAAACACGTTCCGATACCTCGGATTATTTTGTTCAAATCGATCAAACACGTTACCGCGAAAGTTTATCACCTCACTAAAGTTGTCGCGCCTGAGAAAGCGCATGGTCGCGGCCGAATCATAATGCATCGCCAATTCGACAGCGAACGCGCGGTGCATGCGGCCATCGAGCATAGGCATTTGAGGGTTGAAGGAACGGCAGGTTTTCACATCATCCTGAAACGCAGCATCGGTATCGAGGTTGGCAAAACCTTCAGCCAACGCGTAGTCGCGAAACATCGGATCGGATCGCTTCAGCGAGTCAAATACCTCCCCGGTGTTGGCAGCCGCCAGCGAGTCGGTCTGTTCCAGCTTGGTAGCCAATACAACGTTTCCCGCCTCCCGTATGACATAGCTCAGCATCTGGTTGCCAAAGACGTCCTTAAGTTGGGGGCATGAAACTGTGTCCCGTCCAGCGGGACAGTCGAAGAACATGTCCAGCCCGATGACGCGCGGTTCGTACTTGCTGATAATGCTGATCTGCTCCGCTATCTCACGCCGCGAAAGGTTGCCGATGTTGACGACTACAATGCTTTCATCGACCCCGGGGTCTTTGCGCAATCCCCAGAACACATAGTCGGTAAGGTCCACATCGCTGAGTGCCTTGCCAATGGAGTCAAATGCGTTGAAGAAATTCAACTGAGTAATGCGAAAGATGCCCCACATGAGAAAAAATACGAGCAGCGTGGCGAGCAGGACATCTATCCAAAAGTCCTTTTTCATGCGATCGGTCTGGAGTAAAGTACTAAATTTAGATATTTAGGACAGGCAATTCATAAACTTCCGGGCTTGACGTCGTCTGCGTCCACGAATAAACTTCTCGAAGGCATAATCGCCGGGAATCGATCTGCTCTCGCGCGGGCCATCACCCTCATTGAAAGCACGCGTGATGAAGACAACAACGAGCGCGATGCGTTATTGCAGGCAATCTTACCTCACACGGGTAAGGCTATGCGCGTCGGGATTACAGGTGCACCGGGTGTAGGAAAGAGCACACTCATTGAGGCGTTAGGAATGCACCTGGTGTCTGAGGGAAAGAAGGTGGCTGTTCTCACTATTGACCCCAGCAGCAATGTATCAAAGGGAAGTATCCTGGCGGACAAAACGCGGATGACTTCTCTTTCACGACATGAAAATGCGTTTATCAGGCCGACGGCTTCCGGCGGCGGCACAGGTGGCGTAGCTGCGCATACACGCGAGGCCCTGTTGTTGTGTGAGGCGGCAGGCTACGACATTGTTATTGTAGAGACGGTGGGGGTGGGCCAATCGGAAGTGGCTGTGAAGAATATGGTAGACTTCTTCCTTCTTCTCATGCTGCCGGGATCCGGCGATGAACTGCAGGGCATGAAAAAGGGCATCGTGGAAATGGCCGACGCGCTCGTCATCACCAAAGCTGACGGCGATAACGTAGCCCGCGCGGCCCGTGCCCAGGCCGACTTCAGCCACGCGCTTCACCTGTTGCCACCACCGGCTTCGTGGTGGAAGCCCCGCGTCCTTACCTGCTCATCGGTAACCGGCGATGGTATCGCGGAGATAGCCGCGATGATGGACGACTTTGACAGCCGCGCCCGCGAATCGGGCTACCGCGAATCAAATCGCGCCGAACAAAAGATCCACTGGCTGAATGAGACCTTCGAGTTGCTAATTCGCAATGACATCGCCAGGCGCGATCTTCAGGCTACGCGCTCTCAACTTGAGGAAATGGTACGCAATGATAAGATACCCGTAAGCAAGGCAGCCCGGGAGCTTCTCGCTGCGTATCACAGGTCATTGACCGCATGAGCCGGTGACTATCTAAAACCTATACCTCAAACCCGTAGAATAATTCCTTCCCCTTGTCGTATACCCTAACACAGCGGTGAATGATTCATCAAATACGTTGTTGACCGCGCCGTACCACGTAAGACGATCGTCGGCGAATCCATAGGAAAGGTAAATATCAACGAGCTGATACGCGTCGAGCGTAACTTCCGAGAAGCTGTTGAAGTCGAAGATCGTTCGATCCCCGGTATAATTATACTTAATGTCGATCGTACCATGCGGCAGCGGAGAGAACGTAACGCCACCGGTCCATTTGTCCTTAGGTATGCGATAGAACGATTCAGGCTTGTCAGTATCGACATGAGCATAGTTCACATACGCGGAAAGCCGATCCATTGCCCGGTAACGTAAACCTACCTCAACGCCATCAACCGTCCGTTCATCAGCCAGGTTTTCATATTTCCCACCGATATAGTTTCCGTCTGAATCGAATTGGCTGACAAAGTCGATTGGATGCGACTCATCGCGTCGGAACCATGTAAAGTTCAGCTCCCAGCGTGATCCGCCATATACGGCAAAGCCCGCTTCAATACCCTGTGCCTCTTCGGGGTTGAGATCCTTGTTTCCAAAGAAAGAATACAGTTGGTAAACAGACGGCGTGACGTAGCTCGTCGATAATGAAGCGAGAACCTTGAATGAAAGACTTCCTCCCGTGGTGAAGTGATACGAGGGGTTGATGTTATACACGAACTTAGCGCCATAGACATTATGGGTGTTCAATCGGGCACCTGCGTGTACGGAAAGTCCCGACGGCAACTCCGCCAGCAACGAGACGTACGGATCAAACATCGTCATGCGGGCCGTATCACCCAACACAACACCTTCTTCATCGAAAGAGAGGCGCTGAAGGTTCAAGCCAACCAATCCCTGAAGTACAGACGAAAATCGGTGTCGCTGTATAACCTCAGCCTGGATGTTTCTGCCATCGTACGCTGCGGGAAAGTTGCTTTCAAAAGTGCGCTCATTCGTACTGAGCACGAAGCGCCCCTCAACCTCCCCTTTGCCGTATGTCCATTGCGGATGTATTCCAAAGCGATATTGCTCAAATCGCTGGACGTTAGGCGCGTCAGTAAATTCATAATCGTCGTAATCAGCACGAAAACGTTCAAACGCGGCGGAAATGTCGAACTTAAACGCTGAGTCGAATCGGTACCCGGCTTTGGTAAGGACATTCTGACGACTAAATCCATCATCGTCGAACGTCGCATTCGGATCTTCATCAAGCGCAGCCGAAAATCCTTCAGAGGTGATGTTGCTGCCCGTCACCATGTACGACCACCCGGCACTCGTTCCTCCCAGTACTACGTCCTGCTGATACGTGTTATAGGAAGCCACGTCAGCACGAAGGGATCCCGACAAGGGCTTGTCTGCAGGTTCCTTGAGCTTGATGTTGATCACACCCGCCGCCGCGCCAGTTCCGTAGAGGGTACTGAGGCCACCTTTCAAGACTTCAATGGACTCGATTTGGGACACGGGCAGGTACCGCAGGTCGTAGTCTGAATTGACAGACGACGGATCATTGAGCGGAACGCCATCGATCAGTATCAGCGTTTGCTTGTTGCGCGCGCCGCGAATAAAGTAACTGATGTTGGTGCCCGGGCTTCCAAAGTTTCCATCCATTTGCAGACCGGGTACTCCATTGAGTATGTCGCCGAGCGATTTTCCCGCGTTGCGTTCAAGGTCATCTGCAGTAAGTTTATAAATCGTCTTTCCGGATTTCTCCACGGGTACGTCGAACCGTGTGCCGGTGGTCACAACTTCTTTAAGGTACGTCGTGCTGAGGGAATCCTGGGCATGCGCCATTCCTGCCCACAAGGTTGCCAGAAGGAGGGTAAATGTTTTTGTTCTCATAGCATTTTTGTTTGAGATGAAACACTATGAGCTTTTTGGAAGAAATGAGAAGAAAAAACGGAGATCCGTTTTAACTCATCGCCTTTCACCCGAAAGCTCCGATTATGTTGCTAAATGCGGGCAGGTCTCCTGGCTTTCCACCCCTGCCGGCGGCCTTCCCATTCCGTCGAATGCGGAACAGTGGCTATAGAATTTCCGGCAAGCTATCAGTGGATTACAGTTGCGGGGACAGCTCCGGCCTTTCACCGGTATTCCCTTTTAATCCTTCGTCCCAGGGATGAGGGCCGAAGGAACCAGCATCCGGGGCAAAAATAATAAATTGTGTTGATGTGTTAATGTGTTGATGTGTTGATGTTGCGCCTTCATACCTTTGCCTGCATGAGGAACGTGATGCTCTGTTTAATACTGTCGCTCCTATTTTCGTGCTCGGAAGGGAAAAGGTCTCATGATGCATATGCTCAGGATACCTCGACAATACCGTTGCGATATGCGGAGGGATTTACTATAACGAAGATTGGCGATGCTACGCAGGTAACGGTGCGTTATCCTTATCAGGGCGCAACTTCGGGACACACGTACCTGCTGGTGAAAGATGAAGACAACGTTCCTGATGTTCCGGCAGGGACAGCGGTGATTAAGATTCCGATCAAAAGCATAGTGTGCACCTCCACAACGCACATACCGATGCTGGATTACCTGGGTGAGACTAACAAGCTGACTGGCTTTCCAACACTCGACTACGTAAGCTCGCCAGCCATGCGTGCCCGGATTGACAGCGGAAAGGTGCAGGAACTTGGGGTCGACAAGAGCATAAACCTCGAAATACTCGCAGCCCTGAGACCTGATCTGGTCATGGGATATTCACTCACGGGCGACTATGGTCAGTTCCGAAAGATGGAGGAGTTGGGCATTCCTGTTGTGCTCAATGCGGAATATCTCGAAAAGCATCCACTGGGTCGTGCCGAATGGATCAAGTTTGTCGCACTCTTTTTTGATAAGCTGGAGAAAGCGGATTCAATCTTTAGCAGCATCGAAAAGGCATACAACGAGACGCGCATGCTTGCCGCACAGGTCAAGGAGCGTCCCACAGTGCTCAGTGGTATTGTGTACGGCGACGCATGGTTCCTCCCGGGTGGTAAAAACTACGCTGCACGGCTTTTTGAAGATGCTGGATGCCAGTATCTGTGGGCAGACGACTCGTCCAACGGCTTCATGCAACTCTCATTTGAATCTGTGTACGCAAAGGCACACGCGGCCGACCTGTGGATCGGTGTTGCCTCCTTTACCTCACTCGAAGAAATGCAGAAAGCCGACAAACGTTACGCGGGGTTTAACGCGTTCAAGAGGGGTGAAGTGTACACCTACAATGCACGTCTTGGACTCAAAGGGGGTAACGAATACCTCGAACTTGGCTATCTGCGGCCGGACATCATCCTGAAGGATCTCGTGAAGATCGCCCATCCCCGGATTCTACCCGACTACCGACTATACTTCCACAAAAAGCTGGAATAAGACCGTAAATGGTACAAGACCGCTACGTTTGAGCCATCCCCCCTATATTTGTATATTTTTATGAAGGTGGTGCTCTGGCTGGTCGTTTCCATTTTTAGTTTCGTTGCAGGTCTTGCCGAAACGTATCAAACATTCGAAGTAGACGGGAAGATAGGTCTGCGGGATGCGAAGGGGAATGTCGTTATTCCTCCCGCATATGATGCGCTCGGATGGAGCGAAGGGCCTTTTTCTGTCATTGGTCAGGTTACAGGGTACAAAACGTCCGGACGTTGGGGGATTATCGCTGTAAATAACCGCGAGATTACAGAAGCGACATACACCGGACTCATACCGGCCGAAGGGAATCTCATCCTGGCGTACAAACGAATGCCCGGCTCATCGCGCTTCCTGGCCGGCTGTCTCGATACGTCGGGTAAAGAAGTCATTCCCTTTCAATATGAGGGTTTGACCATCAACTCCATGCGGGGCATTGTATACGTCCGATCAGGTAAGAGCTACAAGTACGGGCTGATCGACCTTCACAATCGTCCCATTATTCCAATAGAATACGAACAGATTCAGTTTCTCGGAAGCCTTCGCTATGCGGTTCAGGACACGACGGGTCGCTTTGCATTGTTTACGGAAAATGGGAAACCTCTGACGGGCTTTATCTTCGACGACATCACGCGGTTCAGAAACAACTATGCGATAGTCTATCAAAACGGATATCAGGGCATCATCGACCGCAACGGCCTTCTCCGTGTCAATCCTTCGTTCACGAATATTCAACTGGAAGACAACGGGCAGGCGCGCGGTCGCAAACAAAACAAATGGACCATCCTTGACGGAAAGAACAATACCCTTCAAACCGTACAATACGACTCAATATTCCCGCTTGGCGACGATCGTTTCGGTATTCGCAAAGGCGCCGGCATCGTAATCACGAGCAACAACTTTCGGGAACTCACCCCTACGCGCTTCAGCTCAGTCGGGACCTTCGACAACCAGCGGGCAGTCGTGACTCTGAATGGGCGACAAGGGCTCATCGATATCACTGGCGCTTACATCGTGCCTGCTGAGTATCGCGCCATCCGGCAGGACGGCAGCCGCATTTTTGCGCAGTTACAGGACGCACGGTGGATTATGCTCGACTCAGTGGGAAATCGACTCACACAACGATCATATGATCGCATTGATCGATTTGACGGCAGACTTTTCACGGTGGTGAATGACCGACGTTATGGTATCGTTGATGCTGGCGGAAAGGAGTTGGTGCGTTGCGTATATGACTCTATCCTCCAGCATGCGGAGGGAAAATTGGTGGTGCGCTTTCATGGTGATTATGGCATCATTGATCTCAACGAAAACTGGCTGACGGCACCAACCGCTGGTCGCCAATACATCGTGGCCTCGGATCGCCTCCTCATGAAAAGAGGGAACACTACATATCTGATGACATTCGCGGGAGAGATTATTTACTTCACCGCGAATCCCATTCGCGTGGCAGGTGAAGCGTTGGAAGAGACGACTTCGGACGGAGGAACCTGGAAGATCGATATGGATGGACGCATCGTCAGCCGCCAGGCACCACCCGTTGAACCTTTTGAATCAATCTTCGAAGAATCAGAAGGCCTCCGCGGAATCAAGAAGAATGGCAGATATGGATTTGTCGACAACCAGGGGAGGCTACGCATTGCGAACCGATATGAAGGCATCAAACCTTTCCGCGAAGGTCTTGGTGCGATAAAAATTCTGGGCAAGTGGGGATTCGTGAATCACGCGGAGCGGATTGCCGTCCAACCTGTGTATGACGATGTAGGTCAATTCGTCTCCGGTCTGGCGGTTGTGATGCAGAAGGGACAATACGGCCTCATCAACAAGTCCGGCGAGGTTGTTCTTCCCATCCGGTATGATAAAATAGAACGATTACCCACGGGGCGTTTCGAATTGACTACCGGAGATTCAAAGGGGCTTGCTGATAAAGATGGCCGACTCGTATTTGCCCCGCGTTATTCTGAAATTAACGACATCGACAACGGATATGTCATCGTCAACCGTGACGGCCGCTGTGGACTGGTGGCGCTCAACGGCGTCAGCACCATCCCGATGATGTACGATCGGATTTTCTATGATCAGCACGGAGATAGGTATTTCGCGTTAACTGAAGCCGAATGGGAAACTATCCCATAACCCCTATGTGCCCTGTGCGGTTCAACCTTCATTTGAACCACAGAGGGCACATAGGGACACTGATTCCCCCAACTCGTGTTCAAGAATTTTGAGACGCACCGCCGTGCGCTTCTACATGACGATCCCCACCAATTACCGTTTACTGACTACGCTACACAACGAGACGCGCGAGTCGCGCATCCCTACTTACTACTCACCGCCAACTATTCCTTCGGTCCGCTGGTAGAGTCCTTCCCTGCGCCAGATATCGACTGCCTCATCTCGGTGTCGGACTGGATATTCTGCATGCGGTAGTAATCCATAACCCCCAGGTGTCCCGCGATAAAGGCTTGTGAGATGGCTTTGGGGATTTCCGCTTCGGCCTGGATCACATTGGCGCGCGCTTCCTGGGCTTTTGCTTTCATTTCCTGTTCGAGAGCCACGGCCATGGCGCGTCTTTCTTCAGCTTTAGCTTCTGCTACTTTCAGGTCGGCAGAAGCCTGGTCGATTTGAAGTTTTGCACCGATGTTCGCGCCGACATCAACATCAGCAATATCGATGGAAAGAATTTCGAATGCTGTACCAGCGTCAAGGCCACGCGATAACACCACCTTGGAGATCTTATCCGGGTTCTCGAGCACCTCCTTGTGGGATTTCGCAGAACCAATCGAGGTAACAATACCTTCTCCAACGCGGGCGAGGATGGTATCTTCGCCGGCACCACCAACGAGTTGCTGGATGTTAGCGCGAACGGTAACGCGGGCGACGGCGATCAGCTGAATCCCGTCCGCGGCAACAGCGGCAACCTTGGGTGTGGTGATCACCTTCGGGTTAACCGAGATTTGTACAGCCTCGAATACATCGCGCCCGGCAAGGTCGATTGCCGTAGCTTGTTTGAACGAAAGATTGATATTGGCCTTGTCGGCAGAGATCAGCGCGCGAATCACGTTCGGCACATTACCTCCGGCGAGGTAGTGAGTTTCTAGTTCGCGGGTAGTCACTGTCAGACCGGCCTTCGTTGCCGTAATAAGAGAGTTGACAATGACGCTGGGCGGCACCTTCCTGATAC
Source organism: Bacteroidota bacterium (assembly GCA_003242315.1). Classification (GTDB taxonomy): domain Bacteria; phylum Bacteroidota; class Bacteroidia; order Cytophagales; family Cyclobacteriaceae; genus ZC4RG29. The sequence goes on from QGUY01000047.1 coordinate 11,208, forward strand.
GCATCCCGATGAGTTCACCGATCGTTACCCGCACGTTGGCGAACACCGCCGTGATCCAGAGCCCAACGGGTATGAAGTAAAAGAAAATGAAAAGGCCAACGATGCCCAGGAATACTAAGAGAAGTAAGGGAAGACTGCCGTCCATATGAAATTGTTAATTAGGTTATTGGTTCAACAACGACTTGATTGGATGAGATACGAATAACTTTCACATGTGTACCCGCGGGAGCAAAGTTTCCCAATGTTGTCACCTCATACATCTTCCCACCTATTTCAGCTTTGCCTGCCGGTCGCAGAGCCGATACCGCAACGCCTTCATCACCAACTTTGAGATCGGCCAGAGCGCCTTCGTTAACACGACTGTCGATGGCGCTTTGCAGTGATAACTTCCTCCACGGTTTAGTCCGTAGCGACCAGAACAACGCCAGTCCGGTAGCAATTGCAGTAGCACCTGCAACGGCGTACCCCGTGCGGATTCCGAAGTTATTAAAAGCCATGACGATACCGCCGATGACCATGCCAAAGCCCAGAATGCCCACAACGGTCGTTCCGGGAACAAAGATGATCTCAACGACAATGAGAGCAATGCCGACTACGATCAAAGATATGATTGCTACCCATTCCATCAGGCCATCCGTTTTCCAAAGCTAACCATTTTTGGATGGTTTCCACGCTGTAAAGGGTTCTGACAGCAGCGCAGGGGAGAGGCGTGGGAGCCCTCGGAACTCCTTCACGGCCCTTAAGTACCCATATTCAATCTTAATAAGCCCGTGCAAACAACACGCGACGTTTTGAGGGCTTCCCGGAATAGACGCACTTGCCCTCTTCTTCCTGGGCGTCGAGCGGGATACAGCGAATAGTGGCTTTTGTTTCTTCCTTGATCAACGCCTCGGTTTCCATGGTGCCATCCCAATGCGCTGACACAAAGCCGCCTTTCTGGTCAAGCACCTCGATCATTTCCTTGTAGGTTTCTACGCGGGTTGTTTTCTGGTTTCGGAAATCCAGCGCTCGCTTGTATATGGTTTTCTGAATGTCTTCAAGAAGTGCTGGGATGGTCGTTGCCGCAGCATCGAGTTTTACGACCTGCTTTTCACGGGTATCGCGTCGCGCCACTTCGAGCGTTCCGTTTTCCAGGTCGCGGGGTCCGATAGCAATCCGCACCGGGATACCTTTCAATTCGTGCTCGGCAAACTTGAATCCGGGCTTGTGCGTATCGCGGTCGTCGAATTTAACCGTGAGCCCCAGCCGACGCAGGTCAGCAAGTACCGGTTCGATTCGGGCCGAGATCGCGGACAGTTCTTCTTCATTTCTGAAGATCGGCACAGCGACCACATGGATGGGTGCAAGTTTGGGCGGCAGGATGAGTCCGTCATCGTCGGAGTGTGCGAGGATCAGCGCGCCGATGAGTCGGGTGCTGACGCCCCACGAAGTTCCCCATACGTATTCAAGTTTTCCGTCCTTACCGGAGAACTGTACATCAAATGCTTTCGCAAAGTTCTGACCGAGGAAGTGTGACGTGCCTGCCTGCAGGGCCCGGCCGTCCTGCATCATCGCTTCAATGCAGTAGGTGTCTACAGCTCCCGGGAATTTCTCTCCTTCGCTCTTCTTGCCCTTATACACAGGCATGGCCATGTATTCCTGGGCAAAAGTCTCGTAAACGTCGAGCATCTGGAGCGTTTCTTTGACCGCTTCCTCAGCAGTAGCGTGCGCGGTATGCCCCTCCTGCCACAGGAATTCCGCGGTCCGGAGGAACAAACGGGTGCGCATTTCCCAGCGCACAACGTTGGCCCACTGGTTAACGAGTATGGGAAGGTCGCGGTAGCTCTGAATCCACTTTTTGTAGGTGTTCCAGATCACCGTCTCGGATGTGGGGCGCACGATGAGTTCTTCTTCCAGCTTGGCGTCCGGGTCGACAATGACACCACTGCCGTCTTCGGCATTCTTCAGGCGGTAGTGCGTCACTACGGCACACTCCTTCGCGAAACCCTCTACGTGTTCAGCCTCGCGCGCGAGGTAAGATTTGGGGACGAACAGGGGGAAATAGGCGTTGACGTGGCCGGTGTCTTTGAACATCTTGTCGAGCGCAGCCTGCATCTTCTCCCATATGCTGAAGCCGTACGGTTTGATCACCATACAACCCCGGACATCGGAGTGTTCAGCGAGGTCCGCCTTCTTCACTAACTCATTGTACCACTGAGAGTAATCCTCCGACCTGGACGGTAATTCTTTGGCCATTCTGGTATAATAGTTGCTCTTATTTTGGAAGAAAAATTCCCGGCAAATATACGGCACACGCAGCGTTTTGCGCGGTTTGCCAGAATTTTAATAGAGGTTATAGGGTTAATTTCATAAATTGAAATACTTTTCACCGCTTATGCGTTATAAGCATTAGAAGACAGGGGGTATTATGCAACTAAAAAGCTTTCTCATAGGATGTCTTAGCCTCGCGGTGGCCACAGGTGCTTCTGCCCAGGTTGAGTACGACGATATGTACTTCAATTCAGCGGATCGCCGCGAACTGAATGCCCTCAAGGGAAGTCAGACTTTTGCCCTGAACAGCAAAAAGAAGAAAGCCTCGAAGGAAGAAGAGTTCAGCAATCCGACCGACAGCTATTCTGCACGAAATATCAATCCCGAGCATATCTCGCGGTCAAACGCTGATGAAGCGCGCGCCGACGAGCAGGATTACTTTATCACGAACTACAATCAGAAAACAGCAGCCGGGTACTCAGCATGGCATAATCAGTTCAATAACTGGTATAACAGTCCCTGGTACTCGATGGGCTGGTACAGTGCGCGGTACAACCCGTACATGTATTCTCCGTACTGGAGTTCGTCCTTTTATGATCCATTTTACTACGATCCGTTCTATTCAAGCTGGTATGATCCGTTCTATTCAAGCTGGGGTCCCTCATGGAGCTTTGGCTGGGGATTTTCCTACGGATCGCTGTATAGCCCATGGCGCTGGGGCCTGAGCCTTGGCTACGGCTGGTACAGTCCCTGGTATCCGAGGACGATCATCATCGTCGATAATGACGGTAATTCAAGGGTACGGTACGGCAAACGTGCGACTCGCGGTGTTGCGTCATACAACAACAGCGCAATCACCAACAGCCGGTCGAGAACTAGCGTAGCAACACCTCAGAGCTATACCCGGCCGAATACGGGCGGTCGTACTTCAGGTGCCATATCCACGTCGAACTCGTCGCAGCAATCATCTTACTACAATAAGAACTGGAGGAGCGCGGCGCAGTCTACCCCTGCACGCAGCGGTAGCAGCTGGTCTTCCGGCTCGAACACCCGGTCTACGTACGACGGTGGAAGCTACGATCGCGGTTCGCGCTCGCCGAGTTACTCTCCTGCCCCTCAGCGCAGCTATGGCGGCAGCAGCGGTGGAAGCAGCGGCAGCAGCTCAGGAGGCAGCAACGGCAGAACACGCGGCCGATAATCAGCCACAAAACAGTTGAGTCATGAGCAAAAAATTGTCAGGATTCGTCCTGAGTGCTATCCTATTGCACTTTGGATTTGGGGCACTCGCCCAGGGCTATGTTGAAACTGCCCACCTGTTCAGCCGGACGAAGCCTGGTGGAAGCGCCCGTATACAGGGTGCCGGCGGCGCGCAGATTGCCCTCGGCGGTGACTACAGTTCGGCACTGTCCAACCCGGCGGGGATTGGAATGTACAACAGGTCGGAACTCTCCATCACACCGGCATACTCCAGTTACAATGCAAGCTCACTGTATCTGGGGTCAGGAAATGATGTTGACAAGACGAAGCTCAACATACCGGGGCTCTCGTTCGTGTATCACATGCCTAACCAGAAAGGATCGTTCCTCGGTGGATCGCTGGCTGTGACCTTCTCACGGATTAACGACTTCAACGGGGAGATTCTTTACAACGGCGTTAACCAGAACACCTCCATCATCGATTACTTTATCGACGACGCAGCGTTCGGAACAGTGGCGCAGTTCAACGAAGGTGGTCGACACTACAACACGCCCACGGGCCTCTCCTATCACAATTATCTGATCGGACCTCAAACCATGCTCGACCCGCCCGGCCCTGCCGATGAGTACTTCAGTGACGTACGGTCGATACCATTCCAGCAGGAAGAAATTGTCACGAAGGGAGCCTCCAATCAATGGAGCATATCGTACGGCGGGAACTACAACGACATGATCTTTTTCGGCGGCGGTATCGGGATTACCACAATTCGCTACAAGTCAGAAAAGTTCTTTACGGAAAGCTTCGACGACGATCCCTTCCTGGATAACCTGGCGCTCCAGGAATTTCTCGACATCCGGGGAACGGGCATCAACGCAACCCTGGGTGTAATTGTACGACCCGTCAACTTTTTGCAGGTTGGCGCGTCCATCACGACCCCGACCTACTACCAGATGTCTGAAACCTATAACGCTGAGTTGAGTACGCTGTGGAAAAACTTCGATTACTTCGGCGACGGCAGTGTCATTCTCAACGATGTAGGTGCGGGAACAGATATCCTGACATCAGACTATACCCTTACAACGCCGCTTAAGTTCAGCACCGGCGTAGCCTTCATTACGAAGCGTGGCTACATCGCCGGCGACGTGGAGTTTGTCAATCCGGCCAAGACGAAATACGGCTCGGAAACCTCCGGCATCTCATATGCTCCGGAAAACGAAGCGATTCGCGCGACCTACAAAGCTGTAACCAACGTGCGACTTGGTGGCGAATTCAGACACAAGATCTTCCGTGTGCGTGCGGGATACGCCATCCAGGGAAATACGTTCAGTAACGATATCGACCTCGACAACCAGATCAATACAATCAGTGCCGGCGTTGGCATCCGCACGAGCAAATACTTCGTCGACCTCGCGTGGATACAAAGTTCGTCGGACGCGATCTATAATCCCTATTCGTTCGTGGTCTACGACTTGCCCACTCCGGAAGTTGATCTCGAACACAAGGTTACCAACGTGATGTTAACCCTGGGGATGACTTTCTAACCATTTGAGGATACGCTCAGCGATGTCATCCGGTGTTCCGGAGGCTACGACGGTATGCTGCGCTTTCTCATAGATGGGTCGTCGCTGTTGCAGGAGCGCATTTAATTTCTCCTCCCTATCACCACCCTGAATCAACGGCCGATGCTCCTCCTCTGCGATGCGGGCAACCAGTGCCGAGATGGGAACGTCAAGAAAAATGCTCGCACCACTTCTGTTGATGATGTCTATGCCATCGTGAAAACAAGGCGCTCCTCCTCCTGTCGCCATTACGAATGCATAGGGTCGTTCTGCCCAGGAGCGCAGCAGACGAGATTCCAGCTCCCGGAAGTATGCTTCACCTTTCTCAGCAAACACCTGGGTCACCGTCATGCCGGCCTCACGTTCGATCTCTTCGTCGAGATCGACAAAGGGTAGTCTCAACAGCACGGCTAACCGCGCACCCACAACGCTTTTCCCGGATCCGGGCATACCGATGAGGTAGACGCGCTTCATTTTCGGAAGATCATCGATTAATTAGCTCAAGAATGTCTTGAGGTTCAGGCGTGTCGTTGTGATGCCATTTGCCCCGAACCGTACCATCCACCCAAAGTGTTATGCCGGGGTTCGACCTGATGATGGTCTTGAGCACGGTGGCATCGGCAAAATAGTACGGTACACCAAGCTGATGCTCATGACGGAATGCATCAATATCTTGTGGAGGCGACGACGTAAGGATCAGCATGTCGATGCGGCCTTCCAGTCCCGTCATCAGCGCACGTATGTCCTGAATGTTTTTGGTCGATGCCTTGGTAACATCCTGAACGATGAAGAACAGCCTGGCGCCTTCAAACGTGTAGGCGGTGACATCGTCACCGTTTTCATCCATCACGGCGTAGTCGGTGATTTTCGGAATTGTCTTATCCTCATTGAGGACGTGAGCGCTTTTATACTTGTACCCGTCCGCCTCAGTAAGAAAAGTTTCCGACCGAACCTCTTTGCCGTCTTTCTCGAATACATACTCGATGCGTGGCTGTTCAGGGGGCTGCATTTGTTCCGGTATGTTGTTGCCGATGCGGTAGGCCCTGAAGTCGATAAAAGGAAGATGGCGCAAAGCGTAAATCCCCGTAGCCAGGCATATCACTGAAACCGCTGCCACGGCGATCGATCCTATCTTGTCCGGAACTGCTGGCATGAGTCTGCGACGATGCCAGAACAGGTGCAACACAAAAACCATCAGGATAACGTCTTTTATAAACGACTGCCAGGGCGTAAGCTTGATGGCATCGCCAAAGCAACCGCAGTCCGTTACTTTGTTTGTGTATGCCGAGTAGAACGTAAGGAAGGTAAAGAACACCATGAGGGCAAGGAGCACGGTGGTGGTCAGGGACATTCTGTATCGTAAGAGCACGGCCACACCCAGCGCGAGTTCCAGAATAATGAGGAACATTCCGATAGCGAGGGCATACGGGATGAAGATGTGGAAGAACGATCCGAAGTCGTTGGCAAAAACTTCGAAATATTCTTCAAGCTTGATTTGCGTTCCGATCGGATCGTTAAGCTTGATCAGTCCCGAGAAAATGAACAATCCGCCTACGAAGTAAACGGAGAATCCGTCCAGTATTCTGTTTCTCATTGTTCTTCCGACAGTTTAATCAATGCGAACACTGCGTAGTTGATGATGTCCTGATAGTTTGCCCTTACGCCTTCGCTAACGACCGTCTTGCCCGCGTTATCTTCGATCTGCTTTACGCGAAGTAGCTTCATCAGGATGATGTCGGTAATGGACGAAACGCGCATGTCACGCCAGGCCTCGTCGTAATCGTGGTTCTTCTGATTAAGCAAGCTGAACGTTTCTTCGATGGCGCGGTCGTACAGCGGCTGAAGTTGCTCGTAGTCCATGTCCAGCGGGTCATCGTCGCTGAGTTGCATCTGGATGAGCCCGATGGCGCAATAGTTTATGATACCGACAAATTCATCCGCGATGGAATCCCCGACTTTTTGGGTACCTTTCTCCTGGATGCTTCGGATGCGCTGCGCCTTGATCATGATCTGGTCGGTGACCGATGGCAGTCTCAGGATACGCCAGGCGGTTCCATAGTCTTTGGTTTTCAGGGCAAACAATTCCCTGCACCGATCGATTACGTTTTTGTATTGAATGCTGGTTTGTTCGTTCACGGCGGGCCTAAAAGTAACATAATTTCGGAAAACGTTTTAAACGCATAGTGCTATGCAAAATACCGCAATTCCTGTTCCCAGTACATTAAACGTCCGTGGGCGGCTCATCAGTCTTTCGACGCCCAGGGTCATGGGGATATTAAACGTCACGCCCGATAGCTTTTACGAAGGATCACGTTACGCCACTGAGAAGGACATTGTGCAGCATGCGGAAAAGATGCTGGCCCATGGCGCGACATTTCTCGACATAGGAGGATATTCCAGCCGACCCGGCGCTGACGACATCAGCGAGGAAGAGGAATTGCGCCGCGTGCTCCCGGCCGTACGAGCTGTGATGAAGGCTTTTCCGGATGCGATGGTCGCCATTGATACATTCCGCAGCGGTGTAGCCGCGGCAGCGGTGGATGCCGGTGCCTCTTTGG
>QGUY01000048.1 GCA_003242315.1 Bacteroidota bacterium
TTTTTTTTCAACAGAAATCGGCAAAACGAAATCAAGACCGTCTCCTGGGCTTGGAAAAGTTTTTGACAGCGCAGCCCACTTCTATCCTGCGTTATCTCAGGGGTCCTTCGCTCCCACCTCCCGACGCACGTCCGCCGCTCAGGATGACAGGTGCTTTTTATATAGTGTTACCATATCCACCCATCGCCAAGCGAATACTTCAGATCCTCCATCCTTAAATCCTAAAATTCGCAGTCCAAACCATCCTATCCATCCTATCCATCCTTCAATCTCCCATCCTAGTCAATTTTTCCCTACCTCCCACTATGCTCTGCCAGGCCCTTCCCTGATCAATGCTGCATTGGATAAAGCTTGGCAACGAAAAATATTAACTATGTCCCTATGCGCTTTTTTCTAAATTTTTCTTGACTCCTTCCCGCATTAATCCTAAACTCGCCTGTTGCCGGCAATGATGGGAACAGTTTATTCCCACTTAACATATGTTAATCCAAAAGCAAGGGATTCCCTTTCGAGTCATGCCGAAAATCGTTAAGAGTAGGCACCACATTAATCTGGTTTATCATGCAAAACGGATTAAAGACCCTCGTTTTCGTTATCCTTGCTTTGACGACATTTTCCTGTCAGCAGGATGACGCGGCAATGCCCTCAGAGCGGATTGACAGGAAGGGCATTGAGCAATTCATTAGGCTTGTCGACTTAAGTGTTGAGGCACTGGAGCGGCAACGGCCGGAAGATGTTTCTCAGGCGGCTGACATTATCGTAGGGAAAATTCCTGAATTAGAGGCCAGACTTGGGATTGACCTGCGCATGCGCAATGATCGCCGGGGAAGTTCGACCGGGCGCTTGCCGGCGAGCGTTGTGAAATCGGCGGCAAGGGTTCATTTGGAACAAAAAATTGTTAGTTATAGTCGGGCATCTACGAGCGCTGAGGATTATCTTAGGAGGCTGGCGTTGTTGAAATCGGAAATTCTCAGTTCGCGTAATATTACCGGTGTGGAGCGGGCCGAATTGCTGACACTGGTTTCTTTGAATGAAGAATTTGTTCGTTATCTTGACCGTAAGGTTTCGGAAATATCTAATTCAGGCGGGCTGGTACTGCCGGCTGCAAAGTGTAGTGGTTGGTGGAGTTGCTGGGGTAAATGTGTTGCGGGCGCTGTTGGCGGAGCCGGACTGGGTGCGCTCACGGGCGCCGCATACGGCGGTGTGGGTTGCACCATGGTGTTGCCCGTAGTTGGAACTGTGGCGTGCGGCAGTGTGGGTCTCGTTGCTGGTGGGATTTTTGGGGGACTGGCTGGCGCGGCGGCATCTTGTGATTAACCATATATTACCATGAAAGTATCATTGGCCCTCTCCGTTGTGACTCTCGTGTCATTTATCATCTTAATGAAGGTTCTCAGTCCCGATAGTGAACCCTGGCGGATCGCCTTCGCTGCTATCGCGTTTGTCGGGTTCTTAACGATGACTTTGAGGACGATTTATTTGGTGAAGAGGAGAAGCAGAAGGTAGTAGGTCGCTCTTTGTTAAAGGATCCCCGGACGGTGGCATGATAGGCGTGGTGATTCACGTGAAGATAAGTCATTGTGAAGGATCATGCCATGTTGTGCTGACGTGTTGGGGGTCCTTATTGACCCATATCGTCCACCTTCACTAACCACATTCCCAACTCCTTACCGTAGTCGCTCCATGTGTAGTTCTTGATTCCACACATGGCGAATCCACCATCGGATGTTTCGACGACATCAAACAGAAGCCAACGGTAATCGAGATAGTCGGAATCTTTTCCAGAGGATATCTCCTGTGGGTGAAAGTTTTATGAGAAGGCCATCTTGCTCATAATTGCCATCCTGTCCCACAATAACGAAGCCTCCATCTCTGGTTTCATGCACACTATTGAAATCAGTATCAGTTCCAGGCCCCAGGAAGTGTATGTCCCACAGCACATTTGCATCTCTGTCAAGTCGCACGGCTCGACCCGCGCTGACATTGTATTCGCCCCAGGAGTCACCCACAATGATGTATCCCGAGTCCAGGATCTTGATCCTGCTTGGGAAATTTAATCGGTCATCAATCAGCAGCCTGGTCCAGTCTTCTACGCCGTCACCATCAATTTGCGTAAGTGACAAATGACTTTCCGTGGTTCCCAATATCAGGTATTTTCCGGGCTCGTGGCTTTGGACTATTTGTTGAGGACGCACATCCAGTTCGGTCTCGACTGGCCTTTCCCAGATCAATTCGCCCGAAAGGGTAAATCGTGAAAGTGTTGGATTGCCGCTTCCCCGTTCGACGCCCAGCGCAAGCAACTCGTGGTCGTCTGTGACAATTACATTCATGTAGCCCCAGATAAATCCGGCATCACTAAGATGTTGCCACACCAGTTCGCCTGAGGAATTAACACGATTAATGGACGCCGAATGCGCGATATAATAGTCGTTCTCATGGAAGGTCAGCACCGGCCTGGGAATGAAATTCGGATTTGCTGCGGATGGAATAATATTCGTCCATTGCTTGTAACCCAGAGAATCCGTTCGGGTAATGTAAAGCGCATCGTAGTTGTAAAGCGTCGCAGTGCCTACAATGAAGAGTCCACCATCTTCAAGCACTCGCATAGACGTGCCAACGCCCGCCTGATTGAATCGATCGAATGTCCTGTCGTAACGGAGAAAGTATTTCAGTGTTTCGAAAGAGAAAGCATGTGAGACAGGTGCGTTAATGGAGTCCGTTACTACCACCTCTCCACTATAAGTAGTTTTAGATTTGAGGTTAACAAGTTTCACAATGCTATCCCTTTGCAGGATGCCCGTCACCGGTTCGCCATTCAAGTATACTTTATGATACAGCGGATCGCCGTCCGGATCGTACACCGGCCCCCATGCCAGAACCGCGTCCTCGCTTGATACTTTAGTCACAAAAACGTCAAAGGCTTTTGGTGGTCGGTTTGGCAAGGAAGGATTAGCATCTTCAAGGAAAGTATCATCCTGGCATCCGCAAAGAACCATGGGAAACAACGCAACCAGGATTAGCTTGCTATTCATCGAACGTATACTGCCACGTACCATAGTTAAATTCGCTGTTTCGGAGGTAGCCCAGTCCGAGTACAAGACTGCTGCCGATTGTTCGATAAAACCCGATTGAAACCAGATAATCGCTGGGCACAGGACCAAGCGCCTTGATCAGAATATTGGTCTCGGGGTCGTATTCAAACAGCAGCATTTGTTCTTTTCCGAAAGAATCTCGACGATAGTTTAACACGCAGGCCTTGTCTGGTGTGTAAAAGGCCGCAATTGGATAGAGAATATTTTTGTCTATATAGTCGACAAACTCCCACTCCTGGGTCGAGAAGTCGTAACGCCAAATGTCCATCGCAAATGGCCTGCTGATGTCCTGGCCCCCGACTACATACAACTTGCCTTTGTGAATCACCACATGGGCATCCTGTCTTGTGTGTCCCGCAAAATCCGGTAACCTCGTCCACTCATTCCCGGCCGGATCATAACTCCAAAACTCATTGGTCAGTCCCCATTCGTCGGCACCAAAAAGAATATATCCCTTGCCGTCGTGAGAAAAGCCTATTGAGGCGCGACGCACACCGCCGGGAAATGCGGGTCTCTGCGTCCATGTATCGAGGGAAGCGTTGTACTCCCAAAAGTCACTAAGTCCTCCAGACTTGTTGGTACCACCTACTACGTAGCCCCTGGTTCCAATGGAGAAGCCAATACCATTTACGCGTATTCCTCCCGGAAAATCTGGTTTTCTTTGCCATTGTCCGCGTTCAAGATCCAACGCCCATACTTCGTCGTGGTAGCCGGATTGGTTCAACCACAAAGAACTTCCGCCAACTAAATAGATCACATTATTGATGGAAAAGGATGCTGGATGCACAATACCGTTTCCTTCCCTGACAGCAACTTCGTTCCAATTGTTATACACTTCAAAAGGCGATGCGCTAACGGCTGTCATTTCATCAACTTCCACGGAAATGTCATACTGTCCGGGTCTGATGTTGATGGCGTCTAACTCAATGGTGAGCTGTGTAGGATCGCTAGTCAGAACGGTGGCCGCATAGCCTCCGACCTTAACGATATTTCTCCATGGATAAGGAGAGAAACCACTTCCCTGTACGGTGATGATTGTCTTTCCTGTTCCGCGCGCGGGTGAGAACGATTCTATTTCTGGCCCGGCAAGAAAAAACGGTTCACTAGTGAATACTTCCTGTTGAAACTTTTTTATCCTGATGGGAACGTGTGAAGCTACGTCGTACTGGGGAACCTCAACGACCAACCGGTCAGGACTTGCGGAAACTATCCTGGCGGGAAAGTGACCGAAGTACACTTGAATTTTCTGTACGTTGTTTGAAAAATTCGACCCGTATATCTTAACCAGATCACCACGAACACCTGTCCTGGGCTGGAAGTCTTCTATGGTCATGACAGCCTTTGCCTGTCCGTCGAAGCTTAAGGCATTTCCATAAATCAGATCGTCTGAACCCTTGGTTAAGATTGCGGCCCTTACATAATACGTTGTATCATCAAGGAAGTCACTAAACACTTTCCCCTCGAAATTCTTGTATGCCAGGGGCTTTGTGTAGGCGACAAACCTTGCGCGGTATGTGCTCCTGGCAGTGTCCGTTCTGATATAGAATCCGTAGCTGTCGATCAAGGATAGATCGGCATTCTCCAATTCCGCGGAGAATATGATGCTATCACCTTGAAAAGATATTCCCGTCGTTCGTACGCGCAACGGTCCACGAACCGCTTCTTCGTCAGTGCAGCCAGATAATAATAAGAGAAACGGGCAAACCTTAAGCAGGTAACCAACTTTCATTGCAAACAACGAGCCAACTATAGGTTAACCTTAAAGATACAAAAGTTTTGCCGGTTAGACATATTAAAATACTGAACTCCGATGTCTTAAAATGAGACTGTTCCGTTACTTTATTTGCTTGATCCTGAAATTCCTATACTCGATCTTCATCGGCGGTCCTACATGGACCTGCACGCCGAGCAATCCTGAAAATCTGCGGTTAATGGTGTCGTTGTCCGTTACGTCGCTCATAAGTACGCCGTTGATGTAATGCAACATGCGGTTTCCCCTGACTACCAGATGAACCTGATTCCAATCGTTTGATTTGATGCTGGATGTCAGGGAATCGACATTGCCCAGTGTATCCCTGACGATAGTTCTCGTCCATCGATTGTTTTCTATGTAAGTTGACAGCGGCCCTTCAACGGTTTTCAAAATTACTTGTTGACCCTGTCTCGCTATTGTCGTTCTCCTTCGCTCTTCATAATTCATTCCGGTGTATTGATTTGCTCCATCGATGTCGCATTGATAACCTTTCAATGCGTGCGGAACTCCATCCACTTCTTCACTGCGATAGTTGATTCCGCTGTTCCCTTCTGCTGAAATCCTGTACTCAACTTTCAACTCAAAGTCTTCCGTCAGCCCGCCGCGCCAGATGATGAAGGAGTTCCGGTCCAGGAGCGTCGCTGAAGTTACTTCACCCACCAGGATGCCATCTTCGACACGCCAATAAGTGGAGTCTCCATCCCAGCCGTTGAGCGTCTTGCCATCAAATATGAAAACGAATCCATCCTCGTCGACGACTGGCTTGTCAGGCGCACAGCTATTCAAAACCAGAAACAAAAAGACACAGGATATAGGTCGGAGCAGCGAAATGGGTGTTTTCACAGGCATTGATCGAAAGCGACAAGTTAACATCATCCTACATATAGTTCGCCACGGTCTGTCCGGCCGTTCTTCTTGTTCATGTGCGAGGCTTCGTGCAACCCCTGGCGTACGACCGGAGTCTTTTAAACAAAAAATTAACCAGGTTCCCTGTAACATTTTTCCCCATAAGCAGTCCCAGCAACAGAATACCCTACAGATATGTTTAGAAACTTGCTCATCGTAGCCGTCAGAAATCTCCGGAAGAACGCCTTCTATTCATTCATCAATATCGCGGGCCTTAGCCTCGGCATTACTTGTTCGGTGCTCATCATCCTTTGGGTGATCGACGAAACGTCGTTCGACAAATTCCATCCCAAGGCGGATCACCTCTACCAGGTGTGGATCAACGCCCATTTTGACGGACGCATAAACTCCTGGACGTCCGTTCCCCTCCCAACCTATGAGGCGATGAAGACTGCTGACGCCAACATCGTTCGTGTGGCGGTCACCGATTGGGGTTATGATCACCTACTGACGGCCACGGATGACAAAGGGATCAGTAAACGTGGCTTCTATGTCAGCGAAGAATTCCTTGAAATGTTTCAGTTCCCCCTCATCGCTGGAAGCGCAGAACAGGTCCTCGACGACGCAAGTAACATTGTAATCACAGAATCCACGGCAAAGGCACTCTTTGGTGATGAAGATCCCCTGGATAAAACCATTCGTGTCGATAATCAATACGATCTCAAAGTCTCGGGCATTCTTCGTGACGTCCCTCCTAACTCCTCTTTCCAGTTCGATTTCCTCCTGCCCTACAAGCACTGGCGGAGCGTCAATAATTGGGTCGTTGAAAACGAGGATAATTGGGGCAACTACTCCTTCCAGGTATTCGTCGAACTCAATACACCGGAGAATAAGGAGTCGGTCGAGGCTGCCATCCGGCACATGCTCGCCGAGCATGGTCAGGACGAGGAGATAAAACACGAATTCTTCCTTTACCCCCTCCTGCGGTGGCGGTTGTATTCACATTTCGAAAACGGAGTCGAGGCCGGCGGCATGAGCGACTACGTCCAGCTCTTCACCATCATCGCCGTGTTTATTATTATCATCGCCTGCATCAACTTCATGAATCTGGCCACCGCGCGAAGTGAAAGAAGAGCCAAAGAGGTCGGCATCCGGAAAAGCATCGGCTCGCGCCGTCGGGAACTGATCCTCCAGTTTATTGGCGAATCAACGCTCCTGGCCTTCATATCCTGTGCCATCGCCATTGTAGCGGCGCAACTTCTGTTACCCTACTATAACATGCTGGTTGATAAAAAGTTATTTATCAACTATTCCAGTGTCTGGTTTTGGATTTCCGCAATTGGACTCGTAGTCGTCACGGGGGTGATAGCTGGCAGTTACCCGGCGTTTTACTTGTCGGGATTTCAGCCAACGAAGGTGCTGAAAGGAAAGCCTCACATTGGTAAAGGTGCCAGTATTCCGCGTAAGGTGCTCGTTACGCTGCAGTTTGGGTTTTCGATCTTCCTGATCATCTCCATGCTGGTGATCTACAAACAGATTCAGATTGCCAAGAACAGAGACGTCGGGTATTCCCAGGAAAATCTAATTACGATTCGTGTCAACGAGGATTACCGGAAGAACCTCCGGCCCATTAAACTTGAACTCCTCGCTTCCGGCGTCGTTGAATCGATGGTACGCTCGAACAGCGCAATTACGGAGATCAACTCGAATAATTTCCTCAGCTGGCCCGGGAAACCGGATAACTTACAAGTGATCTTCACGACGATCGTAACGGATTACGACTGGGCGAAAACGATGGGTGTCAAAATGCTGATGGGGCGCGACTTCTCTGAAGACTTTCCATCTGACAGCACGGCTATTGTTGTCAACAAGGCGGCCATTGATCTCATGGGTCTGGAGGATCCCATCGGAACAGAACTTGAATTATGGGGGGAAAAGCGGACACTCATTGGTGTCTGCGATAATGTACTCATGGGTTCCCCCTATGAGCAAGTGAAGCCCATGTTCGCTGTGCTGGACGACTGGGGTGGCGCCATCACGATCCGGCTGAAGCCGACCAACGATCTGCAAACGGCACTGACCACAGTGGAATCCGTCTTCACCAAGTACGCTCCGGCATATCCTTTCGAATACACATTCGTCGATGAAGATTTTCAGAAGAAGTTCTCCACCATTAATCTGACCAGCCGACTTGCCAGTTTGTTTGCCGTCCTGGCGGTTATCATCACCGGTCTTGGATTGTATGGGCTGGCTGCGTTCACAGCAGAACAAAGGACTAAGGAAATCGGAATACGCAAAGTGCTCGGAGCTTCTGTCGCCAGTGTGGTCAACTTGATTTGCCGCGACTTTACCCTGTTGGTCGTCGTTGCATTCGCAATCTGGGCACCGTTGTCGGCATGGGCGATGGATATTTACCTTGAACGCTATACGATCAGGACAGACATTGCCTGGTGGATATTCCCGGTAACGGGTGCTATCGCGCTCGTGTTTGCTTTGCTCATTGTAAGCGTTCAGGCATTGCGGGCAGCACACACCAATCCGGTGAACTCACTAAGACATGAGTAGGGTGTTTTTTCAACCACATGGGGCACATTGGAATCACATAGTTCACATAGGAATCCCATCCTCTTCAGACTATTCTCTTCCCAACCGCCGCCGCCACGCACTTATCATGTCCACACTGTCGGCACCGGAATCCCGACGACGGCATCAACTCCTCTGTAAAGCCGCAATGAACACAGGAATACGTTCCCTCAATTGTTACGTTGTCACTGCATCTGTCCAGTTCGGCGGGGAGAATGGGAAGTCCGGGCTGAACCTTCTCGTCAGGACAGAAGAACACGCTTAGATTGCCATCGGCTTCGATGATTACGGTTTCAACCTGTCCGAGATGACTTACCTGGCTTTGTCTTAGAGTCGCGAAAAATTCATCATGACCCAGGGGTTGATCCTTGAATGTTTCCAGAATGATGCCGTCTTTCAGGATGTAGGCGGGCCTTCCTTCCAGCAGGGTCTCAATTCGGTCGCTCTTCGTAATGAGAAAGGTCACGAGTCGGTACAATGCGATGACGACAGTGAATACGACGATCGCGGGCAGTATGCCGACATTCTTGTAAAACATGGGATCACCTGCGGCCGATCCCAAACCGATGATAACCCCAAGTTCAAATACGGAAAGCTGATGGATGCCGCGCTTTCCCAGAAGGCGGAGACCAATCAGGATCACAATGAACATGATCACTGACCGTACGAAAGCACTCAGGAGAAAACGCCAGTCTTCGTCCCCAAACAGCAGCGACTCCAGGTCCATAGTTCTAATTTACTCACATACCGCTTTATTCCTCATGATTTTCTGTACCTTTGATTTTCGCAATACCATGGAAACGAGGGCGGTAAAGGATTTCTACACCGAGATTTTCGGTACGCTCTGTGCCGAAATCAACCATTTTCTGGAAAACCAGAGCACACAGGATATCGGGCATTTCAACGTTTTCGATACAGCCTCCATATACCGGAGTGGAAAAAAGAAGGCCGAGATGCCTTACAACCGCAGGACCTACTACAAGATTAGCCTCATAAAAGGACGTAACCGGGTGGAGTGTGCGGATAAAGTCGTGAACATCGAAGATTACGCCATCCTCTTTGCTACACCGCGAATACCCTACCGGTATGTGCCTCTCGACCAAAATCAGGCGGGACATTTCTGCGTCTTTACTGCCGAATTCATGCCGAAATCGAAGACAGGCTTTGAACTGGAAAAGCTTCCGATCTTCTCTCCCCAGAGCGATTTTGTATTTCAATTAACATTGGATCAGTATAACGATATTGAATTGATTTACAAAAAGATGCATTCAGAAATCGAATCTGATTATGCATATAAATATGACCTATTGCGGACCTATGCTCTGGAACTTATTCACTACGGACAAAAGCTAAAACCTCTGCAGTCCACCAATGGAAGTACGAACGCTTCTGCGCGCATCCTTAGCCTTTTTATAGAACTTCTGGAGCGACAATTTCCGATCGAAAGTCCTAACCAAACGATACAACTCAGGACTGCCAGTGACTTTGCCAATACCCTGAAGATTCACGTCAACTACCTCAACAAGGTGCTCAAGGAAACGACGGGTAAGACCACAACCGAGATCATTGCCAGTCGCATCAACCAGGAGGCCAAGATCCTTTTGAGGCAGACCACCTGGAATATATCTGAGATCGCCTACTCGCTTGGATTCGAAGAGGTGGCGCACTTCTCGAACTTCTTCAAGAAGCACTCGAAGGTCTCTCCTGCCGCCTTTCGGGAAGTGGTTGTTTGAATTTTGCAAACATCGGATTGATTTTTATAACGGGATGGACATCTCGTCATATGACCTTTGTGTCTCACCATTAAACGATATCAGCAATGACAGGCACAAAGAACAAGATCGCCCTCGTCACCGGGGGCAGCCGGGGCTTGGGTAAGGACATGGCCCTGCGATTAGCGGAAAGAGGTTTCGATGTGATCATCACGTATCACAGTCGAAAGGATGACGCCACACGTGTCGTAGAGGAAATTGCATCCCGGGGCAGAAAAGCCCACGCACTTCAACTCGACGTATCAGATTCGTCAACGTTCGACTCCTTCGTGAATGAAGTGCGTTCAGTGTTGCATTCGAAGTTCGGAGCGGAAGGAATAGATGCCCTTGTAAACAATGCCGGTGTGGGCGTGCATGCGCCGTTTACCGACACGACGCCCGAGCAATTTGACGCTATGGTGAATATCCACGTCAAGGCACCTTACTTCCTCACACAGAAGCTTCTGAGTGTCATTAACGACGGAGGCAGCATCGTTAACATTTCGTCGGGTCTCGCGCGTTTCTCGTTCGAAGGTTATTCCGCTTACGCAACGATGAAGGGCGCTGTAGAGACCCTGACAAAATACCAGGCTCGGGAACTGGGTGAACGGAAGATACGTGTGAACGTTGTCGCCCCCGGCGCGATTGAAACCGACTTTGGTGGCGCTCGCGTACGCAACAGCCCTGAACTGAAGAAGACGTTATCATCACTCACGGTCCTTGGCCGTGTCGGAACGCCAGACGACATAGGTGGCGTCGTAGCCTTCCTCTGCAGCGACGACTCAAAATGGGTAAACGCCCAGCGAATTGAAGTAGCAGGGGGAATATTTGTGTGATTTCCTTCGACAAGCTCAGCCCTTCGACAAGCTCAGGGACCGCCCTTTGATGATATCAGCGGAGCCTGAGCTTGCCGAAGGCGAGCTTCAGGATTGCTGTGTGAAACCCACCCCGCGCGCCGGGTGCCTTTAGGGAAGAAAAGGGCGTACGGTGGGGTCAAAGAACATTACGGTTTTCTTTCACCAGAAATGTTCTGTTAATGAGGATGGCGACCAACATTTAGGGCATTCTTTTTGTTCTATTTATAGATACTCTGCTAAGGAGGTGTGCGATGAAACGAACGATGAAATACATAATTCCGCTGTTTGCGGTGGCCCTTTTTGTGTCGGCATGCGGCTCCGGCAAGAGTGCAGGACCTGTGCACTATGGGCAGAATATGATCCTCGACCGTGGCGACGAAGAAGAGTATGAACTGGTTATTATCGACAATGGCTTCGACCGCTGGTTTGCCATGCATCGCAAGCCAGTGAACTTCTACTCGCCACAGTATTACGCGTCGATGAACCGACAGTATGCGGCGGCGTGGAATGAAAAGGTCGTTACCCAGGGCCATCGACCGAACTCCCCGTTTCAGCAACAAATCAACTATGATCCGGGCATCGACTATGGCCTTGAAGTGAACTACAAACTGTACTACTACTTCAAGTACATCGAAGATGTATACGGCCGATTCCTCTAAGACATCCGTAGCAACAAAAGGGCGACACTAAGTCGCCCTTTTTGTTTCCATCGCCGATTCCCGTGTCACCCCTTTAGCATCATGTAGGTGAAAACAAACAGGGCAAAGAGTATGGCAAACACCAAAAAGAGCATGGAAAAATTGATCTGCTTTTTCATCACTGATCTTGATTGAAATGAAAGAAATGAGTTAAGCACCGACACAAGGGGCGTGTCGGTTCCGTTGGAAAAGAAAGCGTAAAGCTTAACCCTTAGGCGGAGGAGACGGCAATTCGGATGGGACCGACTTGAAAAGACTTGTTGTGTTTGAAAAGTTGTTCTTTACGATGGAATACGGAATGGTGAATTCGATTTCATACACAGGTCCCTTGCAAAGATTGTGTTCCAGTCCAAGAAATCTTCCTTCCCAGTCGTCACTATCATGTTCATCGGCAGCTTTAATGATGACTTGTGCTATCCCGGATTCCTTGAGCACAGGCGGCTGATCCCTGGTGATGACGCTGTCGTGAAGCACCATGGACGAAAGGAGGAACACAACGGCCCTCAGAAAACCCAGAGATCTGAAAAAATTCATCATTTCAAAGGTACGATTAAATTGTCGCATTATTTGGCTAATATTCCGGGTCATACCATCAACAGAACTAAGTCATGGGTAGGTTACTTGCGCTGGGCGCGGTGTTGCTGGGGGCGTTGATCGCCGGATATTTTATTAGAAGGGCTATCGTACACGGGCCAAGCATCCGTAAAGCGCGACAGGCCGCGCGAAATCTTGAGTTAATGCGGGAACGGGTTGGCATCACTGTTCCTGCCCGTCCGGCGCCAGCCCAGCATCCCGATGAGCCCAATGCCGCCAATTTCGACGAATCAAAGGTAGGTCCATATGTATTGCCCGACCCTCTCCTGTTGAGCAATGGCGACCGTGTAACCACACCGCAGCAATGGTGGGAACAGCGCAGGCCAGAAATTGTTGAAGACTTCGAACGCGAGATCTATGGCCGCGTTCCAGAAAGCGTTCCTTCCGTTACCTGGCACGTAGTCTCGGATCAAACGGTCGGGGCGGGTACGTTTCAGGTGCGTCAAAAGGTTCTTAGAGGTGTGGTTGACAACAGCGCGTATCCTAACGTGACGGTAGAAATACGGGCACTGCTTGAAACACCAATAGATGCTGACGGCCCTGTTCCCGTCGTGTTAAAAATCGGTGGCAGGAGACGCCAGATGGATGCCTGGAAAAGTCTTCTCCTATCGAAACGATGGGGCTATGCGCTATTGGACCCCTGGTCTGTTCAACCGGATGATGGCAGTCTGGATCAGGGAATCATAGGATTGACCGCGAAGGGTCAGCAGCGCAACCCGGACGATTGGGGTGTAATACGCGCCTGGGCGTGGGGTGCGAGTCGCGTATTTGATTACCTGGAAACTGATAGCCTTGTCGACGCAAAACGCGTTTGTGTTGAAGGATTGTCGCGTCTCGGTAAGACTGCCCTGGTAGCGATGGCGATGGATCAGCGTTTTTCGATGGCGCTTGTAGGTTCGTCGGGTGCAGGCGGAGCGAAGATTCTGCGTCGCAGGTTTGGTGAGCAGATTGAGAATATCGTCGTTCCCAGGAATTTCTCCTGGTTCTGTGGCAACTTCCTGAAGTACGCGTCATCGCACACCCCTGACGACCTGCCTGTCGACGCGCACGAGTTGGTTGCCCTGTGCGCTCCGCGGCCTGTTTTCATCAGTGCAGGGTCGTTGGAATCTGAAGACCGCTGGGTCGATCCAAAGGGTTCATTCCTGGCCGCGGTTCATGCCGAGCCTGTGTATGCGTTGCTCGGTAAGAAGGGTCTTGGCACGTCAACCTTTCCTCCGGAAGGCACCTCGTTAATTGATGGAGATCTTGCCTTCCGCCAGCATCACGAAGGCCATACCCTGGCCCCCAACTGGCCCGTGTGGGCCGAGTGGGCAGAGCGCTATTGGAGCAGGGCCCTCGCGCAGACGGAATGATGTTTGGGCAGTAAATTTTGGTTCCAAAGAAAATTTGGTCCGGCGAAAGAATATTTTGCGCAATACAATAACCAATTTATATTCAGCTATTTAATAACGTACTATTCAATTAAAGAATTGAATGCTTAGGCGCTTCTTTTCGCATAGAGGAGTCTTACAATTTCACGCTGACATTTAGCGTATTTCGACGACCTCATCCCTACCCACACCCCTTACCCCTGAAGGGGACCAGCGCACGGATATGTTCCTTGAATTAAAGTCACCGTTTGTATACCTACTGAGGTGAAACCCAACCCGCGGCGTGTGGTGGGAGTCGTGAAACGATACTGCGATCGTATTGGATTTGCCAGAAGACGTACCTTGTCACACATCCCTACCCACACCCCTTACCCCTAAAGGGGGCCCAACGCGCGGATATGTTCCTTGGATTAAAGTCACCGTTTTTATACCCACTGAGGTGAAACCCAACCCGCGCGCGGGGTCCCTTTAGGGAAGAAAAGGGCGTGCGGTGGGGATCATGAAACGGTACTGCGATTGGTTTTACCAGATGACGTTACTTTAAGATTCATCCCAACCCACACCCCTAGCCCCTAAAGGGGGCCGACCCGCGGGTTAGCGCTTTGTCACCTCAGGTGCCGGAAGACAATTAATTATGGTTTGAATTACGGATTCGGTTTCTTCCAACACTTGTTTATCTGTGAATCGGAGAATTATAAGTCCAAACTCTTTGAGAATGTGATCCCTGTTCTCGTCGTATTCCTTCTGCTTCGGATTTTCATGATAACTCTCGTCGACCTCGACAACTAGTTTGGCCTTATGACAATAGAAGTCCACCACAAACTCGCTGATCGGGTGTTGTGGTCTGAAGCGAAAACCATTCAATTGGTTTTTTCGCAATCTCGCCCAAAGGTGTCTTTCGGCCGGCGTCATCGAAAAGCGGAGCATCCGAGCCTTTTTGAACACTGTGGTCGGAGCTCCGTAGAACATCATTCGATCAGTCATGACGTTTGTAAAGAGGGTCTTCCAAATACTCACAACGATATTATTGCAAGTCACAGATAGGATGCAACTAAATTGAAAGGTACCGCAAGGTATCCCGCCTTCTCCCAACCCACACCCCTTACCCCTTAAGGGGGCCGACTCGCGGATATGTTCCTTGAATTAAGGTCCCCGTTTGTATACCCATTGATGTGAAGCGCAACCCGCGCGCGGGGTCCCTTCAGGGAAGAAAAGGGCGTGCGGTGGGGATCATGAAACGGTACTGTTATCCCTACCCACACCCCTAGCCCCTAAAGGGGGCCCAACGCGCGGATACGTTCCTTGGATTAAAGTCACCGTTTGTATACCCACTGAGGTGAAACCCAACCCGCGCGCGGGGTCCCTTTAGGGAAGAAAAGGGCGTGCGGTGGGGATCATGAAACGGTACTGTTATCCCTACCCACACCCCTAGCCCCTAAAGGGGGCCGACCCGCGGATATGTTCCTTGAATTAAGGTCCCCTCTTAAACAATGGACATCCCTTACACTAAGCGATTCCCCAGGTGTTTATTTCAACTTCGGCGACAATGTCGATGAATTATTCATCTCGGGAACGTTGAATGCGAAAATCAGAGCATTCCCTCTCTCCGTTTTCACACAGGATGTAATGTTCATCAGACAAATTCAATCCACGAAAAAATATTCATATCAAAGTTGCTCGTGAAGATCAATAGGTAATCTCCACCACTTTCTTGTCTCTTAGCTTTTGCATTCGGGAAGGTATGATGTTCAAAATGCCTTCCCTTAGCGCCTGAATCAATTTGTCCTTGATATAATCCCTGTGTGTTACGATACTCACCTCGCGAGCTGGTGTGGGACTACGCAGGCGCTTGACCAGCTTTCGCTGCGACTTCCCGAATTCCATCACAGCCAGTTCAGGGAGGATCGTAATGCCATCACTCTTGTCCACCATCCTCTTGAGCGTTTCAATATTCCCCGTTTCATAGCGGAACGAAACATCGGTGCTTTTCTGCAATTCGCACAGGTTCAGCACCTGCGACCGGAAACAGTGTCCCTCTTCCAGCAACCACAATTGGCGCGGGTCGATTTCATCAGCCAGAACATATTTTTTATCCACCAGCGCATTCTTCCGTGAGACGTATACGAACAGTTCCTCGTAAAACAGCACGTGTTCACGGATTGTCGGGTCGTTCAGGGGCGTAACCACTATCCCGCAGTCAAGCCGATTATTCCTCAACTCCCTGAGCACTTCTTCCGTGATGGCTTCTCGCACGACGAGGTTTAGCTGAGGGTATTTCTCACGCATATACCTGTATAAAGGAGGCAAGAGATAGGGCGCCAGTGTCGGAATAATCCCGATGTGCAGTTCACCGCTCAAGATACCCTTGTGCTCGCTGATCAGCTGACGAATCATCCGGGCTTCGTGCAGTACGCGACGTGCCTGCGCGACGATGTCGGCTCCGACGTCCGTCGGTATTACCGGCTGCTTGGTGCGATCAAAAATCTTCACGCCCAGCTCTTCTTCGAGCTTCTGAATCTGCATACTGAGCGTCGGTTGTGTCACAAAACAACTTTCGGCAGCCAGGGCGAAATGCCTCAGATCGTCTAACGCCACGATATATTCCAGCTGGACCAGGGTCATAGATTGCATCTATATGATCATAAAAATAATCAATTTGATTTATTTTACGAATGACTGTATTCTTGGCCCGGATTTAATGAACAAAGCCAAACGATAGAGACGATCTTATGGAAAACAACGCTCCAGCAACCCAGAAGTCATTACAGGTTAATGAAAGCCAAGGGAAGTGTCCGTTTCATGGAGGTTCGCTGAAAACAGCGGCCGGCGGCGGCACCAGAAACCGTAATTGGTGGCCCAACCAACTGAGGCTGAACATTCTCCGCCAGCATTCTTCACTGTCGAACCCCATGGACAAGGACTTCGACTACAAGAAGGAATTTTTGTCACTCGACCTACAGGCTGTAAAAAAGGATCTGTACGAACTGATGACGACGTCGCAGGATTGGTGGCCGGCAGACTACGGACACTACGGCCCATTCATCATCCGTATGGCGTGGCACAGCGCAGGTACCTACCGCGTGTCTGATGGTCGCGGCGGCGCGGGTATGGGGCTGCAACGCTTCGCCCCGCTCAACAGCTGGCCGGACAACGCAAACCTCGACAAAGCACGCCGCCTCCTCTGGCCTATCAAGCAAAAGTATGGCAGAAAAATCTCCTGGGCGGATCTCATGATCCTGGCCGGTAACTGCGCCCTTGAGTCCATGGGCTTCAAGACTTTCGGCTTTGGTGGTGGTCGCGAAGATGTTTGGGAGCCTGCCGAAGACATCTACTGGGGCTCGGAAACCGAATGGCTTGGCGACAATCGCTATACCGGTGATCGCGAACTTGAAAACCCGCTTGCTGCGGTTCAAATGGGTCTTATCTATGTGAATCCGGAAGGCCCTAACGGTAAGCCCGATCCCGTTGCAGCTGCTCGCGATATCCGCGAGACGTTTGGCCGAATGGCTATGAACGATGAAGAAACCGTCGCACTGATCGCCGGCGGTCACACTTTTGGAAAGACACACGGAGCGGGTGATGTTAAGAAATACGTCGGACCGGAACCTGAAGCTGCCCCCATCGAGGAGATGGGCCTCGGCTGGAAGAATACCTTCGGCACAGGTAACGGCGTCTACACGATTACCAGTGGTCTTGAAGGCGCGTGGACCACAACGCCGACGAAATGGTCTAACAACTTCTTCTGGAACCTCTTTGGCTATGAGTGGGAACCTGTGAAGAGCCCTGCCGGAGCATGGCAATGGAAACCTAAGCACGGCATGGGTGCTGATACAGTACCTGACGCGCACGATCCGTCGCGTCGTCACGCTCCCACAATGCTCACAACCGACCTGGCGCTGCGGTTTGATCCCATCTATGAAAAAATATCGCGTCGCTTCCTTGACAATCCGGACGAATTCGCAGATGCCTTTGCACGCGCATGGTTTAAACTCACGCACCGTGACATGGGTCCGAAGTCGCGCTATCTGGGTCCCGAAGTACCTGCTGAGGATCTCATCTGGCAAGACCCAATTCCTCCGGTCACGCACAAGCTGATCGACGAAGAAGATATCACCGGCCTTAAGGCGTTGATCCTGGCTTCGGGATTGACCATTTCCGAGTTAGTGTCTACAGCCTGGGCGTCAGCGTCTACATTCCGCGGGTCAGACAAGCGCGGTGGCGCCAACGGAGCACGCATTCGTCTTGAACCTCAGCGCAATTGGGAAGTAAACAATCCCAAGCAGCTTGCCAAGGTGCTCAGCACTCTGGAAGGGATTCAGGCGCAATTCAACAACAATCGCACCGATGGCAAGCAAGTTTCTTTGGCTGACCTGATCGTACTTGGTGGCTGCGCCGCTATCGAAAAGGCTGCAAGAAATGCTGGTCACGACGTGAAGGTTCCTTTCGAACCCTGGCGCGCAGATGCATCACAAGAGCAAACCGATATCGCCTCCTTTGAATACATGGAGCCGGGTGCCGATGGTTTCCGCAACTACGTGAAACCCCACCATAAGGCAGCCCCTGAGCACATGCTGATTGACAAGGCTCAGTTGCTCACGCTGACTGCTCCTGAAATGACGGTACTCATTGGTGGTATGCGTGTGCTGAACACCAACTGGGATGGTTCGAAACATGGTGTGTTAACAAATCGTCCTGAAACGCTCAGCAACGACTTCTTCGTAAACCTGCTCGACATGGGTACGGTTTGGTCCGCAACGTCTGAGTCGCAGAATGTCTTTGAAGGTCGCGACCGTAAGACAGGCGAAGTTAAGTGGACCGGCACGCGCGTTGACCTCATTTTCGGAAGCAACTCCGAACTGAGGGCGCTGGCTGAGGTGTATGCTTGCAGCGATGGAGAGGAAAAATTCATTCGCGACTTTATAGCAGCATGGAACAAGGTGATGAACCTTGACCGTTTCTGATCTCATAGTTGAAGCGACTGACAGGTGGATCCGGGGCTTCGGCCCCGGATTTTTTTATTCCCGGTTAATCGAGTGCGCCGGGTTTGCCCGCGATCGTGAACCACCGGTAGCGCGACATAAGGCGCAGGGTAAACGAAAAGAATTTCATCTGCGGGTTAAGTAGCCGACAAGCTACAAAAGGACCGATCCCTGCCCAAACTTTACACCACAGGAGTTGAACCATTTTTACCTCTTCCGTTCCAGG
>QGUY01000312.1 GCA_003242315.1 Bacteroidota bacterium
ATTTATAACGGTTCGGGGGGTCGGAGATGTTTAATAGAGGCGAGGTGATACCATTGAACTTGTGCGTGACCGATACTTGTGTGGAGTAACGGTGTGATTCGTTGCTTTCGAAATATCTGTGGACATCATCGGCATTACCTTCTATATAATGAAGGTCACCACCGATTCTGTCTTCAGTTGTAAAATTGACGCCAGCATAAAGGCTGGTTCTGTCATTGAACCAGTAAAAGAACTTCGGATTGACGGTATAGCGTTCAAATTCGGGTATGGCGGTAAGGTCGATATCGGCTGGATCGTAGGGTTCTCCCGAGTTGCGCGAAGCGAAGACTGTCACTCCTGCCTTGCCGTAGCGCTCGCTGTAGAAGGCGCTCAAGTCAAGACCTTTCGCACTGGTTGCGTTGGCAAGAAATCTGAGCTCGCGTTCGTCGCCGGGAGTGCGACTAATGAGGTTGACAAGGCCTGCGATGGCACCACCGCCATAGAGCGTGGATGCCGAGCCTTTGATGACTTCCACCTGTTTAAGGTCAAGAGGTGGCGTTTGAAGGAGTCCCAGACCTCCACTAAATCCAGCATATAGGGGAAAGCCATCTTTTAGAATTTGGGTATAACGGCCGTCCAGACCTTGAATCCGTATGGAAGAGTTCGCGGATGTAGCCGAAGTTTGTTGCGTTTGTATCCCAGTGCTTTCATTCAGGAGCATGCGAATGTCGCCTGGTTTCATGTTCGCCTTTTCATCGAGCTCCTCCCCTGCTATAAACTCCACGCGAGTCGGGATGTCGGCTATGGTCCGGGAACTTCTAGTTGATGAGATAACGACTTCTTCCAGTTCCTCGTGGTCGCTGTGCAGCAAGATTTCGAGTGGTTGCGGGAGCGTGTTGGGAAAGGTCAGGCGTTTTCTCTGCGAGCGATATCCAAGAAAAGAAATTTCAATCTCAGCGGCGCCGTCGGGAATGTGTAAGATAGCGATACCGTCTTCACCCGTACTGGACCCGATGGACGTCCCCACTACGAGCACATTTGCACCTGGCAACGGTTCATTGGATTCGGCATCTCTAACCACGATGCGGAGCTCGTTCTGTGCCACCGCCCGCGACACGAGGAATGAAAAAACAACGAGCAAAACGTATCTAATCATCGCGGTGCAAAGATAATTGTCTGAACCTTGATTCGCCAGACTATGGGATTTACTTGGTTGGATATGAAGAGATTTATATGGAAAGCAACACTCCAACACTTCCCCAACGCAGCAAAGAATTCCAAAAAAAATCCCTCCAGCATTTGCGCAGCCATATAGCTGCATATATATTTGCAGCCATATAGCTGCATAAAATGGAATTGCGAAGAGACGTATTTCAGGCCATAGCGGACCCGACGCGCAGGGCGATAATTACCCTGGTGGCGTTACAGGCCATGACGCCGAGTGCCATTGCCGAGCATTTCGACTCGACCCGGCAAACCATTTCACGGCACATACGGATACTGACGGAATGCGATCTCCTCCGGCAGGAGCATAGCGGAAGGGAGATCCACTATCACCTAAACGCGCTTAAAATGAAAGAAATAGCGGATTTCATCGAGCCGTTCCGTCAGATGTGGGACAACCGGTTCAACAAACTGGAATCCATCATGAAAAACTACAAACGAAAAAAATAACAATATGGAGTTGAAGACCAAGGTCGACGCCGAAGCAGGCAAGCAGGAGCTTTTCATAACGCGCGACTTCGACTTGCCGGTGGAACTCGTGTTCCGCGCGTACGTCGAGCCTGACATTCTCGAACAATGGATGGGAACAAAAGTGCTGAAGCTGGACTGCAGGCGTCACGGCAGTTTCGAATTTGAGACCACCGATCCAAGAGGTGGCAAGTTTCGGCTCAATGGAACCATTCACGAATTCGAAACCAACCAAAAAATCACGCGGACCTTCGAAATGGAAGGCGGTCCCGCCGGCATCACACTCGAATTCCTGGAATTTCAGCATCTGACCAATGAGACAAGCAGACTTCGCATTCACACCATATTCCGCTCAGTATCCCTACGCGACGAACTCCTCAAACTACCCTTCGCATGGGGATTGAGTATGGCCCACAACAAGCTTGAAGAAGTTATGAAGGGCACGCAACAAAGGTAGCGCGGAACCAGAAACCACGATACATACGATCCGCGGACACAACATAATCACGTAAACAGATCATTCGACACATGAAACTGCGCAAAGTCATCTACTGGATCGCGACCATCTGGTTATCGCTGGGAATGGTCTCAACTGCTATCGTTCAACTGATGGGCATTGAGGAAGAGCAAGACATGTTTTCCCGGTTGGGCTATCCCCCCTACCTGATGACACTGCTTGGCATACTCAAGATTCTGGGTGTGATCGTGGTGCTTGTTCCACGCCTTCCGGTACTCAAGGAATGGGCGTACGCCGGTTTCTTCTTCGCGATGTTCGGGGCCATGTTTTCGCATATCGCGTCCGGCACGGCTAATGAACTGTTCGGGTCGACACTGTTGATCGTGTTGACGATAGTGTCGTGGTATTTCCGTCCCGGGGAGCGAAAACTCATTGCAGCTGGGCAAACGGCGTGAAAGGCTATTGCTATCTTTGAACCACATGGGGCACATAGATATACATAGTAACACATAGAAGTAGGTCTCTAAACAAAACTCTATTAAATGGCTAAGAGCAAGAAAACACTGACAGCGACAGAGCGCGACGAACTTTTGAAGATATTGAAACAGCGCTTTGAGAAGAACATACAGCGGCACAAGGGAATCAAATGGTCGGACGTGCAGGCAAAGCTCGAAGCAAACCCGGAAAAAATGTGGTCGCTGGATCAAATGGAGTTAACAGGTGGAGAACCTGATGTTGTGGGTTACGATAAGAAAACGGGAGAGTATATCTTTTACGACTGCTCACCAGAGACTCCGAAGGGGCGTCGAAGCATTTGCTACGATCGCGCGGCGCTTAATGCGAGAAAGGAACACAAGCCGAGAACGAGCGCGATGGATATGGCCGAGGAAATGGGTGTTACCATGCTAACCGAGGCGCAGTATCGTGAACTGCAGAAACTCGGAGAATTCGACCTAAAAACCTCCAGCTGGGTACAAACACCACCGGAAATCCGAAAACTCGGCGGCGCGCTGTTTTGTGACCGTCGCTTTAACACCGTCTTTGTGTATCACAACGGCGCAGAATCATACTATGCAGCGCGAGGGTTCCGCGCGGAGTTGCGGGTATAGGGTGCGGCCTTTTTTCTACGAAGGTGTAACGTTCGGAAGTGCTTTCGTCCTTCCAGAGGTGTTAATACCTACTCCTATCCCACGGCGTACTTTTTGCAGAACACCTGTTTGCATCGTTCACAAAACCAAACGCCATGAAAACATTATTCCTTATCATCTTCGTAAGCAGCATATCCTACGCCACGGCCCAGGACATTGCAAAGTCAGAAGTACCTTCACAGGTTTCCAGCGCACTCACATCCAAATTCGCTAAGGCAAAGGACATCGAGTGGGAAATGGAAGGCGACCTGTTCAAGGCCGACTTTGAAGTAAACTCGCGCGATCACGAACTTTGGATCGACAGGAGCGGCTCCATCCGGAGACATCGCGAAGAACTTTCCCGTCGGGACCTACCGCAGGTCATCACCGAAAAAGTAAAAACTGAGTTCCAAGAGTATCGCATTGACGACGCACATAAGGTGGAAGACAACGGCAAAATCTTGTACCATATCGACCTTGACGGTCCTGATGAAGACCGCGAGGTTTGGTTTGCTGAGGACGGGACTATTGAGCAGGGATTAGAATAATCGCTCCTGTAAGGGCGCCCGGCTGGAGAGACGTCCAAGTGCGGAAACGTCCCGGAAACGTCCAACATAGTAGAGACGCCCAGCGTGACGAGACGCCCCATGAGGAGACGCCAAATGTAGGGAGACGCCAAACATGACGAGACGCCCACCGTCACGAGACGCCCACCAAGGGGGAGACGCCCACCATCACGAGACGCCCCCAAGGGGGAGACGCCCCCAAGGGGGAGACGCCCAGGTTGGGCGTCTCTACTATATTTCTACGATTAAGAATGCGTTATATCCGACACGGCCACAGCAGACCCTCAACTATGTCGCTCTTGTCTTTTTTAAAAATTTCCAACCCAA
>QGUY01000313.1 GCA_003242315.1 Bacteroidota bacterium
CACGGACCGTTCGTTCATGATCGTGGCATACTGTTCTGCGTTAAGGAGGTCAAGCGTCCTTGCCGGTCCCGATACGCCCACGAAGCCGTTGTAATCGACCGTGAATTTTCCAGCCCTCCCTTTCTTGGTTGTGATGATGATTACGCCCGTTGCTGCGCGCGTTCCATAGATAGCTGCCGAAGTAGCGTCTTTGAGAACTTCGATGGATTCAATATCCTGTTGGTTGAGGTAACCGATTCCGCCAGCGTCAACGACAATTCCGTCGACAATCCACAGCGGGTTATTTCCGGCATCACCAAATGTGGTCACCCCACGAATGCGGATCGTTGACGACGAACCCGGTTGCCCTGAGTTTTGCGCTATCGTCACACCGGCCACACGTCCTTGCAGAGCCGTTTCGATCCGGCCATTGGGCACCTTGGCCAGGCTCTCACCAGACACCTGTGAGATCGAGCCCGTCACGACGCTCTTCTTCTGCTCACCGTAACCAACCACCACAACTTCCTCAAGCGCGGCGATGTCGGGAGCGAGCGTCACGTTGATCGCCGACTGCGCGCCGACGACGATTTCCTGGGTCGCATAGCCGATAAAGCTGAAGACCAGCCGGGCCTCAGGACCCGAAACCGAAAGTGTGTACCTCCCCTCGGAATCGGTGGTAGTTCCGTTTGCGGTCCCTTTTTCGACAATGTTAACCCCCGGCAGAGGGTCCCCTGTCTCCGCATCGCTGACCGAGCCGGTTACCACAGTCCCTTGGGCCATGGCCGTCACCACTCCGGCCGACAGGCAAAGGACCAGAAGGACTGCCCGAGCATGGTCATTCCAAATACTCCGTAACAATTCTTTCATAGGCTTTTTCTATGATTTAAATGATGGATCATAAATCGTATAAAAGTGGGGATTATCAGGCAAAAAGTCCATACAACAAGTTGATACCTAGGTAGTTACAAAAAATGATACGCTTTATGCGCAAAAATGAAGATGTTGAAATTGAGCCGATTAAATCGGTTGCATCCCGCATTCCGGACACCCGGGTGATACGTTCAAATGGCAAGAAGGATCGGGACGAATTTTAGCGCAATACGCTGACGGTCAATAAGATCTGCAAACGTTAGCGGAGCCGTGCGTCAGCTTTTGACGCGGTATTCAATGATACAAGTTGCTGACAATCAGACAAATAAAATTTTCAAGAGACGGGCGCTGGCTGCGTAATGATGATGTCGCTCCAGCCATTGGCCTCCACCAACCCGGCTTTCTGACGCTCTTTGAGCATGGATTTGATCCTCGAGCTGTACGACCAGCAGGTACTTTGACGGATGTCGAGCAGTTCCGAAAGCTTGTGGGATGAAATAGAACCCTGGGAGTTGTATACCAGGAAAACGAGATAAAGCGCCTTTTCAATGGGCAGGTGTGTACCCTGCAGAAGGGTATTGGCTATGGCCGACTCATCGTAGCCGCATCGGGTGCACCGGCGGCTGAAGGGGGTCCGGCCGGCACTGTACGACTCATTTCCGCATTTGCGGCAGGCGTACCCGGATTGCCATTTCAGGTCAGCGATGAACTTCGTCCAGCCGTCAGGTTCGGGGTGGATGCTGCAAAATTCCTCAAAGGTCATGTCGCGCGAGAGCGCCCGGGCTTCCTTCACCTCGCTGATGTCGTGCTGCAGCCGCTGATTGTCCATCGCGAGGTATTCGTTGATGGCGGCAATCTCCCTGGCTTGGGCTTCCAGTCGGTGGTTGGCCAGTTCAAGCTGGGCGTTTTGCTCTTCGATAAAAGCCTGCTTCTGGAGCAACTCGGCGGTTTTAATACGCACCTGCTCTTCCAGCGTTCGATTCAGGTTGTCCTTCAGCCGCTGGTTTTCGTGGAGTTGTTCGATCTTTTCCTCCTGCGCGCGGGCCTTTTCAAGGCGCAACAGTCGAATCTTATCGCTTATCGCAAACGACAGGAGGAGCATCTCCACAATAAAGCTGATACCGAGGGTGTAGTGCGACAATGCGCCGAGAGGTTGCCATCCGATACCCAGGTATTGACAGACTTTATAAACAGCACCAAACGCAACAAACGCATAGGCAGCCACGAGAAAGCGCGCGGGCATGTACTTCCTCACGAAGTAATAGTAGATGCTCGTGTAAAAGATGACCAGGAATGGTATGATCTCGATAAAGCGCAGCTTGAACAAGTCGGGCCACACGGTAAGGCTTACCACCATGAGTACCGTCCGTCCGATAAGTACGCCGAGGAATAGCCTGTGGAAAAAGCGGCTGGTATTCCTGAGGTTGAGGACGAGCGAAGAGAACAGCAGCGCGGAGACAACCGCCATGAACAGCGAAAGGCCCGTTGCGTAGTAGTTGAATCCCGGAGAATTCGGCCAAAGGTATTGAAAGCCAATGCCATCGGCGCTCATTTCATACAGGCCGATGCTCGTGAGGTATAATATATAATAGAGATAATACCTTTCTCGCACCGCCAAGAACATGAGCAGGTTGTAGAAGCCGAAGACGAGGATCATTCCGTAGAAAATGCCGAAGAAGAAATACTCGTCCAGGGCGTAGGCGAACAACCAGCGTTGTGATCGCAGCACGAGGAGCATGTCGGCATGTTGCTCCGACTTCACGCGGGCATAGTAGGTCACTTCGGTGTTAGGCGTGAACTGCAGCGGAACGACAAAATTTTTGTGCGAGACGAAGCGATCGGTGAATCGGTAAGCGTCGCCCAGTATAAAGGCCTGATAAGTGCCATCCGGATAGGGCGTGTAAAATTCGATGTGGTCGATGGTCTGGTCGAAAAACTCGATAACCCAGTTATTATCGGTTCGGGCGGGATGCTTAACCTTTATGCGAAGCCAGTATGCCGCGTTGCGGTTGGTGTTGACCGGGTAGAAGCGGGTGCTGGGTTTAAATTGATCCTTGTATGGCTCCGAGGTTACCTGCTCGATGGTTAGTGATCCGGGATCCTCCAGTACGTGGAGTTCCGCGAAGGAAAAGAGATGCTGGTTTATCGAGTCGCTAAAGTGAACGACTTGCTGCGCCGCCAGACCTGGGGCCAGTAAAATGAAAAAAATTGCCAGGCAATGGCCTGCCCGTACCCGTACGCCCCGTTGAATCATACCTCGCCGCGTAAATCGAATACATTTTAAGGTACTTGCAGGAGATTACCAATACTAAAGTTCAAAGGCACGTCTTCACGACGTGCCTTTGAACAGGTGGCCGCGAGTCGGGGATTCCCGATGGAATTGGGCTCTGATTTCCATCAAGGACCAACGCAGCCTGGCTCTGAACCGCGCTGGAGCTCTGCCCCCCTTCTTTCCGGCAACACATTCACGGGCAGCGCCATACCCCGACCTACACCGCAGGCCGCCACGTTCAGCGTATCAACAGAGTATCGATTGCAACTCCAGGGCGATAAACAGCAGGATCAGGATTGCTCCCTTCAACAGGTTTATCTTCAGATGTATCGTGCTCATGGGGATTAGTTGAATCTTACGATACAAAGTTGTACAGCCCGAGAGCGCCTCACATGCCTGAAAATCCTGGTTTTGAAAAATCAGGGTTAACCCCAGGTCCCAACCTTTAGCGGATTACTGGATCGGACTCCTCGTAGCCGAGTAAATTCCAACCCGTACGTGGGGCGCAGTGTCCAATAGTCAAAGGAAAAAGACCATGAGACTAACTGTCGCCATACTAGGATTTCTCCTCCTTACAGCTGGCTGCTCGGAAAACAACGATTCTGCGGCCGGGGAAGAGATGCTGACGCTCGCATCACTGGAAAAGGGCGTGATCGTGATGGAACCGGGCAAGGAATATCAGCGGAAAGGGTTCAGCCTGCGGGTCGACTCCGTGATGAATGACTCGCGCTGCGCCCGGGGCGTGAACTGCATTTGGGCAGGAAACGTCGAGGTCAGGTTTCACCTTCAACTGAACGCCCCCCACAAAGGGCAGGAAATCCCTTTCACGCTCAACACAAACCCCTCGTTCCAGCGCGACACGGTAATTTTGGGGACGCGATACAAACTGATCGATGTCAGCCCCCATCCCAGGAAAGATACCCCGATTGCGTATGGGGATTATAGGGTAACAGTGAGTGTATGAGAGCCGTAACCACTGTACAGTGTGAGAGTGAAGGATAAAGTCGGGGCTTGCCCCGACGAGGC
>QGUY01000314.1 GCA_003242315.1 Bacteroidota bacterium
GGAACAGGACCGCTCAATTTCAAGATAGTCCGGCGTAGGGTTCGGGTACAGCCTGACGCCGCTGCGAATGATGTCATTGTCAATACCTACGATGGTCGTCTGATCGACTTCCACAGTAAGCGCATCCGTCGCGCGGCAACCGAAAATGTTGTCTGTTTCGATTACGCTCACCGTGCCCTGCGCGGTACCCCAGGTTACATGCACCGACTCACCCTGTTGGGCAAACGATGTGGCACCCGTAACATTCCACGAGTATCGGCTCGCCTGCTTCGGGTTGGCAATGGAATACGTGGCTTCCGCATGCGCGTGCACCAGGTCCAGGCCTTCAATAGCCGGTTGAGGCGCGCTTCCGGCTTTCACTTCCAGCGTACGCGATGAACCTGTGCCGCAGGTCCCAACCGTCGACACCGTAACTACATAATCGCCAGGACTGGGGAAGCTCACAATGGCGACAGAGCCATCATAGCTTACCGAGGCTCCCGCGACGCTCCAGGAATACACAACATCGGCTTCACCAGCCACCTCGAACGTCACCTTGTCGCCCGCACAAACATTTTCCGGACCTGATATATACCCGGGCTTCGGTGTGCCTGCCTCGGCGTCGATCCTCCCCAGGTTGCCATACAATCCGCAGTAGTACAACTTCTCATCAACTACGGTAGCATCTGAGATGCCTATGTAGCGGAGGTTGCCTATCCACGACCACGTCGTGCCCCCGTCGACAGTCTCGTATACGGAACCTTCCTCAAGAAACGCATATCCCTTGCTCGCTGAAACGAACTTCAGCTGTCGAATTGTAGACGGAAGGCCACCAAACACCGGATTCCAGGAGACGCCGCCATCAGTTGTCTTCAACAGCAATCCGTCCTTCCCTCCCATGAAACCGGTCGTCGCGCTGACAAACGCAATCGTGTTGAAAAATTCACCCGCTCCAGACCAGGTGTACACCGTGGTCCAGGAAGCGCCCGCGTTTGTAGTCTTGAGTACCTTACCCAGGAGATCGACCGCATAACCGACAGCAGATGTGGCGAACGTCACTTCCGTCAACTGATTCAACGGTTCATTATAGACTATCGACCACGACCCGCCGCTGTTGGTGGTTCGGTACAGAACGCCAAAGCCGCTGTAAGCGATCAATGTTGTGGAACTGGCAGCAACAAGTTTTTGAAGGTTAGCTGTGCCGTCAATATCAACACTATAGATCGGCGTAAAGGAGCTTCCGCCGTTCGTTGTCTTGTAGATGTTGTATCCGTCGGCAATATATCCCGTCTGATCGTTCGTGAACCATGCACCGGTGGCAACTGTGTTTAGATCAAGTTGTTTCCATGAATTTCCACCGTCCGTCGATTTGTATCCCTGGAACTCACCGAACACGTAGCCAACAGATGCTGACGGGAAACTGATGGCGTGAAAATCCTGCGCGCGCAATTCAGCCCTTATCTGCCAATTGGTGGTGCCGGCAGGGGCGGTCAGAATTGCGCTTCCGGGTTCAATGGCTAACGGATTTGAAGAGTTATTACCCGCAACGGCCACGAGATTGGACGCAGCCTTGTATGCAACGCCGGTAACGCGCGTGAGCGGATCGCTTTTGGCCAAGGACCAATCTACTCCCTTGTTTGTAGTAATCAACAGCTCGCCACCATTGTATCCACCATAAACGTAGGCAGTATTGGCATCAGTAAATTTCAGCCCCGTGAAATAATCTCCCAGAACGCCGCTGACCGGATACCAGCTATTGCCTCCATCATCAGACTTGAATATGCTTGTTGGTGAGATCAGGATACCTTGCGTCGCGTCGAAGAATCCGATGTCTCTGAAATCATTCGAGGGACCGAGCAGGTCAGTATTAACCAACTCCCAGTTCGCACCGCCATCGGTGGTCTTCATGACCTGTCCCCAGTAATCGCACGCAATTCCTGTATTTGCATCCCAGAACCACATGGCAGTCGGCGCGGTGTCGAACGGGTATCCGATCGTCTCCCATGTCCTGCCGCCATCGTCAGTGCGTAACAAGGCATTGTCGATCGTGGCTATGAATCCAGTGTTTTCATTCACAAAGAATGCAGCGGCAGCAAATGCATCATCCGGGAGGAAAAGACGGAACCAGGTGGCACCAAAGTCATCAGACTTAAGCACAAAGCCATCACCGGTAATGAAACCACTGCTTTCGTGAAATGCGATTTTCCTTAACGCATTATCCGTTCCTGAGTAAAGCCGCGACCATGATGTCCCATCGTTGGTGGAATGCATGATCACGCCATCTTCACAAACGGCAAACAAATGTCCCTGGCTATTATACGCGATATCATTAATGCCGAAGTCGAGGCGGTGAATTTCCGCGCCGCAATCATCAGGCGATTGGTTGTTATCTGCTCGTGTAATATGAATTGTCAGATATGATTCATATTGACCGGTATCACCCTCCGCAGAAATCCTAACCGTGTAAACATTGCGCTTGCTGTAATCAAACGTGGCGGCCGTGCGCAAAACATCACCGGTTACCTGGAACAGATGGTTATCGGCATCTCCAACTCCAGGCACCAATCTGAAGATGAAAATTCCTTCATCATCAACAGGCGACAGTCTGCCAACGGTTGTTCCCGAGGGCTGTTTCTCCCGGACGCTGTTATTGGTGATCTTAATTGCCGGGTCAACCACGGGAGTAATATGACGGACAAGGGCGTCCGGATCATAAACATCACAAAACGCAGGCGTATCTCCTTCCACGGAAGGACCTCTTACCTCGAGCACAAAGTTGCCCTCATTGGCATCCGTGGACCTGATCGTAAGGCGCCCGCGACGAATGCCAGTCGCAAGCGGAAGGAAGTATACATCGACCTCAACTTTCTCGCCTGGTGCGAGGCGTTCTGGTATCTGGCCGAGAAGGAAAAAGTCCTGTCCCGAAATCCCCACATCCACCAGCATCAGTTCGCTTGTACCTGCGTTGGAGATTTCGATCGTTCGAACCGCACATCCGTCCACCTGAACGGCATTGAATGCGAGTTGTTCTCCTGAGTGAAGGGCACGGCTCCCCAGTTTTACATCGATCTCCCCTGCTGGGTCGGAACTCCACAATGCCAGCCCATAGCCATCGTCTGCTTTGAAGTAAACCTTTTCGCCCGATACAGTGAGCAACTCCGGAATAGAGAAATCCTCTCCCTGGTTTATGTCGAATAGTTGTACAGTG
Source organism: Bacteroidota bacterium (assembly GCA_003242315.1). Lineage (GTDB taxonomy): Bacteria > Bacteroidota > Bacteroidia > Cytophagales > Cyclobacteriaceae > ZC4RG29. The sequence goes on from QGUY01000314.1 coordinate 3,188, forward strand.
CCAGCTTGTGTTCCGTCACTGGTCCAGAACTCGCCATCACCTGAGAAATAAAGCTTACCTGCGGCGACGACGGGCTTGTTTTCATCGCGATAGGGACGACCGAGTTCAACGGTGTGTAGTTCGACCGTTCCCGCAGCGGTTCCGTCCGACACCCAGAGGGTGTAGTTACCGGAGGAACCTGCCTGAAAGAACAGCCGGTCATCATAAGCCACGAAATTGTGCATGGCCGTCGACGGATCCGATGGCCACCATCCAAAGGTTTTGATCAGAGAAGTACCGCCGCTGGTACCATCCGTTACCCAGAGCTCGTCCGCCTGGTCGTCATAATTCCTTCTCACAGAGAAATACACCCTACTGCCCACCGCCGTAAGATTGGAGATCTCGTTGACTCCGGGGCTCGGCGCCATAAATTCCTTAAGCGATGTATGCGAGCCAGTACCCTGGATTCTGTAGAGCCGTACCGTGCTGCCCGAGGCAGAAGTCGTCGTAAAATAAAGGCTGCTGCCTTCAGCTAGAAGGTTAGCGATGGTCGGTTGTCCGTCGATGTCGAGGGCCTGGGTTCCGCCTGTCCTGCCATCAGACCGCCAAAGGGTTCCGTCAAAGACGAAGTACAGATAGTCAGGCGTCGCCACCATTTCAGTGACTTGTCCGAATCCCAGGTCGGCGACTTCAACGGTACCTGCTGCGGTACCGTTCGACCGGTACAGCGACGTATTGAAACCATCGGGCGACGCGATGAAATAAAGATTGTCTTTGTAGACCGTCAGCAATCGGGGCTCCGAGCCAAGGTTATGTCCCGGACGGACATCCTTAACTAGCGTCGTTCCAGCTGTAGTCCCATTGGTAGCCCACAGTTCCGCGCCGTATTGGAGCGTTGTGGCGGTGAAATAAAGTTTGCCGTTAAAGGCGATGAAGTTGGCGGGGGGGGGACCCCTCGAACCAAGCTGAATGT
>QGUY01000315.1 GCA_003242315.1 Bacteroidota bacterium
ACAAGTCGTATCCCACAGAAGTATCAACAACCTCGAATTCGAACACGGGTTCCTCCGAAGCAAGCCACTGCCTGCCGTCGAAATCGTAGTTTTGGTCGTAAATCCGGGAAGAGTCGCAACTCCAAAGGCTGGCGGCCAGAACGAAAATAAACAAGGCAGGCACGCCAACAGCCGCGTTAAAAGTTGACAATGACGCGAGAAAAAGTTTTTTCATCCACGTGGGTTGGGTTTCTTGCCGCGCCCATCCTTCTTGCTCTTCTTCTTTTTCTTACGGCGCGATTTACTACTAAACTTCTTATCCATGCGTTCCAGATCGCTGTTCAGGGAGGCTACCGGCTCCTTCACCGCGGCGACGTTCTCTTCCAGGCTGGCAGGTTTCTTTCCTTCCTGGTTCATGCGCAGGATTTCGTTGACGCGTTCCACATTCAGCGGATACCAAGTGTTCTCCTCACTGTATCCGAACCACATGATCTTCCTGAAGATATCCGTCTTTTGCAACGAGGCTGCTCCTTTTTCGGTGAGGAGCGGCCCTTCGATCTTCGGTATGTCCTCCAGCGCTTCCAGATACGTTTCGAGTTCGTAATTCAGACAACACTTAAGTCGGCCGCACTGACCTGAAAGCTTGCTCGGATTCAGCGACAGGTTCTGATAACGGGCAGCACTCGTCGTGACATTCTTGAAATCCGCCAGCCATGTCGAACAGCAAAGTTCACGGCCGCAGACGCCGATGCCCCCTAATCTTCCAGCTTCTTGTCGCAGACTGATCTGACGCATTTCAACGCGAATCCGGAATTCAGCTGCGAGCACCTTGATAAGTTCGCGGAAGTCGACGCGATCATCAGCCGAATAGTAGAAAGTAGCTTTGGTGTTGTCGGCCTGATACTCGACGTCGGAAAGCTTCATCGACAGCTTCATGTTGCGGATGATCTCACGCGTCCTGTAGAGCGTGGGCATCTCGCGCTTCTTGACCTCTTCAAACTTTTCCAGGTCCTTTTGATGCGCTATCCGATAGATTTTTCGGATCTGGTCGTCGGCCGATACTTTCTTCTTCTGCATCTGCAGTCGTACCAGCTCACCCTGCAACGACACATAACCGATGTGGTGACCATTGGGCACTTCTACCACTACAGGGTCACCCGTTACAAGATTAAGGCGGTCCTTGTTCCTGAAGAAATCCTTTCGGCCATTCTTGAAGCGGACTTCAACAATATCAAAACGGTCCTCTGACGGCATATCCATATTGGAGAGCCAGTCGAAGACATTCATTTTATTGCAACCGCCAGTAAGACAAGCGCCGTTATTGCGGCAGCCTGCCACCTTTACTCCTTTACCAGAACCGCACGTACACGCCATAACAAAAGTCTTAGGCCAGTTTCAATAAATCCTTCCCGATGTCACGTCTGAAGTATACCCCGTCCCAGCTGATTCGTGCGGCAGCATCATAAGCCTTCTTCAATGCTCCATCAAGCGAGCCATCGCGGCCAGTTATGGCGAGCACCCTGCCACCGTTGGTGACCACGTCGGAATCGCGTAGTGCCGAGCCCGCGTGAAATATGAGCGCATCATGATCCTGGTCAAGCCCGCTGATGCGATTTCCCTTCTTGTATTCGTTCGGATATCCACCTGCAACCATGACGACCGTAGCGGCGTGCTCATCATCCACTTCCAAAGGAAGGTCAGGCAGTTGTCCTTTTGCCGTCGCGAGAAGCAACTCGCCAAAATCCGACTTGATGCGGGGCAGCACTGCTTGTGTTTCGGGGTCGCCCATGCGGACGTTGTACTCGATAACGTAGGGATCTCCCCCGACGTTCATCAGTCCGATGAAGATAAAGCCCCGATACGGGATTCCTTCCTTTTTGAGACCTTGTATCGTAGGCACAACCACACGTTCTTCAACTTTTCGCATGAAGTCAGGTCCTGCAAAAGGAACAGGTGAAATGGCACCCATACCACCGGTGTTGAGGCCGGTGTCGCCTTCACCGATGCGTTTGTAATCTTTGGCTTCCGGGAGGATTACGTAGCGTTCGCCATCCGTGAGCACAAACACGGATAGTTCGATGCCGTTGAGAAATTCCTCCACGAGAACTTTGGCGCTCGCTTCGCCAAACTTACGGTTGACGAGCATCTGCCTCAGCTCTTCCCGCGCCTCGCGTTGACTCAGGCTGATGATCACTCCCTTGCCTGCGGCCAGGCCGTCTGCCTTGAGCACGATCGGCGGCTTACAGGTGGAGATGTATTCCATTGCCTCTTCGAGGTTTGCTTCGAGAAATGCCTTTGCGCGGGCCGTGGGGATTCCATGACGGAGCATGAACTGCTTGGAAAAGTCCTTGCTGCCTTCGAGGCGGGCACCACTGCGACCGGGCCCCACGAGAGGAATCGCGGACAGTGAAGCATCCTGTTCAAAATAGTCACGAATGCCCGCCACGAGGGGACCTTCCGGACCCACGACAACCAGGCCTATATTGTGATCCTTGCAGATTTTCCCGATCCCTTCGAAGTCGTCAACAGGCACAGCAACGTTCCGGGCGATGGCGGCGGTTCCCGCATTGCCCGGAGCAACAAAGACCTCATCGCAGAGGCTGCTTTGCTTTATCTTCCAGGCCAGCGCGTGCTCGCGGCCACCATTACCAATGATCAGGACATTCATACGTTAAGCCGGGTCATCACCGCGACTCCGCCGTTCAGCAAACAGAGCCGCACGAAAAAACTTCAAGCGTCACTTTAAGGGACGATGCCCAAAGATAATGGGAGAATCGGGTTTTCGTAAAAAAAATCGGGTTCGACGCCCCGGCCCGGCGCGAACCCGATTTTGAATGGGTGCTGAGCACCCTAATTGGCGTATTCGGAAAGAAATTTGATCCGCATGAGTCGAAGCTCCTCCTCTGTGAACTCGGCGTTGGCCTCGTCCTTCATCGCTTCCTCGATGCTGTCCGTGTGCGAATTCAGGAAGTATTCATAAATCTCTTCCTGTTTGCTCGGGTCAAGCACCTGGTCGATGTAGTAGTCGAGGTTCAGCTTCGTACCGGAATAGCAGATATTCTCGATTTCCGTCAGCAGTTCCTCAAAGGTGATGTTCTTGGATTCGGCGATTTCTTCCAGATCCACCTTCCGGTCGATCTGTTGTATGATGTAGATCTTGATCTTCGATTTGTTGACGGACGACTTGACCACCACCTCGGTAGCCGGTTCAATGTCGTTTTCTTCAACGTAGTTCCGTATCGCATCAAGGAACTCCTGTCCAAACTTCCTGACCTTGCCCATTCCTACACCGTTCACCGAAGCCAGTTCTTCCGGTGTAGTGGGATATGTGGTCGCCATTTCTTCCAGTGAAGGATCCTGGAATATCACATACGGAGGAAGATTTTTCTCACGGGCAATCTTCTTCCGCAGGGTCTTCAGGATTTCGAACAGCTTGTCGTCATATGCTTTCGCGCCATTCGACCGGTCCGGAGATTTTTCTTCTTCTTCCGCAGTGGTGGTGAAGTCATGGTCACGCGCAAGCTCGATAGGGTACGGCTTCTTGAGGAACGATTCCCCTTTCTGAGTGATCTTCAGGACACCGATGTTTTCAATGTCTTTTTCCAGGTATTGATAGATGAGCGCCTGGCGGATGACCGATTTCCAAAAGTCAGCGTCCTCGGAAGCGCCTTTACCGAATACCGGAAGTTTAAAGTGGCCGTAGCTCTTTATATAATCGTCCTCGACGCCACGGATAACGTGCACGAGGTGGTTCAGGCCAAAGCGGGCGCCCGTCTGGCGTGCAGCCTCAAGGACGAGCTTGACATATTCCGTTCCGTCGAAACGTTCGCGGGGATGGACGCAGTTGTCGCACATGCCGCAGTTCTCTTCGGTGTATTCTTCGCCGAAGTAGTGAAGCAGCTGGCGGCGACGGCACACCGGTGACTCGGCGTAATACTCCATCTCCTGCAAAAGTATTCTCGCGTTCTCCCGCTCCTGAACAGATTTGTCTTTGTTGAACTTCTCGAGTTTGTTGAGGTCGTTATGGCTGTAGAACATCAGGCAGTAGCCTTCCAGCCCGTCGCGCCCGGCGCGACCTGTTTCCTGGTAGTAGCCTTCCAGCGACTTCGGCACGTCGTAGTGTACAACAAATCTAACGTCTGGTTTGTCGATACCCAT
>QGUY01000049.1 GCA_003242315.1 Bacteroidota bacterium
AAACAATCCGCTCATCGTTATCAACGGTGTACCCATGGATAACACCAACTTCGGTACGAATCCCAACAACCAGGGTTCTGATACTTCCATCGGTACGCGTGGTGGTGGTATTACGGCTGACGGTGGTGACGGTCTTCTCAGTATCAACCCCGACGACATTGAGAGCATGACGGTGCTGAAAGGCGCGCCTGCGTCGGCTCTGTACGGTTCACGTGCGAAAGACGGTGTGATCATGATCACCACGAAATCGCGCGGTGCGGGCCAGGGTATTGGGATTTCCTACAACATGAACTACACCAACGAACAACCTCTCGACTTTACTGACTATCAATACGAATATGGTCAGGGTGAGAACGGCGAGCGCCCTACGTCGCCTAACCCGACCTCAGGCCAGTGGTCTTTTGGTGAGAAGTTCCAACCTGGAATGACGCACATCCTCTTTGATGGCGTAGAAGTTCCCTACATCCCCAGGCCGGGCTTTATTGACAAATTCTTCCGTCACGGTCAGAACCTGACGCATACCCTGGCCATCTCATCGGGCAGCGAAAAGGGTGGATTCAACCTGTCGGTGGCAGACATGACGAGCAAGGGTATTGTTCCCAACAATGCATTCTATCGCCGGACAGTAAATCTTGGCTTCCAATATTCGCTGTCGGATAAGATGTCCGTACGTGGTAATGTCAACTACTCGAACGAGTATAATAAGAACGCGCCCAACGTCGGTAACCAGGACAACACCATCCCTGTGGCGTTGTACAACATGGCCAACTCCATGCCGCTCGACTTGTTGAACGAGAAGAAGTACAATGCAGAGGGCAATGAGTACATCTACTCGCGTTTCATGAACCGTACCAATCCGTACTTCACGCTGGCGGAACAGTTCAACAACATCACGCGCGACAGGTTGTTTGGCAACCTCTCACTGCGGTACGACATCACACCGTGGCTTTACATCCAGGGTCGTATTGGTCAGGACTACTGGTCACGTGATCAGGAGTACAACAACTTCCCGACCGGACAGGCATCGCGTGGACCGGCACCTGCCGGTTTCGTGAACGGCCAATACACGCAAGAAGCGCGTCGCTTCCGGGAAATCAACACAGACTTCCTCATTTCTGCGCAGCGGACGTTTGGCGACTTTGGCGCACAACTCACTTTTGGTGGCAACCACATGTTCCGCCGCACCGACTTGAACAGCGTACAGGTTACCGACTTCGTCGTTCGCGGCCTTTATACCGTGCAGAACGGTCGGGTAAAGGATCCGATCTATGCCCTGACAGAGTGGGAAGTCAATTCGCTCTACGGTGCAGCAGAAGTGTCTTACAAGGACATGATCTACCTGAACGGAACATTACGTAACGATTGGTTCTCAACGCTGTCTAAGGCGGAACGAAGCATTCCGTATCCCTCAGTATCGATCGGTTATGTCTTCACGGAATCGTTCTCGAACCTTCCTTCCTGGCTTTCTTATGGAAAGCTGAGAGCAGCGTGGGCTGAAGTGGGTAGCGATTCCGACGTAGCTCCGTACTCGAACAGGTTGTACTATGCTGTAAACGGCAATCTCTTCGCCAACCCGTCGGGTGCGCTCCAGCCTGTCGGCGGTATTTCCGGTCTGACGGTGCCTAACGACAAACTCAGACCGATGAGCGTGGTCGAAGCTGAAATTGGTCTGGAATTGCGACTCTTCAATGACAGGGTTTCCCTGGATGTAGCCGCTTACGAAAAGACCACTATCGATCAAATCGTACAGGCGCAAATCTCTGATGCCTCTGGCTTCGTCAATACGTACACAAACAGTGGTGAGAGCCGTGCCCGTGGTATCGAATTCCTCGTGAACATTACTCCTATCGAAACGCCGAACTTCACCTGGAACTTCACCGCTAACGGATCCTACATCAAGACCAAGGTGTTGAGAATACAGACGACAACACCTGGTGAGCGTATAACCGTAGGTACTCACCTGTTCAATGGTGAACTCCGTCAGGTTGTGGGCGAAGAAATGGCTCAGCTCGCCGGATACGGATACCTGAGAGACGCTCAGGGTCGTATTGTATACGGGTCGAATGGTATTGCCCTCGCGACACCTGCACCGATTCACTTCGGCAGCGCGCTGCCTGACTGGATCGGGGGCTTCATGAACACTTTCACGTACAAGGGCGTGCGGTTATCATTCCTGATCGACTACAAGCTTGGCGGAAAGATGCTGTCTGGTACGAACTTCAACGCAATCCGTCACGGCTTGCACAAGATGACGCTGGAAGGGCGTGAGACAGGTGTGATCGGAGAAGGTGTTAACGAAGCAGGCGAAATCAACACAGTTGCAGTATTTCCAGTTCAACCCTTCTGGGAAGTGGTTCGGTCGAAAGGTATTGTTGAACCCGTTATCTACGATGCCGGCTACTGGAAGCTGCGCCAGGTTTCGTTGGGATATGACTTCACCCGATTCCTGCCCGACAATTTCCCGATCAAGTCTGTCCGCCTCGACCTTGTGGCAAACAACGTGCTCATGCTGAAGAAGTGGGTGGACAACATCGATCCGGAATCCTTCGGATATACCTCGGATAACCTCGTGGGCATGGAGTCAACTGGTCTCCCCACTACGAGAAGTCTCGGTTTCAACCTCAATGTAAAACTCTAATAGGGTGGACATGAAAAAGATACGTAATCATATCATGTTGGCTGTCGGTCTGCTCGTAGCCTCCGGCTGCGATAGCGGATTTGACGAAGTCAATACCAGCAAGACGTCTCCGATCTCGTTGAACCCCGCATACCAACTCAACCAGGCCATTATCAGCACGTCGAGTGGTGGTGCAGCGGGTGGCAGTACGCTGATCTACGATATCGGTATTGTACAACAGATCATTTCACCGAACTCCGGCGTCTTGACGGGTGCAAACTTCAATCAGGACAACCCTGATGCGACGCAGACGCTGTGGCAAGGTTACTACCGCAACGTGATCCGGAACACCAAGGACATCATCAACGCGGTTAAGGATGACCCTGCGAGAGCAAACCTGTACAACATGGCGCGCATTCTCCAGGCCTATGCGTTCATGGTCCTTACCGACGCTTACGGTGACATCCCTTATACGGAAGCAGGAATGGGATACATTGAACAAAACTTCTTCCCTTCCTACGATCCACAGCAACTCATCTATGCTGACATCATCAATGAACTGAAGACGGCCGGCGCTGCATTGAATCCCTCCGGGACCATTGAAACGGCCGACGTCCTCTACGGGGGTGATGTGACACTTTGGAGGAAGTTTGCCAACTCTCTACTCCTGCGCGCAGGTATGCGGCTCGTGAAGGTGGACGCAACGCAAGCTCAGAGCATAGTATCAGCTATCGATGTTTCGGATCTGATCCTCACCAATGAGGAAAACGCGGTAGTCCGTCACGACGCCAATTATCAGAATGGAATTGGCGTAACCCTGAACGGAACTGAAGGTGCGAACTTTTACCTCACTGAGCCGTTTGTCAATCACCTGAAGAACAATAACGATCCCCGGTTGTCGGCAATCGCTGTCCGTTACATTGGCGCTAAGTCAGGTCCTGAACAGACAGTAGATCGTGCATCCTACGATCCCGATGATCAGATCGGTATGCCAATGGGGCACAACAACACCACGATAACGACTGTGGCTGCCGACCTGGGTCTCGCAAGCTTCTATGATTTCTCTCAGGCGGATCGTCGGCGCGTGACCAAGCAAACCGCACCGCACTTCCTGGTAACTGCAGCACAAACGAACCTTTTGCTGGCTGAAGCACACCAGCGTGGGTGGATCACCGAGGGCGACGCTGCTGACTACTATGAAGCAGGTATACGCGCACACATGGAACAACTCGGTATCGTTGATGCCGCCTCAGCAATCGATCCCGCAGACGTCGATGACTACATCGACGCCCATCCTTACGATGGAACGCTGGAACAAATCAACACTGAATACTGGATCGCCTCGTTCCTGAACGGACCAGAAGCATTCGCCAACTTCAGGCGGAGCGGATATCCGACCCTGGCACCTAACCCGTATCCCGGCAGGGAAATCGACGGGTTCATCCGGAGGTTGACCTATCCGAGATCCGAAATCTCAGTAAACGAGGAAAACGTCAACGAAGCAATAGCCCGCCAGGGACCCAACAAGCTTGATACGCGCGTTTGGTGGGACGTTGACATCTGATGTAGAAACAGATTGACAGGTGTGGGGCCCCGACTTACGTCGGGGCTCTTTTTTTTCCTTTATCATCCAATGCCCGTTGACCACGCCGACATACATCACAATTATACCTGAATACTGGGACTGATTTGTTGAAGCAAACGCACTATATTCGTACCCCGAACGTTCAATCCTCGGCTCCGCCCGCCTGAAGTCCGGCTGTTGTAATCTGATGTTCAACCCTAAATTATACCATCATGCCAAGTCCAATTGTTACTGATCCGCGCCAAAACCATCATGGTTGGTGGGGAACGGTGGTAATCCCAGACGATTCAAAAACCAATGGAGACTCTGATGTACACCACGTATTCGTCAAGACCAGCCGCGAGGCGCATTTCGTATCCCAGGGTACTGCTGTCATACTCGAAGATCTTGCGGATGATGTTGACTCGGCTCTACGCAAGCTACAGGGCAGCGTGTCGGAAACAGTTTTCCGCTTGATCGCATCGGACCTCGAGCAGCTTAAAGGCACCAAGGTCAAATTGCACAAAATTAAAGCCATCGACTACAAGGAGACTACGGCCCTCGCTAAGATGCATAACCTCGTTACCGAAGTGTGTTTCAACAACGATCACTGGCTTGACACAGCCAACGACATCGGAGTTGATGCTATCAGGATAGGCCGCAAACTTCCACCGCTTGAAAACAATGATGGAATGCAGGAACTAGCGGAAGGACAAGTGGCGGCCAGTAGTAATTGATGGTGATCGGCAATCAGTACTCGGTAATCGGTAGTCAGTAATTGGTAAGAACTAAGAAGTAAACTGATAACCGGTTACCGATTACACCTGCCTCCTCTTCCCTGCCCTCCTCCTCCGATACAGCAACACCCCTGCTCCCCCAATCAACAGGGCTCCGATCACATAGACGGCGGGGTTTATGTCGCTCGTTCGGAAGACCACGTCCTGTCCGTTGACAACGAACGCCGCCCAATGCGCGGGGTGTGCTGTTAGCGGATCTGACTCTTCAAGGAACTTAAGCTTGGCGTCGCGGAGAGAGGCGCTCACCGATTGAGCATCATTCAGATTTTCGTAAAAACGCGTCATGATGGTTGAGGTAAAAGCGTCGGGCACATCCCAAAGGCTCATCACAACAGATGGACAACCGGCATAGGTAAACGCACGGGCTATGCTAAGAACGCCCTCGCCGGCAATGTTGCGACCAATTCCTGTTTCGCAGGCGCTTAACACAACCAGTCCGGCATTCAGTTTCAGGTTATAAATCTCATAGGCGTACAGGGTTCGATCCGACATTGAATCTCCGCGGAAGATCAAACGGGAGTTATCCGCTACTTCCTCATCCCCCACTCCATGAACTCCAAGGTGGATGAGATCGTACCCTGCGGAATTGTTGATGAAATTTTGTTTTGACGCCGCCCCATTGGTAAACCGAGTCACTTTCTCGTACAACCGGCTCAACGTTTCCAATTCCACATAAGTGCCAGGCAATTCATCTCCATGACTTCGCCGCGTTAAGTAGGAAGGGTCGGCACCTCCCGAGTAACTGAACGCCAACACGTTTTCAATGCGCCCGCGCTGACGGGTGCGGTCTTTGAACAGGATGGTGGACGAATACGCATACGAAACCTCGTGATCGTAAAGGACATAGTTCAAGTCCCTGAACGTCAGTTCCGGCGATGGAAGATAAAAGGTGACCAGTGCTTCAAGCGGTACCATGCTCAGCGGCCCATCAGGAACCACCACGACGCGTCGCTTACGGATCGCCGGCGCAAAAAACTTTTGATAAACCTTGTCTGCAGCATCTCCATAAGCATTCGCGACAATCGGGCCGAATCTTGGTTGACCGCTAATGGTCTTGTAAACTGTTGTGATCAGCGTGTCCGTCGCCTCTTCGCGAGGCAGCGCCATCATCGCAGAGGCTTTGTCCGTTATCGAAAGGACGTAAATACTGTCTGTGCCCCAGTAGTACTCCAGCAGCTGTTCATCATCATCAAGCTGTTCTTGAATTTGTCCGAGCGTAACCAGGAGGTCGCCAACGGTTGACACTGTGTATCCCGGATAACCACTGATGCGGGTCATAAGCTCGCGCCTTCGATTGATCAGCGCCACAACCTCCTCATTCATTCGACGTATGGAATCCGACGGAAGCGTGGTGGCGGTCAGTCGCATGCGTTGCCGTAAGTTTAACTCACTTCTTACTTCTTCCAGTTCAAAGAGAAGGGATTTGGGTATGCCGGAATTGTTGGCCCGTTCCGCTCGCCCCAGAGCCTCCAGGACGTTGAGATACTTGGTCAACTCAACAAAATGAAGCGCATCTTCGAAGTATCGCGCTTCGCCTGCCTTGTTATACAACACGCGTGCGCACTGAATGCTGCGTTCAATACTTCTTGAAAAATTGCTCATCAGGAAAGTCTTCGAGAGATCATCGCCAATGTTTTGCCGGGCGATAATCATTTGTCCGTACGCCGCGCGGTAGTATTCGAGGGCATGTTCGAGATGTTCGCTATCGTGATCTTCTCCATACCATTTTACATACGCGTCGCCGGTATTGAAGTAAGCAGAAATAAGTGTGGCGAAGTAAGGGTTTTCCTCACGAATAACAGGTCCTTCCGGAACACTGTCCGGCAATATCGAGGCAATTGCCTGTCGAAAATCGGCGAGTGCCTGCCGGTAATCACCTTTATCCAGGTACATCTTACCGCGCACGTCGTAGAGTTGAGCCAGCTCACCGTTCTTGGCTCCGTGCATGCTCACGGCACGATCAATCGCGCGGTCCAAATAAAATGCCGCCGAATCATATTTTCCCATCACCCAATAAAGGTCGCCCAGGTGTGCATACAGGAGTTGGACATACGCCGGGTTCCGGGGTTCGGTGCGTTCCCACAATCGGAGGCCACTGGCCAGCGCTTTTCGCGACTCGGCATAACGGCCCATGGCCCGCAAATCACTCGAAAGATTGAAGTATCCTTCTATCAGATCCTGGCTGTAACCGGAGGCATCATAAATCTCAAGGGATCTTTCACGCATCTGCTTTGACCGCTCGAAGTCGCCCTGGATGAAGTACATGTTTGCGACGACCTGATACGCAAAGGCCTGTTGGTACGGGAGGTCGCCGTAGAGCGACAGGTACAGATTGGCCATGGTTTCGACTTCGTCGAAACGGTAATTCTTCCTTGCGATTGTAGCCAGTCCATAGTAAACGCTACCCAGCGCATAACGGCTCTCAGGCATGTAGCGCTTCTGCAGTTCCATCGCCTTCAGGTAGTGCTGCTCTGCAAGGTCTTTTCGCTGCAAGCCCCAGTTATACACCACGCCAAGCCAGAGGTGAGAATCCGCCACTTCGCGCGACTGGTCCCCATACAACTGCGTGCGCATTTGCAGTGCCCGAAGGTGCATTTGCTCCGCCGTATCGGGCATGGAAAGCAAATCATACACCACTGCGCTCGTGAATAACGCATTGGCTTCCAGATATGGGTAATCCCGAATTCGCTCACCAGCAGTGTTATACAAGTCCTGCAGGTAGCGTAAAGGGCGGTGGTAGTCCTCTGTTATGTTGGCTTCAGGAAAACCTTTCGCTTTCCACACTTCAAACGTCTCGATCTCGGCTGCGCGCAACATGAAGGAAATATATCCTTCCCAGTTCCCTTCGTCTTTCATTCGCGTTGCGCCCGAAAGCGAGCGGTCGATCGCTTCCTGGTATTTCCTGGTATCGACCAGTTTATTGATCCGATCAAGTTCGGGATGTGACCACCGGGTCAGCGTGGTATGTTCCTGAGCCCAAAGGTACGACGAACCGCCCAGCAAAAGGACAGTACATGCCCAGCCAAATAGCTTCACCGTTTTTAAGATCGAGCTTTTCACTGTCGAGTGGACATCGCTCCATCACGTCAACTCTTTCCTCTCAGTCAACCTCCTGCGTTAATCCTGACGAATTTCAGGCACACCGGTTTATCCAGCTGTATCCGTTTGCCGGTGTCCTGCAATAATCCCGACTTGCGATCGCGCCGGAAAATCACGATGTCGTTAGTATCCTGGTTGGCTGCCAACAAAAAATTGCCTGTCGGGTCGATGGCAAAATTCCGCGGCGTTCGTCCCAGCGTTGACTGCCTTCCGACGTACGTCAGCTTCCCGTCCTTGCCAATGGAATAGATCGTTATCTCATTGGCTTCTCCGCGGTTTGAACCATACAAAAACTTTCCATCCGGAGAGACATGAATATCGGCCGCTCCCACTTTCCCCTGGAATGCCGGATCGAGTAGAGTGATGGATTGCTTTTCCTTCAGCTTTCCGTCCTTGTAATCAAAAACCGTTACGGCTGCGTCAAGTTCGCGTATCAGGTATGCGTATTTTCCATTCGGGTGAAATGTCAAGTGCCGTGGTCCGCCGCCCGGCGTGACGGCTGCCGCGCCTGCGGCTTCAAGGGGCTTATCTGAAGATGTGTTTATGGCATAGATGTGGACTTTATCGGTTCCAAGGTCCGGCACCATAAGGAAGCGGCCATCAGGTGAAAGCACAACGGCATGAACGTGGGGCTTCTCCTGTCGGGAGGTATTCACGCTGCTTCCTTCATGCTGAATGGTCTGGATGTTTGGATCCAGCGTTCCGTTGGGACTCACCCGAACCGCGGAGAGTGTTCCTGACGAGTAGTTTCCAACGAACACAACTGTTTGATCGCTAGTCACTGACACATAGCAGGGATGATCACCTGCAGAAGTCACGGATCCGATCCAGGATAGTGCACCTGTGGACGGGTTAAATGAGAACGAATTGACCGTTCCCTTTCCCTGTCCCATTTCGCTTACCGCGAAAACCTTTGTGCCATCTGCACTCACAGCCAGGTATGAGGGGTTCGTGACGTCGGTGGATTTCGATACGAAGGTTGCGTCGCCACTCCCTGTATTAAAACGGTACACCTGCAGACCGTTGGAGTTGTCAGCGTTGGAATAGGTTCCCACCAAGAGCCAGTATTCCTCCCCTCCCTGGGCGACAGACATAGAAAAAGCCAGCATCATTAGACACAATACCGCCAGTACTCGCATAGTTTTAAGCAATTGGGTTAGAGCGCTGGCTAAGGTAAGGCTAATGAACCGTAATGCCAATGCGCATTGCCTTGAGGGTTCATGACTTTTGTCGGCGGAATAGCAAAACTTTGTCTGACCAGACGACGTTGTTGGGGTAGTAACCAGAACCTATGATATCCGTTGCGCGGGCATACGATTACAAGCCGGCCCCGGGGAAGTTTGCCATCCTCGTAGACAGACTGTGGCCGCGTGGACTGAGGAAAGAGGACCTCGGTTTGGATTTATGGCTGAAAGACATCGCCCCCAGCCATGAATTGCGCAAGTGGTTTGCTCATGATCCCGCCAAATGGGATCACTTCCGGAAGCGATATCGCGAAGAGTTGACTGCCCATGCGGATGTGCTGCAGCAAATCAGACAACTGGAGAAGGAACATGGTGAGGTTGTGCTGCTCTATGCGGCGCGCGACGCAAAGCGCAATAACGCGGTAGCGCTCAGGGAGATCCTCACCGCCCGGCGTTAGCCTACTCTCCCATCGTGAACATCACAGGAAGGGTTGTTTTGCAGCGTACTGCCCGGCCTTTAACGGTCGCGGGCGTCCAGTGGGGCATGAGTCTGACAAAGCGGATCACTTCCGCATCCAAAAGCGGGTGGACGCTCCGCTCGATCTCGATGTTTTCCTTCTCGATGGATCCGTCCCGCTCCACCACAAAACTAACGAGTACTGTGCCTTCAATGCCCTTCTTTCTTGCAGCCTTGGGGTAGCGCAGCTTTTCATTCATGAATTCCAATAACTTCTCCTCGCCTCCCGGAAACTCCGGATTGCTGTCTACAGTCAAAACGACCGCGGGTGCAACCACCAGCGTATCATTCACTTTCAACTGACCGTAAACAGCACCGGAGGTCAACAAGAGCGTGCCGGCGAACAGCATCGCTTTCATAAGCTTTTGCGGTTTAGATAGCCAGCTCTTATTCGCTCCAGGGGGGTGTGATCCCATTAAAGCGAGAGTAGGCAATGAGCTGGCCCATGTGCTCTCTCATGTGGGTAAGCGCAATGAGAATGGCGCTCATCGTTGTGTACTCACCCGGGAAGGGAAACTCTACCTTGTCGGGCAGCGTATCGTCCTTCGTATTGCGCATGGCGTCGGACAAATAATTAAAGGAGTCGCCCAGAGCGGATTTCAATTGGTCTTTGGTCTTCAGGGTTGCTGGAAGGTTCATCACGTCGACGCCGGCAGGCACCGCCACACCCAGGCGTGAACCGAAGAAGTAGTTGGACTGAGCGATGTGGGCAAAAACTTCTCTGAATGAACGCACCCCGTCTGCAGGCTTCCAGTCTAGCATGTCATCTGGAATCGCGTCAAGTAACTGAATTACACGTCCTGAAGCAAAACTAACGGCGCCGGCGGATTCCTGCTGAAACTGTCCCTGGCAAAAGCCGAATACCGGCAGGCAAAAGCAAATGTAAAACAACGTTTTTCTCATGGGTTGATGGTGTTTAGACGTCCAAGATAACAATTCAGGACAATTCAGCACAGCGAGAGGGTAAACGTTGTTTAACTCATGTTAAGAGTTAGCATAACACGGGTGAACTTTTTGAGATGGCGCCTCTTTGAAATTAGTTCCCGTCTGCGTTATCTTTGTGTTATGATACTCAATGGCCGATATAAAAGAGATTGTGTGCTGGAATTTACAATTCAGCATGCGTCCCGGTTTTTCAGTTGATTCAGTTCTAATCTCACGCTGAGAACCCGGGTCGTCCGGGTTTTTTTGTTTCCACCGGACAGTACTGGAATCGTTAAAAAACTGTCGGATAGACGGGAGGGGAAGGTGTGCGATTTGCGATGAGTGATTAGCGATTTGAGATTTGAGATTGGGCTAATGATTGAAGGTTCGTTTAAAGAACGACGTTTTGATTTCACCCATCGCTTTGTTCGACCTAAAAAATCGCAAATCGAAAATCGCTAATCGTGCACTGGGATGGGGATATAATATTAGTAGTAGTCATGAAAAGAAAAATGATCAGCGGGAAGGACCTGGTTAAGATGGGTTACCCGCAGGGCAGGGCAATTGGTAACGCGATCAACGCGGTATACCAGCATTTCCGCGATAGCGGAGCGGAGGAAATCCATGCTCTGTTGAAAGCGGTTCTCGCTGATCCGAAGGCATATGTCGACGATCCCATATGGGCGCCGACAGCGCTGGCGCTACTTCCTCGCAAGAAGAAGGGACATGTGCATGAGCTGCTTCCTGGTAAAGTCGACTTCCCGATCTACGGCGCGGCGCAAATTGACGAAGGCGCGCTGGGACAAATGCAAATCGCGATGAAGTTACCTGTGACCGTATCAGGCGCCCTCATGCCAGACGCGCATCCCGGTTACGGATTACCTATTGGCGGCGTGCTGGCTACGGAGAATGCGGTCATACCGTACGGTGTCGGCGTTGACATTGGATGCCGTATGTGCCTTTCAGCATATCCGATGGGCGAAGATTTTCTTAAAGAGAATCGCAGTTCATTAAAAAAGATGCTGTTGGAGAACACGCGGTTTGGTCGTCAGACGTTCAAGCGCCCAATGGAGCACGAAGTGCTTGATCGACGTGAGTTCAATGAGGTTGCTATTCTCCGCGAACTCAAAGACAAGGCCGCTTCGCAGATAGGGACTT
This sequence comes from Bacteroidota bacterium, assembly GCA_003242315.1. GTDB lineage: Bacteria > Bacteroidota > Bacteroidia > Cytophagales > Cyclobacteriaceae > ZC4RG29. The sequence continues at coordinate 11,861 of QGUY01000049.1, forward strand.
CAGGCAGCGGCAACCATTTCGTGGAGTTTGGAACGCTCGCCCTCGGGGAAGGGAATATCTGGAATCTCCCACCCGGGAACTACCTCGCCGTGCTCTCGCATTCGGGCTCGAGAGGACTAGGCGCCGAGATTGCGCGCCACTACACGCGTGTGGCAAAGGAGCAATGCCTCCTTCCGTCAGAAGCTCAAAACCTCGCGTGGCTTGATCTGAGCACGGAAGCGGGACAGGAATACTGGATCGCGATGAGCCTGGCGGGAGATTACGCATCGGCGAATCATCATCAGATCCACGAGCGGATGGCGAAGAGCCTCGGCGAGCAGCCCCTGCTGATGGTAGAAAACCATCACAACTTTGCCTGGAAGGAAAAGTTGCCTGACGGCAAAGAAGTGATTGTGCATCGCAAAGGTGCGACCCCCGCGGGAAAGGATGTCCTCGGCGTAATACCCGGTTCGTTGACAGCCCCCGGCTTTATCGTGCGCGGTAAAGGAAATCCGACATCCCTCGCATCGGCAGCACATGGCGCAGGAAGAGTGATGTCGCGAACCGCGGCGAAATCCACTATCAACAGAAAGATGTTGAAGCAGGAACTCGATAAGCATGGCGTTGAACTGATCGGCGGCGGCCTCGACGAGGCACCGATGGTGTACAAGGACATCCGCGACGTAATGCGCTACCAGGACGAACTGGTGGAAACATTGGGTGTATTCACACCCAGGATAGTACGTATGTGCGGCGATGAAACGCCGCCAGAGGATTAGTTAAGGTTCGGTTCAAGGTCCGAACCTTGAACGTGAACCTAAACATAAACTAAAATGGAATGGATTGACAACTACATGAAGAAGGCCGAAGGCCTGGTATACGATTATCGCGTAGACGAAGCGCTTGCGATACTGAATGACCTCTTGTACGAAGAACCGGGTTACGCAAAGCTTCACAACCTCATCGGTTGGGTATACTTGTACTACGCCAATGAGCCGATGAAGGCGGAAGTGCATTTCAAGGCGGCAATGAAATTCGACCCGACTTATGCGCCGCCTTACTTGCATCTGGGATGGATCTACTTGGCTCGTGGCGTGTATGTTGAAGCGCTGGGTTACCTCGAACAAGGTTCAGTCAAGGCAGGCGCCAACAAGGTCGCCTTCATGGAATACATAGGACAGGCGTACGAACTGCGTGGAAACATCAGGAAGGCGATTCAATCCTATGTCACCGCACGTCATGCGTCGGTAGACAGCGATGAATTCGCAAGACTGAGCGACAGCATCAAGAGATGCCGCAGAAAGCGTCGTGTCCTGATGATTCTTTTCTAATGGGCGGAGGATTTGGCCGGGCGTCAAATCCTTCCGCTCTATTTTTCAGAACAGCCCGTCACAGAAGGAAACGATCAACGCGATCCAGAAAACGCTCATCACGCATGCCTGAGCGATTAAACATGATCACGCTGCCCAGACGCCGTCCGGGATACAATCGCAATTCCACATAGTAACCTCCCCCACCTCCGGCATGCGCGAAGTACCTGTTGTTTCCAAGCATACCAGTGAACCAGGAGTAAGACATTCCTGTCGCCCTGCCCCCGGCACTACGTTCCCGAAAACGCTCTTTCCTGAATGAGTCGCTCAGCCATGGGCAGTCCGTCTTCAGAAGACCCTGAGCATAAGCGACCAATCCACGGGGTGTTCCAAACAGTCCACCGTAGGCAGCACCGTTAATGTAGAAATGCCGAAACGGACGCCAGTCCCTTTCTGGTGGTCCCATGAACTTGCGTTTGTCCATCAGGATACTCAACAATGCGTTCGAAATCGTCCATCGCTTATGATAACCAACCGCCATCGTTGATACATTTATTTCAAATCCCAGATCAGAAGGTTCAATGCTTGCCGGAGCGAAGATGTTGTCGCGAACGTACGATTCAAACGCAACTCCTGAGACGCGTTCTATCAGCCTTCCCAGAAATACATACCCAAGATTGCTATACTTAAAACGAGTGCCCGGATAAAATAGTAGTTTATGGTTTGCTGAAAATATCCCATCAAAGAAACGGTCATCATCAAAAGTTACATGTTCCTCTGCAAGGTGAATCCATCTAAGGGGAATGGGATTTGGGATTCCCGACGTGTGACTCAAAAGCTGATCAACAGTAATGGTCGAAGGATAGGGAAAACCATTCAAGTGGTCCGACACCTTGTCATCCAGCTTTAGTCGTCCCTGCTCCACAAGTTGCAGCGTGGCCAGTGCGGTTACCGTCTTGGTTACGGAAAAGAGATGGTACGATGTATCCGGCTCTACCGCAAGTCGCTGCCCTACATCACGAAAGCCGTACCCGAACTGATGATGTACGTTTGAGTCATCAAAGAAAGCATATTGCACCGAGGGTGCATGTCCACGATCAATATAACCCTTAAGAAATGTATCTATAGCACTCACGACGGCAGGTCACACAAAATTTCTACTCAATCACCACAGGCAGAATACGATTTCTCATTAAAGAGTATAGCCCTGCCTCCGCCCTAGCATTGTATGCTCCAACCGTAAACGCCACCACCATATCAGGTTCGTCATTAATGTACATGACCTGCCCGCCATTGCCGTGCGCATAATAAGCTCGAATTTCCCGATCACCGATCTGCCACGAAGTGCATCACCATTCCCCTACCACTCTTTCAAACTGGAAGCTGTAGATGCGAACGACGGCGTTCTCTGCGACTCTTTTTCTCAGTGTAATGGTTTTCATTTCATCGCTTATCACAACTTCTCCGGCATATGCCAGCTTTTGTTCACCGTCGGATTGCTTTGGCGATATCCATTCCGAAATCTGCCTGGAACCTTGCCAAATGCTGAAATCTCCTGATGCACCGGCGTATCCATACTCGACATACAACTTGTACTTTCCATTGTCGAGATTGTTAAGAAACATTTGTGCCATGGGTACCGCATCAAAATCGATCTTGGCCGTCCATGAATCAGATGTCTTCATAGAGAACACCATAGCCGGATCATCGAAGTCCGCACTTGCCAACCAGTACAGCCGTAGTACCATCGCCTGTGGTGTAAGGATATCGCGGCTGCCAATATCCATGCCTTCCTGCGAGAGGCGGATCGGCGTATTTTCAAATTGAGGTCCGTCGGCATAAAAAATGCCCAGCGATGTATAATCGGTCTTCACATTGCGTTCCGCCTCCGGCTGATGTTCAATGGTAAGTCGCAGCGACTTCTTAAAATTCAACTTGTCGGTAAGATAAAAACGATATCCTCCCGTGCGGGAAGTGGCAAGGTCGTATTCCAGCGATCCATGGATAGGAAGACTCATGCCCTGGTTCCATCTGTCCATCACGGCATACCAACCTCCGTTGAAGTAGTCTTCTGATCCCGTTCCATGAAGTCGCATTTCGCCGTCGATCATCGCCACGTCATCACCTTCCCAGAACATCGTATGACCAGCTTCAAGCCCTTTTGCGATTACGATGGAACCTATGTAATGGCCACGGCCCGTAACGTCGGCAATGAGATGGGGAACACCGTCCGGGATGTTGTAGTGTCGACGCGACTGAACATAAAGCTTTCCTTCACGGTCTTTGTCGCGTTTGACATCGTTGTAATAGATCGTACCGCTTACTACGATCGCATCCGGATCATTGGCTGATTCCTTATCATATCTCAGTGTGAGGCGACACGATGCATCAAAAGGCATCGGAATGTACGAATACATCGTACGGCTGTCGGATCCAAGGAGAATTGACTTCATCGAAGGTTTGCCAAAGGCAAATCCGAAAAAGTCGTGTAACGGGAGATCAAGCGCATTGATTTTCTCTTCATCCCACTGCGCTGTCAGCATTATCCTGCGGTAGGCATCAGCAAGGCCACCACTGGCATTTAAGATAATGCCCGCGATGCGGCCTCCGTTAGTCATGGAGAACAGCGTCTCCGTCATGCCTGGTTTAAGTACCAGGTTGACGTCCCGCTTTTTTAAGTCCGGGCCATATTGTTGCAGCGGTGTACGATCCTTGTTCCACACCTTTTCAATGTTATCGAAAAGGTCCCTGTTGTCGTCCACCATGGCGACGGTAAAAGATTTTACCTTGTCGCGCTTGTCAAGAGTACGATATTGTGTCTGGTGAAAGCGCAGGTTCGTCCCTGAATAGACGATTTTTAATGACTTTTCGTAGGGTATCGGGAGGTAGCAATAGTACCCACCGATTTGATTGCCGCACAATGGCGCCATGAAAGGAAAGCGGTCACCACGAAACAGGTCGATGAACGGAACAGCGATCCGGGGCTTGCGTTCACCATCAAAATAAAATTTGATCGTATCCGTTGTCGGTGTGGGCGTCCATATTCTGTTTATCACCCCAGGTCCCTTGAGGTCGGCAATTACGAAGTCATTTCCTTCTTTGCGTACAAACGAATACTTGCCGCTGAAGCCATCGTCGTTGCCGCCGGTTGTGTCGTAGCTGGACAGTTGATACATCTCTCCTGAACGATACAAGGGCAATCTTGATACATCAAGAAGGTTCGTCAGTTCTTGTCTGTAAAAAGTATCCTGCGCGGATACATGGGCAATACCAACAAACAGGAGTAGGAGTTGCAGATATCTCATATTCAGATGTGTCTTGCGGCCTGCAGGCCCAGCCATATGCCGACGAGCCCGGCGAGTACACTTAAGCCAATATAGAAGAAAGCTGTCAAATGGTTGTTGCTTTGCAGCAGCCGAACATTTTCGAAGGCGAAGGCAGAAAAAGTCGTAAACCCTCCGCAAAAGCCGGCCATGTAGAGAAGCCGTGTTTCGTGAGTCAGCAGTCCGGGCATCCCGGCCAGCAGTCCCATTACAAAGCATCCAATAAGGTTAACAACGAACGTAGCAAGAGGAAATGCGTCGTCGTAGAGGCGAGCCGTAAAGACCGACGTAAGGTAGCGCAGGATGCTCCCCAGTCCTCCGCCGAGACCGACCAACAGAATTTGCTTCAGCATGTTATCGTGCACACGACGGGATCTACCGCCGTTTGTGTGAGATCAAATATAGAATATCCGTTGATGCTTTGAACCCTCCGTTTTTGGTGGTTGTTTTGTCTGATAGACCCAAAGGCACTATGAAAGCGATCCTTCCCCTTCTTTTGCTGGTTATCACCGGAGCGGCCTTCTCGCAGGCACTCAAACCCAACCCGGCGCGTAACAACAATCCGTATTATTCCAATACCGATACAACCAAGCTGAAAGTATCCAACGCTGTTTGGAAAAAGATCCTTCCGCCCGACCTCTATCATGTTGCCCGCGAACAGGGCACGGAGCGGGCTTTCACGGGACAGTATTGGAATATCGACATTCGGGGAACATACTTTTGTGCGGTATGTGGCAACCGGTTGTTTCGTTCTGATGCCAAGTTTGCCAGCAACTGCGGATGGCCAAGCTTCTTTGAGCCCGCGCGCAAGAATAGTGTGTGGTATAGGGAAGATCTCTCCCATGGCATGCAGCGGGTCGAAGTGCTCTGCTCACGCTGCGACTCCCACCTCGGCCACGTCTTCAACGACGGACCTGCGCCGACGTACAAGAGATATTGCATGAATTCGGTATCGCTTGATTTTGTGCCCGATGAACTGGGAAAGAAGTAACTGACACTGACACTGTCCTCACTCTTCCTCTTTACGTGGCTTCTTTTCCCCGCTCTTGCCTTGACGCATCGCGTATCATTTAGCTCTGGCGGGCACTCAGCAATCCGGCGCGCTTTTTTCTACAGGTTGCGGGAAACGCACCATGAACTTGTCGTCAGACCCCTGTCTGCCACGTCCCTGGCAAAGTATCCTGCTATCGCATATTCGCGGCATAGCCGTCCTTTGGTTTGTCTGGTTTGTCCCTACCAACACTCAGGCTCAGAATAACATTCCTCCCGAAATCGTCGGACAGCAACCCCTTAGTATTAGCGCTGATAATCCTTTGGCAATTACCCTGGAAGATCTTCTGGTTGTGGATCCCGATAACTCCTATCCGGATGATTTTACGCTGAAGCTTTCAGAAGCCTCAGAAAATTTTCACGTCTCTGATAACACCATCGTTCCTGATGAAGGCTTACATGGTAGCCTTGAGGTGACAGTGGTGGTGAATGATGGAACAACCGACAGCGAGCCGTATACATTGACCGTAGACGTCCTTGCGACGACCGGCAAAGGCGAGGGAGATAAGGGAAAAGAACCAAACGGTGGTCCAGGTAAGGACCAGGCTGACAATAAGGGGCCCGAGAAAAAGGATGACGACAAAGGGCCAGGAAAGAAGGACGAGGATAAAGGGCCAGGAAAGAAGGAGGAGGACAAAGGTCCCGGGAAGAAGGAGGAAGACAAGGGTCCCGGGAAGAAGGAGGAAGACAAAGCACCCGAAAAGAAGGATGATAAAAAAGACGATAAGAAGAAAGACGACGAAAAGAAGGGCGGTGACAAAGGTGACCCGGGAAAGAGCGATGACAAGAATAATGGTCCCGATAAGAAAGACGACGGTCCCGGTAAAGACGGTGGACCCGGTAAAGGTGGAGGTCCTGGCAAAGATGACGGCCCGGGCAAAGGCAACGGACCCGGTGAGGATAAAGGTCCCGACGAAGACAAGACCCCCGATAAGGGGAAAGACCCAGGTGAAGATAAGGGTCCGGACAAAAAGCCGGATAACAAGGATGACAAGAACAATGACGGCGCTGGCGACAATAAGGC
>QGUY01000316.1 GCA_003242315.1 Bacteroidota bacterium
AACACAGTAAGTTTTGGTTTTCCCTTGTTATACAAACCATCCCAATCACCTTGTCGTTCGGCGAATCCAGCGTTACGCCGCGTACGCCAGCCGCGGTACGGCCCATGGGCCTAACCTCCGACTCGTGGAAATGTACGGCTTTACCCTCGCTTTTCGCTATAACTATATGGTTATTACCATTTGTCAATGAGGCATTTATGAGTTTATCTCCCTCGTGGATACTTATGGCTGTGATGCCGCCGGCCCTGGGGCGTGAATACGCTTCGAGGGGGGTCTTCTTGATGACACCCTGCTCGGTGCAAAGCACAACATAGTTGTTGTTGACGTAGTCCTTGTCTTCCAGGTCCTTCACGTTGATCACGGCCCGCACGCGGTCGCCGGGCTCGATATTGATGAGGTTCTGAATGGCCCTTCCCTTCGAGGTTTTCGAACCTTCGGGAATTTCATACACCTTCTTCCAGTACACCTTTCCGAGGTCGGTAAAGATCAGCAGGTAGTTGTGCGCCTGGGCAATGAAGAGGTGTTCCGTAAAATCATCTTCTTTTGTCGCGACGCCCCGGGACCCAACGCCACCGCGGCCTTGCGTGCGGTAATCCGCCAGCATGGTACGCTTGATGTAACCCTGGTTGGAGATCGTGATCACCATCTCCTCGTTGGGGATCATATCCTCCGGAGTGATCTCGTCATCGCGATGGACGATCTCGGTCCTCCGATCGTCGCCGTACCGATCGCGCAACTCCTTCAACTCATCCTTGATGATCTGCATCCGCACCGGCTCGTTTGCAAGGATGTCTTTCAAACGGGCGATGAGCTCCTGTACTTCCTTGTATTCCTGCTGAATCTTTTCGCGTTCCAGCCCGGTAAGGCGTTGCAGACGCATGTCGAGGATGGCCTTTGCCTGGATCTCAGTGAGACCGAATCGCTCCATGAGGCCGGTGCGGGCCGTATCGGGATCGGCGGAATTGCGAATCAGCGCGATGACTTCGTCGAGGTTGTCAAGAGCAATCAGGTATCCTCCCAGTATGTGAGCCCGCCTTTCTGCTTCGGCCAGCTCGAACTTTGTACGCCGTACCACTACATCGTGGCGGTGGTCAACGTAACACTTGATGAGGTCTTTGAGATTGAGCGTAAGCGGCCTGCCCTTGACCAGTGCAACATTGTTTACGCTGAAGGACGATTGAAGGGCCGTATACTTGTAAAGGTTGTTCAGGACGATATTTCCGATGGCATCTTTCTTCAGGTCGTAGACGATGCGGAACCCTTCGCGGTCCGACTCATCGCGGATGTCTGAAATGCCCTCAATAACCTTGTCATTTACCAGAGCCGCCGTCTTTTCGATCATCTGGGCCTTGTTCACCTGGTAGGGGATTTCGGTCACAATGATTTGCTCGCGGCCGTTGGGGCCCGTCACGATCTCTGCACGGCCACGGACGACGATGCGTCCTCTCCCGGTGAGGTAGGCTTCCTTTACACCCTGGATACCGTAGATGATACCGCCCGTGGGAAAGTCCGGGGCGGTGATATGCTCCATGAGTTGGGCTATGGTGATATCGTTGTTGTCGATGTAGGCAATGATGCCGTCCACCACTTCCCTGAGGTTATGGGGGGCCATATTCGTGGCCATACCCACAGCGATCCCGGAGGAGCCGTTAACGAGCAGGTTGGGAAGTTTCGCAGGCAGTACGGTTGGTTCCTTCAGCGAGTCGTCAAAGTTTGGCTGGAAGTCGACCGTATCCTTGTTGATGTCGGAGAGCATTTCCTCGGCAATCCGGCGCAGGCGTGCCTCCGTGTAACGCATAGCTGCCGGTTCATCGCCGTCGATAGACCCGAAATTGCCCTGACCGTCCACGAGTGTGTAGCGGAGGGACCAGTCCTGGGCCATACGAACCATGGTATCATATACCGATTTGTCTCCGTGCGGGTGATACTTACCAAGCACCTCCCCTACGATACGGGCCGATTTTTTGTAGGGCTTGTTGTAATTGACCCCCAACTCGAGCATTCCATACAGCACCCGACGATGCACGGGTTTGAGGCCGTCGCGAACGTCAGGAAGGGCACGAGAGATGATGACGGACATCGAATAATCGATGTACGCACCCCTCATTTCATCCTCTATGTTGATCGGGATTATGCTCTGCCGGCCAGGGGTCTGGCCACCGGTATTTTCAGCCATCTAATGTGTTGTTTTTTGGCACGTTTGGGGCCCTGAAAAAGGCCCCGCAAGATACCAAAAGAATGGCTAAAATCGCACCAAAAACGGCCAAAAACGGCAAATAAATGAGCGCCTTGGCGGGGGTCTGAAATACCCTCAAAACAACCCCAAAAAAGCGACCTAGTACGGGTTAAGTTTCTTCTTGTTACCCCCCTTGTATTTCAACAAGGTGGGGTAGTTTTCCCCGTAGTGTGGATTCTGTTTTTTGTAGAACGGATGGACCCGGCTGCGGTATTCTTTGTTGCCATGAACGTGATTCAGCTGGGCACGGCACTGCTTGAAAACACAACGCCTCAACTCCGGGAGCCGATAGGTGAATCCGACGTTCACATAGAAGGCGTTGAACTTGTGGGTGATGGCGGCCGACTCCGGCACGTTAAGTTTAAAGCTCTTCAACTCATACGACGGTCGCACGAAAAGCCGAAAGTATTCAGACATCTCCCGCTCCACCTGGGCACCGAAGTTCATGTAAAGCCCCTTCTTGATAACGCTTTTATCGAAACTGCTTCCCGGATTATATCCGCCGAAATTGAAGTCGACCACGAGCAGGTAATCGTTGTAACGATACACCGCGCCGCCGAGCATGACGAAATACTTCGAGAGGATTATCGAAGGATCTTCCGGTGAAAACGCGTTTATGTCCTCTCCATGGCTGATCGGCTTGAAGTCGCCTATCTTCATGTACTCTACCGAGTAGCCACCACCAATGCGGTATCGGTCGAATTCAAAGTACAGCGTCAAACGCAGGGGAATGCTTCCTGCCCGACTCCGGAACCCAATACTCGCCGTGTCAGAATTTACCAGGAAGGTTTGACCCGTTACCGTATTGGGCGTGGTAACGACCCTGTTGAACCAGTTTGAATACCCGGCGGCGACTTGCGTTCCGTTAAAGATCACGGGAGAAGCACCCGGATTCTGCGCGATACCATATCCTGAAAGGTCGTGACTGAACACCGTATGGCCGTAACCCGTACTTACGCCCCAGGTTACTTTCGATAGCAGCGTCCGTAATAACGATGGGCCTGTGCGCTTGATGTAAAAGTACTCCAGTGGTATGGTCGCGTCCCTCTCGTTCTCATACTGGGCCAAAGCATGACCACCACCCAGAAGGCAGATTAAGAGGCATATCCATGTGACCCTGAAGTTCAGATTGCGCCAGTTTAAAGTGTCCAAAAATAAACGCCTGCAGTCAAAAAATATAAGCGACTCAGTATCTGGAAATTAAACGAGTAAAAATACTGGAAACGCCCATATCTTCCTAGTGCATCCTGAGGCCAAACCATACATGCCGGCCACGCGGGCGGGTCATTACCAGGCCGACCTGTACGGTGAATCCATGGATTCCAACGACGAAAAGGTGTGAAATAGTGTCTGATTGCGGGTTGCCCGGTACTTGAAATGATGCCTGTACTCGCCTCCGGCGGGCTCATAAAGGACGAAATCCACCTCGTTATCGCCTTCCCGCAGCGGAATCCGGGCATACGAAATGGTATGAGGGAGGGTCTGCCAATTGCGGGTATCCGCGTGTTCGGTAATGGCATTTACAACCCCTATCAGCGCCCCCAGGGTTACATCTTCTTTCCTCAGGCTCATTTCCGTCGCCTTTTTCAGCGCAGCTCTGAGCAGCCCTTTGCTGAATTCCAGCATCATCCGTTCGCGAAGGCTGTGAATGGCGATCCGGTTGAGATCTTCAGCTGTCTCCAGGGGATAACGCTGCCCTTCGTATTGGAGGTGGGCGCCTCGGTAAAACACAGGCCGCTCACGATATCGCGGAAACGCGACGCGATATATGCTCAATCCTGAAAGACGTGAGCGGTCATCGTCATCGTCAAGCGTAAAAGCAAAGTTGAGTCCCATCGCTTCGTTAACAAACAATACATCCTTACCCCTGTCTTTTAACAAATTTTCCAA
>QGUY01000317.1 GCA_003242315.1 Bacteroidota bacterium
GCCGGTGATCTACGAGTACGTCACGACCTACTCCAACGATAACGTCAAATCAACCGGCAAGACGGTATCACACTTCAGCACCTATACGCCTCCCCTCATTGATTTCCCTTATTTTCCGGTTCCCGATAATTCATGGGCAGCCGGAAACCTCCTTTCCAGGGAGATGTATCAGGTACAAAATGATGACAGTACTCTCGTAAAGAAAATAGAGAACACGTATGAAGAAGGCGCGCATGTCTTCACAATAAAGGGATTGTCTTGCGCGCGGGATAAGATATTTTTCTTCACTGATCCAGGTATCAACGACTTTATCGTAAAGAATTATGTCGTGCAATCCAAATTCGTTTATCTGAAGGAAACGAAAATCTACGACTACGAACAAAATAACGGAGCGATTAGTTTGCAGACCACAATTACGAACTCCTTTGACACGGCAGGCACACATCTCTTCCCGGTCAGCGTTGAGACTACGACTTCGATATCGTCCGACATGCTGAAGAAGGAATTCAAGTACGTAGCCGACGTTCCATCGACAGGAGTGTTTGCCGTCATGAAAAACCTGAACATGATTGGTCTTCCCGTTGAGACCATTACTTCTGTGATCAAGAGCGGTAGCGAATACGTCACGGGTTATGAGAAGACGGAATATTTTGAATGGCAGCCGAACAAGATATACCCGAAGTATGTGTATGTCGGCAAGATCCCGATAAACACCGCCAAGAATGACTTTATGAGCGATCTGGGCAATTATACCAGGCTGAGGGCCCAAATCAACGCATACGGCAATACGGGTACACCGACCGAAACCGAGGTTCCAGGTGATAGGCCACAAGCTGTTGTCATCGACAGCAAAATCAACCGCGTTGTGGCAAGTGCAACCGAGGCATCGGCCGGCCAGATTGCCTACACCGGTTTTGAATCCACGGATTTTGGCGGTTGGATTGTGAATGCCGGGACTTCAACGCTTACGGCGTATGCGAACCTTAACCTTAGTCACACTTTTGAAACAATGGTTCTTTCCTCTGGCCAGACGATAAATTACTCATATAGCGTAACCCGCTCGAGTGGGCCCAATCCGGTGTTGGTCTTTTTCAAAGAAGGCGCTACTCCAATTGAGAAACTTTTATCCGGAATCAGCGGTAACGGATCAGTCAATCTCACAGCCGGTTCGTGGAATGTCAGCCTGCAATACGATTTGAACGTAACGGCGCTCGAAGTGGAGGCATCATACCAGTATGTTTCTCCAAACCAGCCCTCAATTGCCACTGCACAGTTCAAGACAGGTCAGCGATCCCTGCAGCTTGGCATGTCGCAAACGATCCAGAAAACCAATTTGCCATCTGGCAAATACACCCTTGCCTATTATCAGAAGGGGGGAACGGTTACGGTAACAGCAACTGGAGGCGCTAGCGTTCTGAGTACGGTAACCAGCCCTGCAGATCCAGATGGATGGTCAAAGGTCCAAAAGGAAATCAACATCAGTAGTGGTTCCCAAGGCATTCAAATTACAGGAACCACGTCTATTTACCTTGATGAACTCCGGCTCTGTCCCACAGGAAGCTTTATGACAACAACCAGCTACGATACGTTCGGTAATGTGATCACCACTACAGATGTGAACCTGCGCTCGCAGTTCATTGAGTACGACGAAAGGAGAAGGGTGAAGCTTGTGCGCAATCACGAAGGGGACATCCTCCGACACTATGATTACGAGCTGGCTATAAACTAAAAGACCCTATCGATATGAAACGTACCCTTCTGATCGCTACGGCCATTTGTCTGGCTTGCGTTCCGTCATGGTGTCAGCAGTTGAGTAAGGACAGCCTTACGGTCACACCCGGGGCCATTCTTTTTAGTGATCCGGGAGGGGGTGGAGGCGGCACGCCTCCTTCCACTCCTTCAACGCCGACCGTGTCAAGCAATACATGCGGCGACAAGGTAGTTACACGCGGTACCCCTCCGTCGGGAATTGTCTGGTATTGGCAGACTACCTCTAATGGTACCAATCAGGACAACAGTAACACAACCTACACGGTCGCAGCTGAGGGCGCCAAAACTGTCTATCTCCGCGCGTATAAGCCCTCGAACAACACGTGGAGTGCCAGTTCCGCTTCGGTTTCATTTTCGGTTAATCCATACCCGGCACAACCGGCAACGCCCACGGTCAACAATCAATGCGGGCAAAGCATACTGACCCGCGCCACGCCACCTTCATCCCCTTCGGGGACAACTTGGTACTGGCAAACGACTGCCACGGGAACCAGCACTTCAAATTCTTCTGCTGACTACCCGGTGGTAACGTCAGCAACTTACTATCTGCGCGCAAGGAGCGGTGCTGGCTGTTGGAGCAATACTTCGGCCAGCGTGAACGTCACTGTCAAACCGAAGCCATCAACTCCCCCCGCACCGTCTTCCTCGGGTAACACCTGTGGTCCCGTATCCCTTACCTACAGTGGCACGCCGCCAGCTAACGTGAGGTGGTACTGGCAGACGAGTCCTTCAGGGACAAGTACAAGTCTGGGATATGGCACACCGAGGGCCGTGTCGGCTTCAGGATCTTATTACCTGCGGGCATATAACACGGAGAGTTCATGCTGGAGTGAGGCGTCATCAGGACCGGTGACGGTTACGTACAACCCGGCAGTTAGCGCGCCCTCAGCATCCGGTGTGACCCGCAAAGAGCCCGGCCCAGTATCCCTCACTGCTACAACAGGTTCCGAGGGGACCGGAAACAGATGGTATGACGCAGCCTCGGGAGGGAATTTGCTTGATACTGCGTCTTTATTTAAACCAGTAGTATCCGGCACGACTACCTTTTACGTGTCGTCCTACAATGATTCTACCGGCTGTGAGAGCAGTCGCGTTGCGGTAACTGCCACCGTAACGCCCGAGCCGATCATCAGCTACACCGGTCTTTACGTCATTCTGGGGAAAAGCGTTAGGCTCTCCGTGGAAAACAATACGTACAGCACCTATCAATGGTGGCGCGATAGCGTTCAAGTTGGTGGCAATACATCTTCTATTGAGGTTACAAATGCGGGGGTTTACACGGTTACGGTTACGAAGTCGGGAATGACAGGAAGCGGTACGTCTCAACCAGTGACGATTGCGGTGATTGCCATGAATTCAGTTGCCCTGACCCACGTCAAAAAGGAAGGGGTAATATCCGAGTCCTCACTTGCTACGCTGGCCGTCAACGAGATGGCGGAAACTATTAGCTATATCGGAGGATTGGGCAACCCATTGCAAACTATCGGGTCGAAAGTATCGCCACTCCAGAAGGATCTGGTGATTCCGATAGAGTACGATAGCCTCGGTCGGCAGATCAACAAATATCTCCCTTACGTGAGTCCCGATGATGATGGCGAATATCGCTTCCATGCACTTAGCGATGGGGGTTATTCAAACAGCGAACAGTATGAGTTTTATCAAAATGCGCCCAAGGTCGCGCATGATACAAAACCGTATTCGACGGTTGAACCAGAATCATCTCCCTTGGGCAGGATCTTGTCGCAAACTGGAGTAGGCGCCGACTGGCACAACGCCCAAAAGAAGATAATACATGAGTACTTGTTAAACAGGGCGTCGGATGGCATTAGAGCTTGGGCGGTAAATTCTTCTGGGCTACCTGTGAGCACCTCTGTTTACCCCGATTACCAGTTGTATTGCGAGGTCACAACCGATGAAAACGGAAACAAGACAAAGTCCTGGACCGATAAATCCGGCCGTGTTGTCTTGACTGAAGTTCAGTCCGAGGCCACGACCTGGCTAAAAACCTACTATATCTACGATAACCTCAGTCGCCTGGCCTACACCCTCACACCTGAAGGTACTGCGGCGGCGAATTATAGCCCAAACCAGGCATTCCTGGATCAGTGGGCCTTCCAGTACCGATATGACAATTTCAGTCGTCTTGTTGAATATAAAGCACCGGCAGCGGGATGGATTTATACCGTTTACGATGTACTTGACCGGCCCGTCATGACCCAGAACGCTGACCAACGCAGCAGATCGGAGTGGAGTTTTGCCAAATACGACATCCACGGAAGGGTGGTGGTCACCGGCCTTAAGGTTATACCTTCAAGTACCAGGAGCAGCGTTCAAGCTGCCGTCGACGGG
>QGUY01000318.1 GCA_003242315.1 Bacteroidota bacterium
TTAAAGAACCGATTTTTACATCCCGCAAAGCCATCAACCCCTGTGGAAAAGGTACCTTTCTGTTGATGCGACAGTCAGTGTAGCCGGACCGCGGGATGCGCTCATCGTATCGCTTTACACAGACGAATTTCCCGTGGCCGCACCTCCTTTTTCGGAAGCCCTTGCCCGTGTATCACCGGTAATCCGACCTGATTCGGTTTTCAGGATCACATCCGGTCAAACCCAGCGCTTTTCTATCCCTGGCTTATATCTCATCCAGGGTGACACAACTTTGGGAAAAGGCGTTGCTTTTCGCGTCTATGATGATTATCCAAAGTATACACGCCTCGAAAACCTGGTTGATCCGCTGACTTATGTGTGCACGCGCCAGGAGATCGAGCGATTGAAAAATTCCCGTGGCGACAAGCGACAGTTCGACAGAACCATACTTAACATTACGGGTAATTCCGAAAGGGCAAAGAATTTCATGCGGAGCTACTTTCGACGTGTCGAGGAGGCCAACGAGCTCTTTGCTTCGTACAAGGAAGGTTGGAAGACAGACCGCGGTATGGTGTATATCATATTGGGCAGGCCTGCTGAAGTATACCGCTTTGAAGACCGGGAAGTGTGGAACTACAATGCTGGCTATTTCAAGGGCACTTTATCATTTGTTCGCTCTCCAACGTTGTTCGACCCGGACAATTACGTACTCATACGACAGAAGAAGTTCACAACCGACTGGTATGAGGTAATCGACCTCTGGAGAAACTCGCGGTTCTGATCTGCGCGGCATGGAAAAGAAAGATATGATTTACGGAGCCCGTGCGGTGATGGAGGCGATCGATGCGGGCCGCGAGATTGAAAAGATTCTTATCCAGACGGGATTGAAAAGCGAGTCTGTCGTCGAACTCCGACAGCGCGCGAAGCAGCGAAACATCCCGGTGCAAAATGTCCCCGTTGAAAAACTTCGCTGGCTGGGATCAAGAAATCACCAGGGCGTTGTTTGTCTACTCTCTGCTATCACATATGCGTCGCTGGATCATCTTGTGGATGAAGCCTACAGCGCAGGCAGAGAACCCTTTCTCCTAATGCTCGATCGCGTCACTGATGTCAGGAATTTTGGTGCGATAGTGCGCACCGCAGAGTGTGCCGGTGTCGACGGTATTGTAGTACCGGAAAAAGGAAGCGCCCCGGTTACGTCTGATTCCATGAAGACGTCTGCCGGTGCACTCAACCACGTGCCGGTGTGTCGTGAAAATCTGCGAAACGCATTGACCTTTCTCCAGGAGCGCGGCGTGCGTGTCATTGCGTGTACCGAGAAGGCTGAGCAGAGTATTTACGACGACCTCGGCGGCGGCCCGATGGCGCTCCTGCTGGGGTCGGAGGAAGACGGCATTTCGGACGACCTGCTGCGCAGGGCGGACGTGCTTGTGAAGATTCCCATGCGGGGAAAGATCAATTCCCTTAATGTGTCTGTTGCTGCCGGGATCGCGATCTTTGAAGTGTTGCGTCAGCGCGGAGACGCGCGGTGACCATCACAGGAAGTCGCCAGCATTTTGGCGAGTCTTGACGTCGTTCACGAAGCGACGGAACTGTTCCTCTCTATCTTTCTCACACACGATCACGACGTTTCCGAATTCTCCCACGAGGTATCCGTCAAGTCCCTGCGCCACAATGAGACGGTCGGGCGATCCTTTGACAATACAGTTGCGCGTGTCGTACAGCAGTGCATTGGCGTTGACGACATTATCGTTGGAGTCTTTGGGTGATATTTCATGGATGGACCCCCACGAGCCAAGGTCTGACCAGGCAAAGTTGCCGAGACAAACGTACACGTTCTTGGCCTTTTCCATCACGCCGTAGTCGATGCTGATGTTCTTACACTGGGCGTACAGATCGTGTATGACTTCTTTCTCCCGTTTTGTGCCCAGGGCAGGTTTGGCTTCTTCAAAGAGTTCGGCAAGTTCGGGGAGGTAGCGATGCAGCGAGTCCATGATCGCCTGAACACCCCATATAAATATACCTGAGTTCCATACGAAGTCGCCGCTCTCCAGGAATGTCCTGGCGAGTTGTAGTTCGGGTTTCTCCGTGAACGTCTTGACCTTTTTCAGGAGGCCGTTCTCGGAGTGGTACTGGATGTAACCGTAGCCTGTTTCCGGTCGCGTAGGCTGGATGCCCAACGTGATGAGTTTGTCTTGTGCTGATGCTTCCTGAACAGCCATGCGAATCACGTCGAGGAATTCAGCCTCTTTCAGGATGAGGTGATCGGAGGGGCTGACGACCATGACGGCGTCTTTGTCGCGCTGAGCAATTCGGTAGCTTGCATATGCGATACAAGCCGCGGTGTTTTTACGCATTGGCTCTGCCAGGATTCCGTCAGGCCTGAGATCAGGGAGTTGTTCTTTTACATGGCCCACGTGCTCTTCGTGAGTGACCACATAAATATTAGCGGGATCACAGATGGGAAGGAAGCGCTCATAGGTTGACTGAAGGAGCGTTTTGCCTGTACCGAGAACATCAAGAAACTGCTTGGGCTTGGCATTGCGGCTATACGGCCAGAAGCGGCTCCCCACGCCTCCTGCCATAAGGACTACATAAAGGTGCTTGTTCATTACTGGAGTTCCACGAATCGATCAAAAGACAATGAAGATAGTCACAAATTCCTTCAATACTTATTGGTCGGAAAAAATTCCGCACCGTGAACCGGTGCTACCGGTCCTGATGTTGTAATGTTAGCATTTTTTATGGCGACAACCGCGATTTTTCGCCGTGGTCTTCTCGCCGTACTGTTTTGCAGAGGCAACATCTCTATCTGTTACACGTTTAGAACTTGGTGTTTGAAGGTCCCGAAGTCAGGTTAGTAAAAAAAAATTTTGTAAGGGTTTGCGGCAGTGTACCACCTGAAAATTGGGAGCTTCAGAACTGACACCAAATTTAGTGTGATGGTGTCATTTTCGAAATCGTTTTCGGTGTAACCAGCGGTGTAAGTTAATAGGGATTAAATTCATTTGCCGCATGAATTTTTCACCGATATTAGGTATATTCAGTGCCTTTTATTTTGGAGCACATGTTCAACAATAACAAAGCTTTTTGATACGAAATGTTGGTTGAAGAAAAAGACGCTTTGCGTGAACGACTGAGGGAGGTCTTTGGCTATAGCCAGTTCAGAGGCAATCAGGAAGCCATTATCCGAAATCTGCTCGAAGGAAGAAACACATTCGTGATTATGCCCACTGGTGCAGGGAAATCTCTCTGCTACCAACTGCCCGCGATGATGATGGATGGTCTCGCGGTTGTGATCTCGCCGCTGATCGCTCTGATGAAAAATCAGGTCGATCAACTCAATACATATGGAGTAAACGCGCGATTCCTTAACTCAACACTCAGTAAGAGTGAAATCACACGCCTCAAGAAAGATTGTATGAACGGCGTGGTGAAGCTGTTGTATGTTGCACCGGAGTCGCTCAACAAGGAAGAAACGATTCAGTTCCTCAAGAAGGTCAACGTCACCTTCATCGCCATCGACGAGGCTCACTGTATTTCTGAGTGGGGTCACGACTTCCGTCCTGAATATCGCCGGATAAAGTCCATGATCCAGCAACTGGGCAACTTGCCCGTCATCGCGCTCACCGCGACGGCCACGCCCAAGGTGCAGATCGACATTCAGAAGAACCTTCAGATGGAGGATGCCGATGTGTTCATTTCCTCCTTCAACCGTAAAAACCTCTTCTACGAAGTTCGACCGAAAAAGGAAACGAAAAAGCAGCTTATCAAATTCCTCAAGGAACACCGTGGTAAGTCAGGCATCATCTATTGCTTGAGCCGGAAGAAAGTAGAGGAGATCGCGGAGCTGCTTAACGTTAACGGCTTCAAGGCTGTGCCGTACCATGCAGGGCTCGATGCCGATGTGCGCGTGAAGAACCAGGACGACTTCCTTAATGAAGAAGTAGATATCGTTGTTGCGACCATCGCGTTCGGCATGGGTATCGACAAACCAGACGTTAGATTTGTTGTACACTACGACGTGCCGAAGTCGCTGGAAGGCTACTACCAGGAAACAGGTCGCGCCGGGCGCGACGGGCTGGAAGGCTACTGCCTGATGTTCCTGCCCCTTAAACACATCAACCGCGCCCACCAA
>QGUY01000050.1 GCA_003242315.1 Bacteroidota bacterium
CAAGCGTCATCTTGTATTTTCCCGGGCGGTTCGGGTAGTCCGTAATAAAACCGTCAACACCCAAAGCCTTCAGACTTAGCATGTCCGACTCATCATTGACAGTCCATGGAATAACCCGGATACCCTTGCGGTGCAGGTAGCGAACCATGTCGCGGGTGACGAGTTTGTAATAAGGACTGTAGATCGAGGGACTGAAACCAAGCTGTTCAAGGTTGGCGGACACCGACCGCGTGTTCTCAACCAGTGCAGAAAGCCTTACGTCAGGGTACTTTTTATGCCAGTATTGAAGCACGCGGAAGTCGAACGACTGGATAACCACGCGCCGCATGGGGAGATACTGATCGAGTAGTTCATAAACCAGATCGGAAAACTCGGCTGGGGGCGGATGATATTTTCCGTCGCCATCTGGTGAACTCTTGATTTCTATGTTATAGTCCACTTCGTACCGCGAGACACTCCGGATGTGGTCCTCCACGGCGGCGATAACGTCCCTCAACAGGGGCTTGCTTACGCGCATGGGTTGCTGTTCGGGAAAGGAGGCATTGCCCTTAGATCCACAGTCGAAAGCAGCCACCTCCGCATATGTCATCTCATAGATGTTGTACTGCTTCTCACGGCTCTTGCTGATAGGGCTTCCATCGGGAGTCAGGCAGATGGCGGCCGATATCCACGGTTCATGCGAGACAACGATCTGCCGATCGCGTGTTACGACCACGTCGAGTTCAATAGTTGTTACCCCATAATCCAGCGCGGCAATAAAAGCGGGAATGGTATTTTCAGGCTTCAGGCCACGTGCCCCACGGTGCCCCTGTACATCGAATCGCGGAATATACTGGCCATTCGCCACGGTGATGGCGGCCAGGAAGAGCAAGGGGCTTAGGAGTTTCGCCATGCACGAATATAGCAGGGTATCGTCCCACAAATGAAATCCACAGGATAATTGTTGTAGCCGCATGAGGATTGTTCGATATTCCGTAGTCATCAACTCCTATGTTCAGTAACAGACGAATTCTGCTGGTTATTGCGTTGCTGGTAGCGTTGTGCATCACGGCCTACGTGCTGCTGGTTGTGATACCCCGTCGCGTGGCCGAACAAAGCTACGAGGGCGCGCGAAGGATCGGTCAGGACTTTCGCGAACTCTTCCAGGCCACGCCCAGGATAACGGTGAACAATCAGGTCATCGTCGAACGCGAATCAGACATATTCGAGGTCGCAGCAATGTCCCAACGGTTTCATCACCGGTATCAGTGGACGAACACGCGGTTTGGAAGCACAAAGAAGATCGAAGTATCCGGAACGTTCGAGTCTAAGGCAGGCTTCGATATCAATGAAGAATTTGCGATCGACATTCAAGGCGGTCGGGCCGTCCTCCCCCCGCCTGAACCAAAAACCCTTTCTGTGTCACTGCTTGGCGACATGGAGTTTCGCGACGAAGGGGGCTTATGGAACTGGGTAGATACGGACGATCGCAACCGTGCGATCAATGCTTTCATGGAAGACGCCCGCCGGCACGCGCGGCGCACCATGAACAAAGAGCGCATAAGGCAGAACCTCGCTGATCGCGTAGCCGCAATCGTAGGTCAGCATGTACGGGAGGTAGAAGTACGTGTGGGAAACGAAACCGTAATACCCTCGGAAATTCCCGACCCGGGTTAGGCGTGATTACACAACTTTCTTGCGGATCAGTTTCGCATAGGTACGGCTAACGGGAAAGCTCTTTCCGTTTTGCATTTTTACCACCATACCACCGTTGAAGTGCTTCTCGATCTCCTTCAGGAAATTCAGGTTGATGATCGTACTACGGTGAACGCGGATGAAAATCTCGGGGTTGAGAATTTCCTCCAGCTTACCGATTCCTGAAGAACTAACAAACTGATCGTTCTTTGTTGTGAGAATGGTATAGTCGCCTGACGCCTCGAGGTAGACAATTTCGTCGACAGGCAGGTTAAGAAGCTTCTCCGACTTCTGTACGAAGATGTGCGAGTCGTAGTTCGTCTTGTTTTCCGTTTTCAGGTTCCGCAGCAGCTCGCCCACATTGTTTTGTTCCATCTTCATGCGGTTGATGGCGCGTTCGACGGCTTGACGGAACCGTTCCTGGTCGAGGGGCTTCAGGATATAGTCGACGGCGTTTTTCTCAAATGCTTTTATTGCGTACTGATCGTATGCCGTACAAAAGATGACGAAGGGATCGTGAACAATCTCGTCGAGGACATCAAACCCGGTCATTCCAGGCATTTGTACGTCGAGGAATACGAGATCCGGCTTTAGTTTGTCGATTTTCTCCACGGCTTCCTTGCCTTTGGAGCACTCGGCAACGACCTGGATGTCCGGCAACTGCTGGAGGTATTCCAGCAAGAGGTCGCGCGCCAGTTTTTCGTCATCGACTACTATGCAGGTTATGTTCATACGGCTTTCTTATTTATTTCGTCAATATGGACAGTTTGATGCAATTCTTCATTATAAGGAATAAAAAAACTCACGGAGTATCCCCATTCGTTGGAGCGAATGCGGAGCCCCGAGCCAGGTCCAAAAATGTTCTTAAGCCGTTCGTCTGTGTTCTTGAGCCCGACGCCGCTCGAGCTCCCGTCCATAACCTTAGTTGCATTTGATCCCAGGCCGTCGTCCTTCACTTCAAAAAAGATCATGTTGTTGATGCGCTTTACGGTGAGCATGATCGTACCGCCCTCTTCCTTGGGAGCTATGCCGTACTTAACCGAGTTCTCCACCAATGGCTGGAGGATCATGGGGGGAATGTGTACGTTAAGGCATGAAAAGTCGACCTGTTTTATAAACTTTAGTCTGTCGCTGAAACGGACTTGTTGAATGCGGATGTAGTTGTCAATAAAATCGAGTTCGTGGATCAGCTTGACCATCTGGTCGCCGTGCGAGTCGAGCGCGTAGCGGAATATGTCTGACAGCTGAGTGATCACCTTGCGTGCCTGTTCCTTGCTCGAACCGATGAGTGTGTTGATGGAGTTCAGCGTATTGAACAGGAAGTGGGGGTTGATCTGCGACTTCAAAAGGGAAATCTGCATTTCGCGGTTCTTCACCGTAAGCTCGCCCTTTTCCTGGGTCTGATTCTGGAGTCTCTGGAAGTACCGGATGACGTAGTACACCCCGACCGTTATGATATACTGGTCGTGGAAGTGCAGCCCCTTCCATTTCAACAAGCTAAGCAGGTGATCCTTCCAGTTGTCGAAGTGGACGTAGCCCTCCACATAGTCCTCCCGGTAGTAGGAGAACGTACCCATGATCAGGAAGTGCATCATAACGCCCACCACATGGCCTGCGATCTGCACCGGTACGCTGAATTTGAAGAGCCAGTTTGCGTACAGAAGGTTGCAGACGATGAGGATGCAAAGCATCTCATACAGGGAGAGCGCATTCCAGAAGATGTACGTCCGGGGGTTTTCGAACTTGTATTCCAGGAATGTCCCTACCGCAAAGTTAATGGCATACCAGAGGCAGAGGATAAAGTATGCCCGCTTCCATACCCTCGGTATATTATCTAAAAAATTCACCCTGGTAAATTGAGCAATAAAGTTACGTATAGAAAAACCAAAACACGAATAATTCGTCGTTTCAGCGATAAATTTGCAAAATAACCTATTATCATACGTCCCTTTGCAAACGATCTGGTCAATGGAGAATTTTGTCTTTTGCCGATACTCCTATGAGGTTTTTTGTGGTAGCCGGGTTGCTTTTCCTTTCCTCCTCGGGGTTGGCCCAAACCATTACCATCTCGGGGTTGGCCCGGGACCGTGCTAGCCGTGAGCCGTTGCCTTTCGCCTCTGTTAGTATTCTCGGCAAGTCGATCGGTACCGTCACAAACTTGCAGGGTGAATTCGATTTTCACCTGCCCGCCGAGTACCGCAACGAGATTCTTGTCATCAGTATGCTGGGCTACGCCAACTTTGAAGCGCCGGTATGGTCTGTTATGTCAAGCACTGGTCAGCCCCAGATCTTCGAGTTGGACAAATCGCCCACACTGCTCCGGGAGGTAGTGGTAGCTGACACGCTTTCAGGAGGCGACGTCCTGCGAATCGCCTTAACACGCATTGAGGAAAACTATCCGATGAAGCCTTTTCTTCTGGATGGGTTTTATCGCGACGCAAAGAAAGTTGGAGGCACGTACATCTCCCTTCTTGAAGCGGCTGTCAGAATTTATGACGACGACTACCGCGAACCTCGTAATCGATTCCGGCTTCGCGAGCGCGTGAAGCTCATTGAAGTACGTCAAAGCCTCGGATACGAAAACAAGTTCACTCAGTACTTCGATCAGGACAATCTCCTGGAAGACCTTTTGCTTCACAACAACATCCGATATCGCCAGATTGAGAATGATGATGCATTCCTCAAGTCTGTAAAGCGCGAAGCAGACACATACTATAACGGGCACCCTATCTTCGTCGTCACCCACGACGGTGAGTTCCACCTGAAGGTGTATATCGACAAACGCAACTATGCCATCATTCACCTGGAAACCGAAACAGGTCCGACGGGAGAGATCGTCAGTCGAAGGAAAGGAATGTACAGCACCTTTGATGGCCTTAAGAAAACGATCGACTTCAGACAATACCAGGGCAAGATGTATGTCAACTACATGACCGTTACCTCCAAGGTCAACTGGTATGACAGTCGCACCGATGAATTGAACTTTGAAACCGAGCTTTACCAGGAACTTCTCATCAACAAGGTCACCCCTGATACGAAGGAGCGCATAACCTCCACGGAGAAGATGAAAAACTACGGCCTCCAGTACCAGGACCGTCCCTACAACAAGGAATTCTGGGCCAATTACAACGTCATTAAGGAAACGCCCCTCGACCGGAAGATTCTTGCCGACCTGGAAAAACAGCTTCCCCTGGAGCAGCAATTTGAGAATTAGTTGTTACATTAGGTGTCCGAGCCCCAACCCCGGCCATGGACACGAACATTCAATCACTCTTCCTTGAGACCGTCCGGTCAAGGGTCCCACCCAACATTTCATTTGCTGATGACCTCTCCGAGGTCTTGCGTATCTCACGAGACAGCGCTTATAGAAGGATTCGCGGAGAGACGGTGCTGACCCTTGACGAAGTCAAGCTACTGTGCAATCACTATCACATCTCACTCGATGCGCTCCTCGCGCCAACATCGAATACAGTCACGTTTCACCATCGGCTTATTGGTCATGATAATTTCACATTTGACCACTGGCTTCGTTCCATTCTGGATAACCTCGACACACTGCAGTCGTTCAACCAACGTGAACTGATATACCAGGCGAAAGACTTACCGATCTTTCAATACTTCAACTATACCGAACTCGCCGCTTTCAAAATCTTCTTCTGGAACAAGAGCGTGCTCACACATGATTACCTCGACGAAAAATTTCGTCCTGAGATTGTTCAAAAAGAGCGCCTCTCCGTGGCCAGGAGAATCTATGACCGCTACAGCATGTTGCCGTCAACAGAGATCTGGTGTGAGGAGACGGCGAACATAACCCTCCGCCAAATCGAGTTTCATTACGAGTGTGGCTTCTTCGAAGACATGCGGATGGTAGCTACGATCCTCGACCAGTTCACGGAAATGTTACGCATTGTAAGAAGCTGGGCCGCGACTGGCTCGAAAGGTGAAGGCGGCCCGAAATACAACCTGTACCGCAATGACATTCTCATCCCGGATACGGCAGTCCTTTTCAGCGCCGACGACAAGCGGGTGGCCTACATTACCGTAAACACTATGGATTTGCTCACCACATCCAATGAAGTGTTCTGTGCGCAGTTTGAAAAGTACCTGCACAACCTTTTGAAGCGAGCCGTGCTGATCAGCACCACCGGCGAGAAAGAGCGAACCAAGTTCTTCAACTACATGGAGTCAAAGGTCATGTCTCTCCGTCAACGGTTGACACCGACACACTACGTGCCGTAGTCTACTTCAGCTTTTCGAGAGTCTTTTTAATGCTGGCAATTGCATCGCGGATTTCCTGCTCAGACGCCGCATAGGAAAGACGTATGCATTTATCATCGCCGAATGCTGCGCCTGATACCAGCGAAACATGGGCATGCTCCAGCATGTACATACAGAAGTCATCGGCATTTTGAATCACCGTCGTTCCGTCACCTTTGCCAAACCACGCGCTTACGTCGGGAAAGAAGTAGAAAGCACCCTGAGGATTGTTCGTCTTGATACCCGGGATCTCACTTAGAAGTGAATACACGATATCCCGCCGCTTCCGATATTCAGCGACCATCTGCTTCGTGGGTTCCTGAGTTCCTGTCAGGGCGGCAAGCGCAGCGCGCTGCGCAATAGAGCAGTTGGCCGAGGTGATCTGTCCCTGGACTTTGTTGCATCCCTTTACGATCCACGTGGGAGCACAAATGTATCCGACTCTCCATCCTGTCATGGCATATCCTTTGGCAAAACCATTGACGGTGATGGTCCGGTCGAACATACCCGGTAGCGAAGCGATGCTTACCTGCTCGCCGGTGAAGTTGATATGCTCATAGATTTCATCCGCGATGACAAGCAACTCCGGGTGTTTCAGTACAACGTCGGCTATTGCTTGCAACTCATTCCGGGAGAACACCGACCCGGTCGGATTGCACGGCGACGAGAAGATGATGGCTCGGGTGCGGGGGGTTATCGCCTTCTCTACCTGTTCGGCCGTTACCTTGAAATCGTTCTCCAGCGTTCCGCGTACAAACACAGGAACTCCTTCTGCCATTCGCACCGCAGCATCGTAGCTTACCCAATACGGTGAGAAGACAATGACCTCGTCACCCGGATTAATGAGTGCCAGCATGGCGTTGGCAATAGACTGCTTGGCGCCATTGGAAACGAGAACGTTTTCCGCTTTGTAAGGAACGCCGTTTTCTTTTTGATACTTGGCCGCGATAGCCTCACGCAGGTCCTGATATCCGGGAACCGGAGGATAAGCAAAGTATTTTCCTTCATCGATCGCTGCCTTGGCTGCTTCACAAATGTGTTTCGGGGTTTTGAAGTCGGGTTCGCCTAAGCTAAGGCCAATAACCTGGATACCCCGCGCTCTGAATTCGCGGGCTTTCTGCGCCATGGCAAGGGTCGCTGATTCCTCGATGGCATTGATGCGATTGGAAAGGTGACTCATGTGATGTGTTTGAAAGAAAGCGTGCAAAGAAAGGAATTTCCGAACATGGAAGGAAGGAACGATGCGAGAAAGAAATCAATCACCGCTCAGCTGAACTGAGTTCGTGAAAGGATGCTTCGTCCCAGCGTGATCTCGTCGGCATACTCCAGGTCGCCGCCCACAGGCACGCCACGGGCGATCACACTCACCCTGACGTTGGTGGGCTGAATACGTTTGTGAACGTAGAATGCGGTGGTATCGCCCTCGAGCGTGGGACTGAGCGCGAGAATCACTTCGTTGACCGTCGACTGCCCCGACTGGAGCCGGGCCACCAGCGATTCGATGTTGAGGTCTGCGGGACCGATGCCGTTCACGGGAGAGATCACGCCTCCCAGTACGTGATACAGGCCATTGTACTGCGCCGTGTTTTCGATGGCCATAACGTCGCGCACGTCTTCGACGACGCAGATGACGTTGCGGTCGCGTTTCGGACCGCGGCATATTGCGCACTCTTCGTCATCAGAAATATTGTGGCATGTTTTGCAAAAGCGAATCTGCGTACGGAGGCGGTTCAGCGCTTCTGTAAGCTGAAGGGTGAGCTCCTCCTTTTCACGCACGAGGTGCAACACCAGCCGCAGGGCGGTCTTTTTGCCGATGCCCGGCAGTCGGGCAATCTGATTGACGGCTTCTTCAATCAACCTTGAGGAAAAGTCCACGCTGGGCTGGGATTAGGGTAACGGCGGGATCAGAGGATGCGCGCGTCGATTCCCGCTTCACATATAGCCTCGCGCATGGGCTTCAGATACTCGTATGTACCTGTTTTGACGGCGCACTTGCCGGTGTAATGAATGATCCAGGTGCACTGTTCGGCCTGCTCCGGCGTGTGCTTGCACACCCTGATGAGCGTTTCGATCACATGTGCGAATGTGTTAAAGTCGTCATTAAAGACGACCAGGTCCATGACTTCGGTAGTTTCAACCGCCTCCAGTACATCCACGAGCAGTTCTTCCTGAGCGGCATTCTTCATAGTCAAACCGGGTTGTTTTAGAATCACATTACAAAGTTAGTGATTTTCAACGTCCCTGTCACGATCCGCCCGGCATTTGGAATTCCGGCGTTTTCTTGATTTTTTGTGCGCCTTAATTGGGTTGATATGTCGCCATGGCTGGTATTCTCTATTATCGCGGTCTATTTCGTCATGCTGATCGTTGTTTCGGTGGTGACGTCCCGCGGGGCGACTTCCCAAACGTTTTTTACGGGAAACCGTCAATCGCCATGGTATCTCGTTGCCTTCGGAATGATCGGCACGAGCATTTCCGGGGTAACCTTCATATCCATTCCCGGTGAGGTCGGGACATCGCAGTTTGCCTACTTCCAGGTAGTACTTGGTTACGTCGTCGGGTATACCGTAATACGCAAGGTGCTCCTGCCCCTCTACTACCGTTTAAACCTCGTCTCGATCTACGAATACCTCGACAGCCGTTTCGGTTTCTGGGCATACAAGTCCGGCGCTTTCTTCTTCTTACTGTCCCGCGTAATTGGCGCTGCATTCCGGCTGTTCCTGGCAGCCATGGTGCTTCAACTCGCCATATTTGACGCCGTGGGCATCCCATTCTGGGTAACGGTCATCGTCACCATCTTTCTCATCTGGGTGTACACATTTAAGGGCGGGATAAAGACCATCGTCTGGACCGACACGCTGCAGACAACCTTCCTGATATTGGCCCTGATCTTTACGATCTTTTTCATCTCACAGGAACTCGACTTGTCCCTCTTTGGCCTCGGCAAGCTGGTGTCAGAAAGTGAATACTCTACGATTTTCGTGTGGGACTGGCAGTCTCCCTACAACTTCTTCAAACAATTCATCAGCGGAGCATTCATCGCTATTGTGATGACGGGCCTGGATCAGGACCTGATGCAAAAGAACCTGACATGCCGCAACCTGGAAGAGGCTCAGAAGAACATGTATTGGTTCACGATACTGCTCGTGTTCGTAAACTTACTGTTCCTTACCCTCGGCGCTCTGCTTTATCTCTATGCTGAGTACAAAGGCATCGAAGTACCCGCACGCACGGATGAGTTGTATCCGATGCTTGCCGTTCAATACTTCCCAGTAGCGCTAGGAATCGCTTTTATTCTTGGTATTACTGCTGCAGCTTATGCGAGCTCTGACTCCGCCCTGGCTGCGCTCACAACATCTTTCTGTGTTGATTTCCTTGGGTTCAAACAAACGGATGAAGAAACAAAGCAGCGCACCCGCACGAGAATCCTGGTACACATGGGATTCAGTCTGCTCATCTGCGCGGTAATCATTGTTTTTCAAATCATCAACGACCAGAGTGTGGTTACTTCTGTGTTCAAGGCCGCGGGCTATACCTACGGACCGCTACTCGGTATGTTTGCATTTGGAATTTTCTCGAAACGAAAAGTTCGCGACCGGTGGATTCCCTATGTATGTGTGTTGTCGCCGATCCTTTCGTACATACTGAGTGCAAACTCGAAGGAGTTGTTGTTTGGCTATGAGTTCGGATTTGAGATTTTGCTGGTGAACGGGCTGTTCACTTGCATAGGGTTGTGGCTTCTGTCGTTCGGGAAGGGGACTCTGGAATCAGATGTTTTGGCGACCAGAAGTTGAGAGTTTATAAAAGGGTGAAGGCCGTCTCGTGTCAAGACGACCTAAACCAGATTAAAACCAACCCCACTATCTTTTACGGGCGCATGCCCGGTTACTTTCTCTCGTACCGATACTCCTTCATTACGCCGTCCTGCGTAACACGGATCGTATAGGTTCCAAAGGCGACGCCGCCAAAATCGATGATAATCTTCCGTTTCTGCATCGTCTGAGCTGTTACCAGCTCACCAGAGTCGGAATAAATCTCGACTTTGGCGTCGCTTGTGCCTTTCGCAGTTCTGAACACAAAAAGATCCTTCTCCTTACCAAAAAAATTCAGCCCCTGGTCTTCGCCCGGATCTGCCATCACCGCGGAACCAGAAAATGACAGCGCCAAGGCTACAAAAAATGCAACTACAGTCGTGTTAAGGTTTTTCATTGGTTCTGAACTGTACCGACGTATAAGCGAAGAGCGTGCCAACAGGCCAACCTAAAAAATTCGACCGTTTTGGCCGTTTTGCCCTTTCAGGGTTCCCATTCTGGGAGGGCATTTTCTCAGAATTGCACCGCTAAGGCAATTCCGTCGCCGGATCCCAAAAAATATCGGCGAAATTGACGATTCTATCGCCAGAAATCAAATGGCCCTCTTTCTCAAGTAGAGACTGCATGGTATTTGGGCCTGAAAAGTGGCTTTTTCCGGTCAAAATTCCCTTGCTGTTTACAACGCGGTGCGCCGGCACGCCTTTCGGGCAATTATGCATGGCCCAGCCCACCATTCGGGCCGTAACGCCCTTTCCAAGGTATTTTGCAATGGCCCCGTAGCTCGTCACACGCCCCTTTGGGATCAATTTCGCCACTTCATGGACATCGTGGGCGAAATTATGGGCTCTCTTTTCGCTGGATGGCATCCCCCTGACGTTTGGTTTGATTAAATTTGCAACCAAATCCAAAAGGCCAAATTCAACAAGCGTAATTGATAGATTGATTGCAGTGAAGCATCGCCTGGTTTGTCTTGCCCTGGTTTTGGTGTGTCCGACCGTGTTTAGCCAGCAGCTTCCTGAGCTGGTATTGCCAGATTCGATTGGCTGGAATATACTGAACGAAAACGATGTCGCGCAGTTTCAGCTAAGACTCTCGGACTACGATGGCCCGGCGTTCTTTACCATTGAAGGCGCAGACGGGCTGAACATGGAGCTGGATACGCTGGGGAACTTCTGGTGGCAACCATCATACGACCTGGTCGACAGAGTATCCCTCACCCGTGATATCGGTGTCATTTTCCAGGCGCGCCTGCCATCCGGAGCCCGTGTGCGTAAGCCGGTCACCTTTACTGTAAAGCATGTAAATCGACCTCCTGTGGTTGAAGACCTCCCCGTCTTCTATGTCCGGCAGTCGTCGCTGAACACATACCAGATCCCTTCGGAGTATATGTATGACCCGGACGGCGACCCGATCGTGGTGAGGACTGTCCCGGGCGCTCTGCCTGAAGGAGCGGTACTGTCATCACAGGGACAATTCACCTGGACGCCGTCACGACATCAGTTCTATGAGCTTCGCGCTAACCCGCTCATTGTCGAGTTTTTCGTCCAGGATCAACCTGACAAACTGGAAACGCGTGGCCTGTTGCGCATTCAGCAAACGCAGCAGGATCTCCCTCCGGATATCCTGATCGTTCCCGGCGACTCGCTGTTCTCCATTAAAGAAGACGAAACGATAAATCTCAAACTGTATCTGTCAGACCCTAACGGCGACGACAACGTCAAGAGCGCCGGATTCATCGCTAACGACACGCGTCTCAAGCCAACGACGATGAAGGAGAACACGCCGCTTCAATATGAATTCACCTGGACTCCGGGTTACGATTTTGTTGAAGAGGTACAGAAAAAGCTCTTAACTGAAATCACCTTCTACGCGCTGGATAAGTCGAACAACCGCTCACAGAAGAGGGTGTACATTGAAGTGCACGACACAGAAAATGTTGAACTGAAGGACGCGCACCAATATCAGAAGTACCGCGGCATCCTCGTGAACGCGCATGTCCTGCTGAAACAACTCGAACAAAATCATAAGCAGCTTAATGCCGACTACAAGCAGGCACGAAAGGGTAAAAAGAATCGATCCATTCTAAATGCTGGTCTCGGCGCGACTACCGGTATCGCACCTGTAACGATGGAAACGGAAGACGCAAAGATCGTATCGGGTATTGGCGGTACTACAGTCCTCACCCTCGGCACGCTGGAAGCGACTGAAGTCGTCGGTAAGTCAAAGGATGCGATCATGGATAAGATCAAGCTGAACATCGATCTTACAAATCGTATCCAGTCGGCCGGCGACGAGTTTGCCAGAAAATATTCGCTGAAGTCGGCCCGCCGTCAACCTGAATTTGAAAAAGACATTGAAAAGCTTAGGGCTGCGCTCACCGACCAGAAGCTCGTATTGCTAGAACTCGATGCCTATTCACGGGAGAATGATCCGTCGAAGGTGAGTGACCGGGATATTAAGAGAACGTTCCTCGACTTTGCCGAATACTAATCAGATGCAGATGCTCTGCCCCTGCATCTAAAATCATCGTCCCTTATTTGCCCTGATCATCTCCGCGTAGCCCATGCGTCGCGACAAGGCCTCAACGGCCATAACCAATCGCTTCGTTTTTGTAGCAGGCGTCTTCGCACTGTCGATCCACTTGCTAAAGTACCGCTGATGCGCTCCCGGTAATGTCTTAAAGAAATCATACGCGATCGGGTCAGCGCGGAGGCATGCAATGAGATCCTTGTTGAGCTGATATCCTTTTTCATCAATTTCCAGGCTTACTCGAACCGTTGCGCCTGCCGACTTGCCTGTAGCCTTCCGCATGGCAGCATTGAATGGCATGATAAAATTGCCATCACCCATAGGCAATAGCGCTACACCAGAAATCTCGTGCTTGTCAATGGTACCCTTAACCCTAAAAGAAACGCGACATCCCGGCTTAAGCCGTTGGGCCTGCTTGCTGCTTATCTCCAGGTAACTCCAGCCCGTCTTTTCTCCCTTGCGGTCAAATTTTTGTATAGTGGTCGTAAAATTGATCATCCCCAAAAATAGCGTAGCGGATGTCAACACTGCCACAGTGAGCGTGGCGGAATTTAAGCATCTAAACGGGTGTAATCGCCGGACTCATTGCATTCCAAGCCGGCGCAGGTGCATCACATGTGAAACCAATGCCTGTAACATACTGGAATGCTCATGATAGATCACGCCATACCGCTGGCAGGTCTCCTTCACAAACTTGTTGATTTGCGGATAGTGAATATGACTTATTCGTGGTAGGAGGTGGTGCTCCACCTGGAAATTCAGTCCTCCCAAAAGCCAAAAGAGAATCCTGTTTCCTGTTGCAAAATTCGCCGTGGTATTAACCTGGTGGACAGCCCATTCCTGGTTGATGTTTCCCGCGTCGTCTCCGACAGGAAAGGCCGTGCCCTCTACAACATGAGCGAGCTGAAAGACGACGCTCGTTGTGATCCCACAAACGACAGCAGCGATGACAAAGCCTATCAAAGCGTCAGCCCAACCCCACATAACTGCCGGTATGACAATGTACGCCATTACATAACCGACCTTGGTGATCCAGAAAATGAGGTGGCCGCTGAATTTCATTTGTGCGTTGGGGGTCATATGCGGCACGAACTGTTTAGAGAAGTATCGCTGGAAGTCCCGGTAAAAAACCCAGGCGATGTAGGAGAGTCCGTAAAGAAATATCCAATACCAATGTTGAAATCGGTGAAACCAGTACCGGGGTTGGTGCTCGTGGAGCCGCATGAGGGATCCGACGTCGATGTCCGCATCGTGACCTTCAATGTTTGTGTACGTATGATGGTTCACGTTGTGTTTAATCTTCCATATGTGTGCATTGCCTCCAAGCACATTCAGTGTGTATGCGGCGATCGTGTTCAGCCACGCGTGCTTCGAAAAACTCTGGTGGCCCCCCTCGTGCATGACGTTAAACCCGATCACGGCGAGGTTAAACCCAAATATGACGCAGAGCAGGGCTGCCCACAGCCCCGGCAAGGGCAGGAATACCACCACCACATATATCGCAAGCGCTGAGGCCACCTGTATGGCCCCCTTCGTGTATAACTTCCGGTTGCCTGTGACTTCAAGTCCCGTTTCGGCAAAGTAGCGATCTTTTTTTTCCTTGATCTCCTTGAAAAACCTGGAGTATTTGTGGGGTTTGAAAGTAACTGGTGCCATGGCGGCGCTAAACTGGTGAACGATTACCGGCGGCGGAGTGATAACGGGTGTATTCACCCGTTACCAATTGCCGGTGGACTATTTATTCGGTGATTACTTCGACTTTGACTGCGTTCAGTCCCTTGCGACCGCGCTCAACTTCGAACTTCACTCTGTCGTTTTCACGGATTTCATCAATAAGGCCACTTTCGTGAACAAAGATGTCTTCGTTCGAATCCGATGGTTTAATAAAACCAAATCCCTTGGTGTTGTTAAAGAATTTTACTGTTCCTTCTTTCATTTTATTCGATATTAAATTTGATTGTACGATTCACGTGCATACGTCCGGGGACGACAGCACTTCACCCGACTTTCAACATGGGTAATCGGGACACCTGATTCAGCAAGAACTATCGGAAATGGAAGGAACTTCTAAATAGAGGATTACTTCACTAACAGAATGATTTCTGCTAAAACGACTGCAAGATACGTCACTTGGAGCCAGGAACCTAATGAGTACTCAAATTACGGATGAAGGATCCTCTTTCGCAGGATATATCCGAGAAACTCTTATTGGGTGAAAAAGTAATGCTACCTTACGGTAATGACTGAATTCTCATTTTTGATATGGATTGGCATTGCCATAGCCAGCATTCTGATTTTCTTTTATTTCGTTCCCGTCAACTTGTGGATTGTGGCTGTCTTTTCTGGGGTAAACGTTGGATTGGTGACGCTCATCTTCATGCGCCTTCGCAAGGTGCCGCCGGGACTAATTGTACAGTCGATGATACTCGCTACGAAGGCAGGCATCAAAGGGATCACTATAAATCAGCTGGAAACCCACTTTCTTGCCCGCGGAAACCTTAAGTCGGTGATAAAAGCACTCGTTGTAGCTGACAAGGCCAATCTGGACCTGAATTACAAGCAGGCCACGGCGATTGATCTGGCAGGAAGGGATGTCCTGAGGGCAGTACAGCTGTCCGTTTCACCCTATGTCATCATCGTGCCGCCGGTTACCGGCGTTTCGGTCGAGGGTATTGAACTGATTACAGAGGCGCGGGTCACCGTTAGAGCGAACATTCGACAGCTCGTTGGCGGCGCAGGAGAAGAGACCGTCACGGCGCGTGTGGGACAGGGCATCATTTCAACAATCGGTAAAGCACCCAGCTACCTGCACGTACTGGAAAGTCCGGAAAGCATTTCCAGGGAAGTTCTTGAAAACGGGTTGGACGCGGGTACCGCATACAAGATCTTATCAATCGATATTGCAGATATCAGCGTTGGGCGAAACATTGGCGCCACATTACAGATTGACCAGGCTAACGCAGATCTGAGCGTGGCCAAAGCCCGGGCAGAAGAAAGGAGAGCAATGGCCGTTGCCAGGGTGCAAGAGATGAAAGCGCTGGCCCAGCAGGCACGTGCCAATGTCATACAAGCGCAGGCTCAAATACCAGTGGCCCTTTCTGGCGCATTCCTGCGCGGAACTCTGGTAGGAAAAAGGTGACTTTATTTCGTCCCCTCGTCATGCCCCTCCGCTTCCTTCTCATCTGTCACTTCTTTTCCTATCTCCTCTTTCCGGTTCACGTGAAGGACGAAGTTCTTATCCATGCTTAATTCAAAGGTAGCCTCCTCCATGAGTTCGACGGCGCGACGGGATAGTTGCAATACCTGGAGCAAATCCATGGCAACGGGTGAATTGCGGATATTATTTATCGCCTTTCCTCCACGCGCCTCCAGTGTAAACGTATACCCGCCCTTTTGACGCGGATTCAGCGACTGAAACTCGTGTGCGTACAACCGATAGTCCTGAGGCTCAATGGCGGCAGCAGTCATAAGTTTGAGGAGCACCGGACGGTATTTGTTCCACAAATAGACGTAACTTCCTTTGTTGTCGGTTAACATAAGCGGGTTGGTCAGAAATCCATGTTTGGTTATCGAATGTGCAAGGAGAGGCAAGACACGATGCAATATAGCACAACTTTAGCGGGCTCTCGCAAAAACGCAAAAAGCAGCGGGTGCGGACACTTTACGCGCTCCGCACCCTCCAACAGAACATTAATACAGGAAACACCAAGACGATTTAGTCGCGATACGCAAAGTGAGGAGGCTCTATGCCGAGTGAGCGCAGGTACACGTAGCCCTGAGCGCGGTGGTGGATTTCGTTGTCGATGAAATACATGATGTTGTCATACACGAGCCCTTCATAGGTATCGAAGACCTTTTCAACTTCGTGAAACCGGGATTCCGGGATTTGCGGCCAGAGTTCGTTGATGTCTTCCGTGGCCTGATCCCACTGACGGAGCAGCTCTGCGCGGTCTTTGATCCTGGACACGCGCGCTTCGATGTCCTCAAATTTCTCCCATTTGCGCTCTACAATCCCACGGATCCCGGGCGCACCCATAGACAACATTTCGATGGCCAGTGCCGAGAAGGGACGCATGCCGCCAATGCTGTACGTAAACAGCTTGTCCTCCGGGAACGCGAGGATGACTTTGCGCGTTAAGCGCCGGTGACCTTGCCAGTGTTGCAGGAGTTCTTGCGGTGTCATAAATCCGCGCTCCGCGGTAACCGTTGCTTCAAGATTTTTCGTTTCCATGGTCCTAAATAGTTGGTTATAAATTGTATCTAGACAAAGGAAATCCCCGGTGGTGACAGCCCTATGTCAGGAGGAAAACGGGTGCCGAAAAAATTTTTGGGCTGCACAACAGCGCAAGAAGCGGGTTTTTCAATGCGATACGCCGTGATAGGTTTGTGATATGAAAAACAACAGCCAAATGGAGACGCAAAAAGAGCTGAATTACAGGCGCATTGCGGCGGCGATCGATTTCTACCGGCAGAATTTCAAGAGACAACCGTCTCTCGAGGAGGCTGCCGAACATGTCCACGTCAGCCCATTTCATTTTCAGCGCATGTTTCACGAATGGGCCGGGGTCACGCCAAAACAGTTTCTCCAGTACATCAGCCTGGAGCACGCACGCGGATTATTAAAAAACAGGCAAGCCACTCTTTTCGACACAGCTCTGGATACCGGCCTGTCGAGTACAGGCAGGCTACACGACTTGTTCGTTCGAATTGAAGGAATGACTCCCGGCGAATTCCGCAACGGGGGTGAAGGACTGGAAATCAATTACAGTTTCGCAGAGAGTCCGTTCGGTAAAATCATTGTCGCGTCAACACACCGGGGGGTGTGTTACATGGCGTTTGCCGACAACGGACCCGTTGATGCCCTGCGGAAGCTTGTGAGCCGGTTCCCGAACGCAACGTTTAACCAGCTCACCGATACATTTCAGCAAAACGCATTATTCATCTTCACACAGGATTGGAGCAAGCTGGATGAGATCAAACTTCATCTTCGCGGTACCCCGTTTCAGTTGCGCGTATGGGAGACGCTGTTGAAGGTGCCCATGGGTGAGGTCACAACTTACTCCCGCCTGGCTGCCGACCTGAACCATCCGCAGGCATCGCGCGCAGTTGGAACAGCTGTGGGAAGCAACCCCGTCGCGTTCCTGATCCCATGCCACCGTGTGATACGTGCGTCTGGTATTATTGGCGACTATCATTGGGGGAGCACGAGAAAGGCGGCGATGATTGCCTGGGAATCCGCCCAGATTTCAAAACAGTAGCCCGTCCTCTACTCACCGGAGGCGGTGATGACGATTTCACGATTCCCTCCGTAGTCGCGATGCTCACAGAGGTAAATTCCCTGCCACGTTCCCAGGTTTAAGCGTCCCGATGTTATCGGTATTGTCACTGAGGAACCGAGAAGGGATGCCTTAAGATGTGCAGGCATGTCGTCAGCTCCTTCGCTGTCGTGCAGATGGAACGGCGCATTTCCGGACCCCATGTGATTAAAATGATTTTAAAAGACTCCCTTACCGTGGGGATCGGCATTCTCATTGATCGTCAAACTAGCGGACGTGTGCTTAATAAAAACATGAAGCAGTCCGCGTTTGATTTCGCGAATCTCAGGGATCGCACGGGTTATGACGGAGGTAATCAGGTGAAACCCACGCGCGTGAGGAGGCAAGACTATTTCCTTCTGGAAGAATTTCATCGTTCCGGAAAGTTACAAAGTCCGGAATATTATACCGCAGACGCAGAGGCACATAAATCCATCCTTTCAGCTAAAAACCGCGGAAGCCAAACAACATCAACACACCAACACATCAACACATCAGAGCCACCCTTTCCGCTTAAACCACACATACACCAATACCGTCACACCGGCCATCAGTAATAACAATGCGGGATAACCGAACGGCCAGTTGAGTTCGGGCATGTATTT
>QGUY01000319.1 GCA_003242315.1 Bacteroidota bacterium
GTTCCGTGGGTTCGAGATTTTGAAAAATCGCCTACTTCGAAGATCTCATTAAGGAAAATATCCCCTACCCTAACATTACGTGCAGGGTTTACCACCACGAGAACGTCGGGAAAGGTATTGAGCGTTTCACGCATTCCGTCGGCGGCGACATAGTAGCGCTCGCCATGCGCCGTCAGGGCTTTTTGAGCAAACTTTTCCGCGGAAGCCTGACGGAGGAGTTTGTCACGCGAAGTACGGTGCCGATCATCGCCTTTCACGTGCATCAGCCCGCCGAGGCGGAAGAGCGTTGACAAAAATCAGTTTCCCGCGCAGGTTCCATCATAGTTTACGGGGTTATGCGGCGGTACCTTGCGGCATACCGCAGTGACAAAGAGGTAACGCCATGAAAATTTCATTATCAAACCTTACTGATGCGCTCGTATTTCTGCTGAGAGGACTGTACGACGCGGAACGGAAATTGCAAAAGGCGATACCACCCTGTGCCGGGGGAATTCGTTCCGAAGCCGTCCGTCGGGTGGTCGACAACTATTACGACAGCGCTGGAAATAAGATTCTGAAACTTGAGCGGGTTTTCAATTACCTGATGACCGAACCGCAAGGACGTTCGCATGAGGTGATGGAGAAGATGATCGACGACACAAACCATATTCTCCGTTACGCCGCCAACGAACGCATGCGCGACGTTATACTGCTTACCTGTATCCAGAACATCAACTATTACAAGATTGCAGGCTACCGCAACGCGCTCTTGTTCTCGGTGGAACTCGGACTCGACAATGTGAGCGACTTGCTTACCGACATTCTGGAATGGGAAACGCAAGCGAGCCGTGAGTTTGCTGAAGCCAGCCTGAAGATCAGCGGTCACCTGGCTGGCGACCCGTTTGGCTGAAAGTCAGCCGCGGCTTCTGATACGCGTCATGAAATACCGAAGGCTGATGGCGTATCTTCAATCAAAACAAATTCATCCCGGTCAACGTAGTGTTTACCGGGAGTTTATTCCAATCCAGAACAGCGATGAGATATTCACTCAGTATCGGAAAAATTGCCGGAATATCCGTCTATCTCCACTGGACGTTCCTTATCCTCGTGGGCTGGATCATGATGGGCACACTTCAGGCGGGGGCGACCTGGATCGATGCGATGTGGTCGCTGCTGCTACTTGCCACAATATTTCTATGTATCACATTGCATGAGGTCGGCCACGCCCTTATGGCCCGGCGATTTGGTATCGCCACGCGGGATATTACGTTGTTACCTATCGGCGGCCTTGCGCGGATGGAGGCGTTGCCGGAAAAACCCAGGGAAGAGTTGCTGGTTGCGCTTGCCGGTCCGGCCGTCAACCTTGTCATTGCGTTGATCCTGTTTCCTTTCGTTCAAAGGATCGACCCAAACCTTGCCATGAGCAGTATCGGCGCCGTCAATTTTGTCCCTGCGCTATTCGGGGTCAACATATGGCTTGCGCTGTTCAACCTGATTCCCGCGTTTCCGATGGATGGCGGCAGGGTTTTCCGTGCGTTGCTGGCATTTCGCACAGGATATGTTCGCGCAACGCGAACGGCGGCATCGTTGGGGCAGCTGCTGGCGATGGTATTCGTCTTTGCCGGCTTTGCGCTGAACCCATTCCTCATTTTTATCGGACTATTCATTTTCCTCGGCGCACAGGCAGAAGCGGGAATGGTTGAGACACGTTTTGCACTGCGTGACCACACCGTGAAAGACGTGCTCATGCATGAAGTGCCAACGCTTGACGACACGGCCAGCATGCGCGATGCCGCATGCCGGTTGTTGAACAGCCAGAACAAAAATTTCCTGGTACTGCATGAAGGACAACCCGTCGGAATCCTCACGCGACAGGATATCATCACAACGTTGAGGACCCACGGCGATAAAGCGCTCGTGCGCGATGCCATTGACACGAAGCTGGAGTATTTGAATCCGGGCATGCCTCTGGATAAGGCGTGGTCGAAGATGCAAAGCGAACACAAACCGATGATGCTGGTCATGGATGAAGGGCAGATTAAAGGTGCTGTTGACGAAGAGAGTATTGAGGAGCTGATCCTCATCCACACCGCCAGATCGCAACACAATTAGAGAATCAAAACATTACAGTCATGATACGCGAGTTTGAGCGGTATGTAGAGAAAGGCCAGGCCTTTGTGCAGGCATTTGCAGCGGCCATCGGGGAGGAAAACCTGCGGAAAGCTTCTGAGGTCCTTGAACGGGTTTTTGCCGCAATGCGGCAACACCTTCCCTTTCATGAATCGGTCAACGTTATGGAGTGTCTGCCCATGGCCATTCGGGGTTTGTACATGAACGGATGGACTCTTAACGGCTCAACGGAAAGGCTGACGACAACCGACAGTTTTATTCGGGAGATCGCGAAGGACGGCGACCACGAAGCCGAGGCTGCCGCAGTGGATGCGGCAAAGGCCGCCATTGAGACCATGGCGGAATTCGGTTCCGGCCTGGACAGACTCCCCAAAGGCCTGCGGAACCTGTATCACGCCCTGGCGCGGGTTTCCCAGCGAAACGATTCCCTTTTCTTTAACAGGTTCACTTTTCAATGAACGGCTACCCCAGGTTGCGGTATTTTCCTCCAAGGAAAAGGGAACGGCGGTCTTTTTTTTCCGTATATAGGGGATAACGGCAAATTTGCTGTTACCAAAACCCCGTCCCTATGTTACTCAACTATTTAAAGATCGCCGTCCGAAACTTCGGCCGCCAATCCTACTACTCCCTTATTAACATGGTTGGGCTGGCGCTTGGAATCGCAGCCTGCATTCTCATTCTCCTTTTTGTGAAGGATGAGCTCAGCTATGAAACCAGTTTTTCAAATCACGAAAATATCTATCGGTTGACGGAGGATTTCCCCATGGGCACGCACGTGTCGCGCTCCGCCACAGTGCCTTTTCCCGTCAAACAAAAGCTGATGGAAGACTTTCCGCAGATCACCAATGCGGTTATCATTTTCCGTCCCTCCAGCTGGGGTAACTCGCCGATTCTTAAGCTAGAGGATGTTGAATATTATGAAGATGATTTTGTTTTTGCTGAGCAAGACCTGTTCAAGATTTACGACCTGGAGTTTATCAAGGGCACGAGGGAAAACGCACTCGTCGGACCCAACAAGCTGGTGCTGACAGAATCGGCGGCAACAAAATACTTTGGCGAGGATGATCCCATAGGGAAAAGATTGCGGTTAAATGATTTCGTGGACCTTGAAGTAACGGGTGTTATTCGGGATCTGCCGAACAATACGCACCTGAAGTTCGACATGATCGGTTCGTTTGAGACGTTCAAGACCTTCTTTCCCGATCAGACCTTTTTTGAAACGCAGTGGGTATGGGTAGCGGCGTGGTTGTATTTCACTGTTGACGATCCGAAGGATGTTGATAAGATCCGTGCCGGTCTGCCCGCGTTCATCAAGAAGCATTATCCGGAAAATCTCACCGGCACCGGTGTAGCATTGACCATTCAGAAAGCGGATGACGTTCACCTCACGTCAAGCATTGAGTTGGAGTTTGATGCGAACGGAAATATTCAGCACGTATATCTCTTTTCGGCCATCGCGTTGCTGGTCTTGTTCATTGCCGTGATCAACTTTATGAATCTCGCTACGTCGCGTTCGGCGAAGCGTGCGCGCGAAGTAGGTATGCGGAAAGTAATGGGCGCGTATCGGAACATGCTTGTAGTCCAGTTTATGGGCGAGGCGGTGATGACGAGTATGCTTTCGCTTGTGCTCGCCGTTGGAATGATTGCGGCAGTGTTGCCGTGGTTTAACGATCTGACTGGAAAGTCCATTACACTTCCAACGTTAGCGGAGCCGCAGCTTATCGCGGGCATAATAGCCATCGGTTTGCTTGCCGGATTGCTGGCGGGTAGCTATCCTTCATTTATTCTTTCGTCGTTCAAGCCGACGGAGGTCCTTAAAGGAAAGGCAGGTGCTACGAGTCATGCGAACTTTTTGAGGAAGTCGCTGGTAGTGGCGCAGTTTGTCGTGTCGATATCACTCATTATTTGTATTGGCATTGTTCACCGACAACTCAACTATATTC
>QGUY01000320.1 GCA_003242315.1 Bacteroidota bacterium
CTTCAACACAGAATCTATGTGGTTCAATTCTGATGCATTCGACGTAAACAATTTCTGGCATGCTACTTTATACTCAGCCCTATCAGGAACTGAATATTGGTGATTGTGGATCTGAACTTCGGATCCGGGACAAAGAAACCATCGGCAACACCATCTGTTCCTTCATATCGCACCTCTCCGAACAGTATTAATTTCTGACCGATAGGCATCTGAATACCTGCACCAAGCCAGGCGCCCAACTGATTTGATTTGATATCCAATGCTTCACCTTTCTCTGTAGTTATGACACCATTGAGATTCCTTTCTTTAGTCCATTCAGAACTCTCGTTCATGTGCAATGACATGGATAGTCCACCATTGACGTAAGGCGTAACACTTCGGGTAGGGAATGTGTAACGAATCCCAAC
This sequence comes from Bacteroidota bacterium, assembly GCA_003242315.1. Taxonomy (GTDB): domain Bacteria; phylum Bacteroidota; class Bacteroidia; order Cytophagales; family Cyclobacteriaceae; genus ZC4RG29. The sequence continues at coordinate 408 of QGUY01000320.1, forward strand.
GGGAATCTTGACTTGAGGCAATTCGATTGTCACAAAGTGATTATCGGTTACGCCTGCCCTGCGTATCTCGGTGAACCCCTTGTATCTTGGGGACAAATAAACCGCTGCTAAATAAAACGAGAATCGCTCGCTGATTCTTGGCGCAAGAAACTCTATTGAAACACCCATGATGGGCGACTTGGCGGGCTCAAACGTCCCGGACAAATGCTCCTGCTCAGCGCGATAGTTAAAATCAAGCCCCGAAATACCATAGCCCGCAACGAGCGCTGTACGAGCCCGAAATCCAGGCTTGCTCCCCGCTAACGTCGCATCAGATGCACCCATGCATTCATTGTACCGCGTAATCAGCTTCGTCAGCGCTCTCCTGTTCAGTTTTGCACTCGCTACCGCCTCACGTGTTTCCACGCAATCAAAAAGAAGCTGATTAAGAACTATGATGTGCTCGTTGGATTGCCGGACATATCTGCGACTCTCATTAACGGTTATCTCTTTGGTCTCTACCCGCTTTTCGTTTATAAGCTGCTGAAATTCGCCGCCCTCCTTTTGCACCAAAAAGTCATCCCCAATCCTGTACAATGTCACGCGTCCTTTAACCACCACTTCAAGAAACGCCGTAGTTGGCGCTTGGCCTCTGAGCGCTATATCACGGGACTCGAATACCCTATTGCCGACGACTCCATACCCCGCAATATCCAGAGGACGGTACGTAGTGCGATCCTCTTTTAAGGACCTCCTGAAGACGCACTCGCTAAACGCTCGTACACCTTCACGGAATGCAACAAACCCCTTAACGGTGTCCTTGTCGTGGGTGAGAATGTATCCCTCTTTGAAGTTGCTTTGCGAATAGCAAACGCTCGTCACGAAGATAGTCGTGACAACAAACAGCAGTCTTTTCATTAAGTGGCTGGTCGGGGTGTTACTTGTCTTTTATTGTCTCTTTTGTTACTCGGGTGCCAAAAAATCAAAAAAATGAACCTGGCAAGCCGTATTTATCTATCAAAAATTTCGTTGTCTGTAGCTAACTGCGATAACCCTCGCTGACTTCTTCTTTGCAATTCACACGTGGCACGAACTATAGATCAAATATACGATTTTTTCTTTTTATCCTAACGACACCGGGGTTCTGTTTGTAACTTGGCCGCAAAACCCGACCGATGAGATTTGAAGACCACTACTTTATATATTCTGCATCCGACCTTTCCACGCACGTTGCGTGCAAACACGCGTCCCAGCTCGACCGAAAACATGCGTTGAGGGAAATAGATCGTCCATTCAGAGATGATCCTGTGCTTGACGCCCTCAAACAGCGAGGCAGAGAGCACGAAGCGAAATATGTCAAATTTCTGAAATCGCGGGGGAAGACGACAACGGACTCCAGTCGAAAAACATTCGAGGCAACACTGGACGCCATGCGTGAAGGAATAGACGTAATCGTCCAGGGCAAGCTTGTGGTCGACAACTGCGAAGGTTTTCCAGACATACTGATTAAGGTTGAAGGCCAATCCCGTTTTGGAAACTGGCGATACGAAGTTCAGGACACGAAGCTATCGCGGAATACCAAAACCACCACAATCATTCAGCTTTGCTTTTATTCGGATCTGCTGGAAAAGATACAGGAAGCTCCACCACCTGAATTTCATGTCGTGATGCCTGGTGACTGCCCTGAACAGCCCTTTCAGATTGAAACATACACGCTCACCGACTTCAAAGCATACTATGGCTTCATTAAGAGCCGGTTCATCGAATCGATGAACGCATCGCCCCTTTCCACCTATCCAGATGAAGTAGCGCATTGTTCGATATGCAATTGGTGGAGTTTGTGCGATAAACAGCGGCGTGACGATGATCATCTGTGCCTCGTAGCAGGGATTCATAAGTCACAGATCGAGGAATTGAAAAAGCAAGACCTGGCTACGCTGACATCATTCGCGTTGGCTAAAGAAATCAAGCCACCCGAGCGCGGTAATTATGAAATACTAAAGAAGCGACAACAGCAGGCGCGCATTCAACTGGATGGCCGCGGTAAGGACAACCTGGTCCATAAGCACGTTCTCCCGATCGAAGACAAGCGCGGATTCAATCGCCTCCCCGAACCTTCACCCGGCGACATCTATCTCGATATCGAAGGCGACGCATTCTTTCCTGGCGGGAGTTTCGAATATCTCTTTGGCATCGCGTACCATGAAGACGGGAAACTGCAGTACAAAAAATTCTGGGCAAGGAACCGCATAGAGGAAAAGCAGGCGTTTGCGCAGGTGATGGAATTCATCCTGAATCGGTTAAAGACCTATCCGAACCTCTCTGTATATCATTATGGAGCGTACGAGCCTTCCACGGTAAAGCGACTCGCGAATGGATATGCCGTTGCCGACCAGGAGTTGGATGATCTGCTTCGAAAGGAGAAGTTTGTCGACCTCCACACCGTGGTCAAGGAAGCTATTATTGCCAGCGTCGAGCAGTATTCGCTCAAGGACATGGAGCGCTTTACAAGCTTCACCCGAAAAGCAGATCTCCGGGCAGCGGCAAAGGCGAGAAGGTTGGTAGAAAGTGCATTACAGCTGAAGGAATTTGAAAAGCTGCCATCCGAAATAATCGACCTCGTTGCCACATACAACGAAGACGATTGCCTTGCCGCCGAAGCGTTACATCGATGGCTTGAACAGGAACGACAAAAGTTAATCGATCAAGGGCACAACATATCGCGGCCCGTTGTCGGTGAAACTGAGCCCGATGAAGATCTGACAAAGTATGAAACCTGGTCGAAGAATCTTTTTGACGCGCTTACTCAGGGCTTGCCCGAAGACCGGGAGAAATGGCTGGATGAACATAAGGCACGATGGCTGTTAGCCAACCAACTCCAGTATTTCCGGAGAGAGAACAAGAGTGCGTGGTGGGACCACTTCCGCATGCAAAAGGGAGAGTACGAAGATTTACTGTCGGATCGCAACGCCATTGCCGGACTTTCTTTCGTGGAGACGGTTACGCCGGGTAATTGTCCCGTACACCGATACACATTCCCCGCGCAGGAGACAAGTCTAAGAGAAGGTGATAATCTGTACATCGCCAACAGCTTTACCCCGGACAACCCGTACGGCGTAAGCTGCGGAAAGGTGGCAGCGATCGACAACGAGAAGAACTACGTCGACATCAAGAAAACGAAAGCGACAGCCGAGATACATCCCGTTGCCGTTCATGAATATGATATCATAACGATCAAAACGCTGTGGGAAGCCATACTTGGCATTGCCAGTGAAGTTGAGGAAAATGGGTTATCTCCGATGGGCGACTACTTTGCCGCGAAAGATTTGTTGATGAAGCGCAAACCGCGACTTATTAATAAAGAGGAGGGCGTCACCATAAAAGAGGGCGAAGACAGGGTTGCTGCGGCATGCCGGATTGCGTTGAATCTTAACAGAAGCATTCTACCTATACAGGGACCTCCGGGAACCGGGAAGACTTATACCGGTGCCCGAATCACATTGGAGCTCCTTAAAGCAAAGAAAAAGGTTGGTGTTACGGCTGTGAGTCATAGAGTTGTTATGACGCTCTTTGAAGCGATCAATGAACAAGCAAGTGAGGCCGGGATCGACGTGCAGTTTGTGCACAAGGGCGACAAGGACGACAGGTTGCCCTGGGTAAAGG
>QGUY01000051.1 GCA_003242315.1 Bacteroidota bacterium
ATGCTGTAGTGCACGCGTGCGCCGAACCGGAACGTTCGCCCCATCGTGATCAGTCAGGGAGCTTTGAAGGGTCAAATTCCCAGAAGTCTTCGAGATAATTGCTGCCGGCATTGTATCCGGTGCCGTAGTACGCCTTGTTATCAATTACGAATGCAATTGCATTTACACGTGGTACTCCCGGAAAATCCCCAAGGCTCGTCCACGTGTTGCTTTGCGGATCATAACGCCAAACGTCATTCAGCAATCCATTTGGAAGAAAGTTCTGCCGTAATCCTCCAATGACATAACCTGCGCCGCCGACAGAAAAAGCCGTTGCTAATGCGCGTGCTTCGCCGGGCAGAGAGGGGCCCTGGATCCACGTATCGGTCGGGGCATTGTAAATCCAAAGGTCGTCATAAAATGAGTCAGACGTGTTGCGCCCCGCTACTACGTAACCCTTGTTCCCAATCGCGAATGCGGCAGCGTCATGCCGCCCCGGGCCGGGGAAATCCGCCTTTCTGGTCCACGAATCCTGGTCATGACGGTATTCCCACGTTTCAGAAATTTTGCTGCTGTTCGCGCCACTGCCTGTTGTAACGTAGCCACGATCGTTTACGGCAAAACTCACACCGCGAGCCCCGAGTTGGCCTGGAAAATCAGCGGCAGCGTACCATGCGTCGTCCGCTGGTGAATACCGCAGCAACTTTTCTTGAAAATCGCCATTGTAGGCGTCGACACCTAAGCCAACAAATCCGTAGTCCCCAAGTGCGAACGAAATCTGATACAGCAGGGCATTTGCGGGTGTTCCGCCTCCGGGATATTGGAAAGCTTGCACTGATGCCCACGAAGCCGCGTCCGGGTCATACTTCCAGCTGGGCTTGCTGAAAGTCAGGCTAGGATGTGTACCCGACGTTACATAGCCATGGCCTCCCACAGCAAACGATGAAGCGTATGCTTTACTTTCAGGAAAGTCGTTGAGTCTTCGCCAGGGACTGATCAAATGAAAAGTAATGCCACTGGTAACGGATTGCTCAGCAACGTCGACTTGAATGTAAACATCACTGTCTTCAACACCACTTGGCACCTCTACAGTCAATTGGGTAGTAGAGGCGCTGACAACCTTGGCTTCCTTATTTCCAAATTTTACAATTTGATTTGATGGAACAGGGTTGAAGTTATTGCCGGAAATGGTGATTAGTGTCGTTATCTTTCCTTCAGAAGGAAATGAAACAATCTGGGGCGGCAGTAGTACGAACGGTATGTTGCCTGTGCCGGTGTGATTGTCAATGGATGTTACCTGAACAGATATCTGCGACTCTTTCGTGAGCAAGGCGTTCGGTACGGCGGCGACAATTTCGTTAGGCGTCGCGCTTACAACAGAAGCCTGCACATTGCCAAACCTTACTATGTTCTCGCTCGCTGTGCTGGAAAAGTTTTCACCGGTAATGGTGATTAAATCACCCCACGTTCCGGTCAATGGCGTTATGTTGGTGATGATCGGCTTAATGATCTCGAAGTTTGTAGAGATAACAACCGTTTGCCCGGCGACGGTTAGCGCGAGGTTGTAGGTTCCCGGCGTTATTCCGGATGGAATTTGCACACGAAGCCCAGTTTCATCCACACTCAATACCACGAGGTCGGTGTCACCAATCTTAGTGAGATTGTTCTCTGGTATCGGACTGAAATTCTTGCCGTTGATCTCGATTTCAGTATTGGCCGTTCCCTTGTTCGGCGAAAAGTTCGTTACAACCGGTGCCAGTAACTTTATTTTTTCTGATGATTCAACGTTCTGCGCACCGAGGCTTACTGTAATTGCGGATTCCGACTCAACTACTTCATCGGAGATGGCAACTCGCATCTGATTGGATGATACCTTCACGAGAGTACCATCCTTGCCAAGAACGTTAACCCTATACAATTCGGGTACCAGGGGGAAGTTGGAACCAGAGATCGTGATTGTGTCGCCGAACGAAACTTCTTTAGGTGAGAAACCGGTTATCGACATGGGCAACAGATAAAATTTCTGCTCAGGCCTCACATTGTACAGACCGAGCGTCAGAAGAATTTCGTTTTCGCCTGCCTGCGCCCTCTCGGGGATGGCAAACCAAATCGTATCGGGCGTAGCTCTTATTATCGGCGCAACCTGACCGCCGATCCTGATGGTCTGATTGGTGGTCACGTTGCTGAATGCGCTACCGACCATGACGATGGTATCGCCAACCAATCCCTGCTTGGGAAAGAAGTCTTTAATGGTGGGCGCGTTACTTCCCTGACTTATAAAGTCCACGGTCTGGCCGTAAACAATTGTAGAATCACCCTTGGCAATCAGATACGACCGCACGAAGTACCGCTTGTTCTTTATCAAGTTGCGGTTGGCGCGGGCCGAAAATGGACCTTTCTGCATAGCTGGGCCAAGGGAAAGCTTGTCTGCGTCGCCAAGACTCGGATTTGGCAGGTCATCATAAACAAATCCATGATCGCTCACGCCTGCATCTCCCAGGTCAAGGATTGTTCCATTCAGGGTTGCTCCGTTCTCGTCGACCTCGGTCACGGCGTGAGTGTCGACAACCGGATATGACCTTTTGGCTACCTCGTGGTCCTCGCATGCATATGCGATGAGGACTACTGCCAGGATACAGAGTCTCGTGATCTTCATCCTGCTCCACTCGCTAAAATTCATATGATACAAGGAACTCAAGAGAATGATAGGTTGGCGTATGCGGGTGTTTGCTCGTTGATGACTGCATGTATCGGATGGAAGATCGCACCCTGCCGACGCGGTACCCAACGCCCACCAACAGTCCATGACTGTTCGTGCCGAGTCGTGCTACATCGCCTTCAGTCGTTGATACAACACTGGTTCCCACCGTCTCAATTCGCCAACGGACGTCCTGGTTCAGGATAAACTGACTCTGAAGGCCTACGTCAATCAGAAATCTATTTGGATTGTACCGAACGATGATTGGTATGCTAAGCGAAGAGTACTTAACAAATAGGTCGTTGTTGGTCGTATGAAACTTGAAGAAAGAGTAGCCATCAAACCGGCTGTACGTCGCCTCGACAACCAGGCGAAATCTTTCGTCTACACCGGGAAAAAAAATGGATGCGTAACCGCCGACGCGATATCCTATTTCTGAGTCAAACGTCGCACTTTCCAGATCTTCAGTAAACCTTGGCTCGTGCAGCGCTGCTCCGACTATCAATCCCAGTTGTGTTCTTGTTCCTATGCCGGGTCTCGTGGACCTGCGCGCGGGCTCGCCCATACAACGGTAATAGCGTTCGAAGATATATTCGAAATCGGGGTTCCCCTTGTAGTGCGCCTCCAGGAATCCATCTTTCATGATTTCGCAATCCTGCATCATCGCCTTTAGGATGCCCAAACCAGTGTAGTTGCTCCTCAGTTTGTTGCCCTCGACAATTTCTTGTTGCTTCGATATCTCCACGAGCTGTTCTCCCTTTTCCTGCGCAAAGTACCGCGACTTATACTTATACAGCGATAGTCGACCCTTAAAGGCAACCTTATAGAATCCAGACAGAACTTCTCCGGAAGAGGTGGTGTAGGACTGACTTTCGTAAAAGAGCTTGTCGTCAAGAGCAAAAGCTTTGGCATCGCCAGGATAGAGTCGTACGGATCTGGCCTTCAGGTCTGACCTGAAAACAAAAAACTTGAAATTTCGGTCCTCAAAAGTATATTCAATATAGCCGCGAACGGTGTCATCAGCATTGGTGACGTAGTAACCCTTAAGGAAGTTCGTTTGGGCCACACACCAGTTATTCGCCAACGTGAAGATGATTAGTAGAAGAGTTTTCGATGGAGGTGCCTTAACGGAAACCAGCTTATTCATTATTACAGTTTGTCGGTAACGCGAAATAAATTCCTATAGCAGCTAAACCCCCAATTCGCAATCACAAAAGTAGAAGTTGCATGCCTGTGTTGCAACTTCACCAATCCCCGTCGGCACGTATTCTTCCTTACAATTAATTCCAATTTATCGAGAAAGGTAAACGGTTCGATAGCGAAAGATTCGAATGTCGGAAGCGTTTGCTATTTTTGTTTACAGGCAACACCGTTCCCCTATGGTCAGAACTCTACTCCCGTCTGTGCTCATCCTCATAGCGGCCAGCCTTTCGGCCCAGAACAGGCTCCCCGCTTTCGAAATGAACGAACGGCTCGGCAGAGGTATCAACATAGGCAACACCTTTGAAGCGCCCACCGAAACCGCCTGGGGCAACCCGTGGTATCCCGAGTACTTTGAGATGATTGCTGAGCTGGGATTTCAACACGTGCGCCTTCCCGTAAGGTGGGAGACCCCGGAACGCAGCATGGAGACACCACCCTACACAATAGAGCCTACGTTTCTCGCACGAATCAAGGAGGTTGTAGATGCCGCGCTCGCAAACGATCTCCACATCATTGTGAATATGCACCATCACGACGCGCTGTACGAAGATCCCGCGGGGCAAAAAGAGCGCTTCCTTGCACAGTGGGCTCAAATTGCCGAGTATTTCAAGGACTATCCGGACATGCTGCTGTTCGAGGTTCTCAATGAACCCCATGGTAACCTCACTCCTGCCCTCTGGAATGAATTCTTTGCCGACGCACTGACTGAAATACGAAAGACGAATCCCGAAAGGGTCGTGATCATGGGCGTGGCCGAATACGGGGGACTTGGTGGCATCTCTCAAATCGAACTGCCCGACGACGACTATATCATCCTTTCACCGCATTACTACAACCCGTTCAACTTTACACACCAGGGTGCCGAATGGGTTGGTCCTGATGCTGATAATTGGTTAGGCACCCAATGGAATGACACGGAGGCCGACCGTGAGACTGTGGCGAGCGAATTCAGCTACGCCCTGCAATTTTCCGAGACACATCACATACCGATCCACGTCGGAGAATTCGGAGCATACTACAAAGCAGATGTCGACTCGCGCGCGCGGTGGACAACTTTCCTTGCGCGATGGTTTGAGGAACAAGGTATGAGTTGGGCTTATTGGGAATTCAGCGCGGGCTTTGGCATCTACAATCCAGGCACCGGTGAATTCACCACACCTCTTGTCGATGCGCTGCTTCACAATGAAATGCCGGAGCCTGTGCCCATTGTGGCCACGCCGATATATGTGAGCAACTTCTCATCGGGAACCGATGGATGGTCCCTGGGAACACAGGGCGGAGCGTCCGGTTCCCTTTCCGCTTCGGGGGGAAAATTAAACGTGAACATTACCAATGCCGGCACTGAGGGGTGGCATGTGCAACTCGTCAAGAATGGTATACCCCTGCAACAAGGGAAGATGTATCGCATCTCGTTCAAAGCGCAAGCCACGGGAGATCGCGGCGCGACATACTATGCAGGTCGGGCGAGCGACCCCTGGAATGCGTATAGCGGCTACAACGGGATCAGCCTCACCACCTCCGAAATAGCTTTCAGCTCATCGTTTACGATGAATGACCCAACCGATCTTGCTGCGAGGCTTGTGTTTGACCTGGGACAAAACACCGCCGGTGTCTCAATCACGGAAGTAAAAGTGGAAGAGCTGCAATTTCTGGTTACCGCGGTTGACGAAGAATCGCGCCGAAAGCCCATACTATACCCTAACCCGATAACTTCTGAGTTGTATTGTGATGACTTTGTCCGCTACAGGCAGGCACATGTTTACGACATGCGTGGAAGACTGATCGCTGCTCGCGATATCACGCCTACAACAGCTTCCATCAATCTTGAAGATATTCCAAGCGGACTGTACGTACTGAGACTTTCCGGTCGTGCAGGTGATGACTACATCAGAATTGTCAAGAAGTAGAACGCTAGGCTCGGATAAAGATCAGCACACCCACATACAAGACGTACAGTGAAACGAAGATTACCCCTTCCAATCGCGAAACACGTTGACCACTGCGGAAAACGGGATAGCACGCAATAGCGACCGCTGCCGACAACGGAAGATCAAATAACAGGATCTCGCGACTGACTTCAAGATCGTTGGGTGACGCAACAATGGTAATACCAAGAATGAAGAGAATGTTGGTGATGCTGCTGCCCAGCAGGTTGCCTACTGCCACGTCTCGGTCGTCCTTGATGGTTGCAACAAGGGTTGTTGCCAGTTCGGGAGCGGAAGTTCCCACCGCCACAATGGTCAATCCGATGATGGCATCGCTCACTCCAAGTGCACGCGCCATCGCTACTGCTCCGTCTACGAGGAGTTCCGCACCAAAGATGGTCAGTGCGATACCAGCAGCGAGCCCCAGGAGATTAGTGAGGACAGTCAACGGACCGGTCCTCCGAAACAGCGCACCCGGGCTGTATTCTTCGGCGTACTCTCTTTTTATAGATGACTTCTCTCGCCGGGTAACTTTGAGCAATGCAACGAAGTAAATCAGTGCACCAAGGATAAGCAGGACGCCATCTACCGTGCTCAGAATTCCATCTGCAGCCATGATGACGAGCACGATCGACGTGGCGATCATAAGCGGCACATCCAGGCGAATGCTCAGTTGTCTGAGTGGCAGGGCGCGTATGGCTGCGCTTAGTCCCAGAATCAAAAGGATGTTTGCAATGTTCGTTCCCGCAATATTCGCTACTGCCAGCTCACTGCTTCCTCCACTTGCAGCGGCAATGCCCACTGCGAGTTCTGGCAGGCTCGTCCCAATGGCCACTACAGTGAGTCCTATGACAATTGGTTCCAGCCCAAGCAGTGCAGCCAAACGGGACGCCGTTCGTAACAGCAGCTCCGCGCCCAGGGTAATGACTACCAGACCTGCGAGAAAGACTAGTACGGGATGAACGGTCATGACATAAAGGTATGAGAACGCATAATGTGAAACATCGATATTCCGGACAAATAGGACGACTACTGCGATGAAATCTCAAACCACTATATTAGCCGGGTGAACCATAGGGATAAATCAATGCTACGAAACATTGCCGCGCTAACGCTTCTTTTTTTCCTTTTTCAAGTACAACATGTTCAGGCTGGTATCCAATTGCCAAAGCTTGTGGGCGACAGCATGGTCATCCAGCGTGATACGAAGGTGAGACTTTGGGGCTGGGCGGATGCGAATGAAAGGATAAGGATCAAGTTCAGGGGACGGTCTTTGTCGACAACGGCAAAGAGCGACGGCTCATGGGAGGTTTGGATGCCTGCAACCAGCGCCGGCGGCCCATATACTATGGTCATAACCGGTCGTGATACTACCATTACGTTGCGCGACATACTCGTTGGCGACGTGTGGCTTTGCTCGGGACAGTCAAACATGGTACACTATCTTGAGCTGCACCAGGATCGATATGCCGCGGAAGTGGCCGCAGCCAATTACCCACAGATTCGACAATTTACCGTCCCTACCCTGGCGACACTTGAGGGTCCGACAAAGGATTTGCCCTCCGGCAGCTGGATGACAGCAACGCGTGCGAATATCCTTCGCTTTTCGGTAGTCGCATACTTCTTTGCGAAAAAGCTGCACGAGGCGTACGGCATTCCTATTGGCATTATCAACGCAAGCGTTGGTGGGACACCTATAGAATCATGGACGAGTGAAGAGGGACTGCGTGAGTTTCCCGACATCGCGCGTACCATTGCTCGCAACAAAGACACGGCCCGGGTCAATGAGATCAACCGCACGGCTGCGCAAAAGAGGCGGTCTGGAGAAGCAGTGCGCCCGCCGGACAAAGGTTTGCAGGGCCCTGTGCATTGGTATGATCCGGATTTCAAACCGGAAGGTTGGCGAACCATGAGCATTCCCGGTTACTGGGAAGATCAGGGAATTCGCAATCTCGATGGCATTGTATGGTTTCGTCGTGAGGTTGATGTGCCTGCTTCAATGACAGGTAAGACAGTACGCCTTTCGATGGGACGAATCGTCGACGCTGACCAGGTTTACGTAAACGGAGTGCAGGTTGGCAACAAAACATACCAATATCCTCAACGGCGATATGACGTTGCGCCGGGAGTTCTTAAGCCCGGAAAGAACGTCATTACAGTGCGCGTGACTAACTATGGCGGAAAAGGCGGATTTGTGCCTGATAAGCCTTACTACCTGGGCGTTGATGGTGATACGATCGACCTCACGGGTTATTGGCAGTATGAGGTGGGCAGCGTGTTCCCGCGTGCGCCCTTTGCTCCGGGCATTAATGTGCCGAACCAGCCCACAGCATCATTTAATGCGATGCTCGCTCCACTCCTTCCCTATGCGCTTAAAGGGTTTGTCTGGTACCAGGGCGAAAGCAACGCCGAGCGACCCCAAACCTATGAAGCGTTGCAGCGTGCTTTGATACGCGACTGGCGGAACAAATGGGGAAACCTCCCGTTCCTCTTTGTTCAGCTTCCCAATTTCATGGAGGCAACGTACGAACCGACGGAGAGCAACTGGGCCGCGTTGCGTGATGCGCAACGAAGGGCATTGTCAGAGCCTAACACCGCCATGGCTGTGGCTATCGACCTCGGTGAATGGAACGACATCCACCCGGGCAACAAAAAGGCTATCGGAGAACGCCTGGCCCTGGCCGCACAAAAACTCGCTTACCGTGCTAACATTGTTTATTCCGGTCCCCTCGTCCGATCAGCCGTTGCCGAAGGCAGGAAGGTTAGGATATCGTTCGATCACGTCGGCTCTGGATTGGTGGCTGGCGATGACGGTGAGGTTCACGAGGTAGCGATTGCCGGTGAAGACAGGCACTTTGTGTGGGCAAAAGCAAGAATTGAAAATAACACTGTTGTTGCCTGGAACGATGAAATCGCATACCCGGTGTACGTCCGCTATGCGTGGGCCGATAATCCTGTCGATGCAAATCTGCGTAACAGGGAAGGACTTCCTGCCTCTCCCTTTGAAGTACAGGTTGAAGGCACCGACCAGTTGTGGTACGGGAAAAAGGCAGCCGTAGTCCTTACATACGATGATGCATTGGATGGCCACCTCGACGTCGTGATACCAGCGCTGGATGCGCGGGGTTTTAAAGGAAGTTTCTACTTATCGGCAGCATTTCCGGGCAGCAAGAATCGGGTTGCTGATTGGAGGCGTGCCGCACGAGACGGCCATGAACTGGGAAACCATACGCTGTTCCATCCTTGTGAAGGTTCAGGGCCAGGTCGTGAATGGGTGTCGCCTTCCAATGATCTGAGTCGTTATACAACTGAGGAAATCGTAAGGGAAATAGAAATGACGAATACTTTTCTCTTCGCGATCGATGGGAAGAAAGAGCGGACCTTTGCTTATCCATGCGGTGATACAGAGACAGGTGAAGGGTCATATATCGAGGCTATCCGCAATCAGTTCATATCGATGCGCGGCGTACGTGGTCGCCTCAACCACGCTGACTCGCTGGATTTAGCCAACCTCAATTGCTACGTCGTCGATAACAACAATGCGGACCAATTGATCGCCTGGGCAGAGCAAGCGCGCAAAGAGAATGCCTTGCTGATCGTTCTGTTTCACGGTGTCGGTGGCGGACATCCGATCAACGTGGATCTCGAGAAACACAACAAGTTCCTGGACTACCTGAAGGAACATGAAGATTCATTCTGGGTCACAACGCTTCTGGACGCATCGAAGCATTGGATGCGCCATTCGAGGTCGCCCATTTCGCATACCTCCCGGTAGCCGGGTGTTTGGTGCGACAACTTGCAAGATCAGGTGCGGCGATGGCAAAAGTTGCCTCGATAGTTTCGCTCCCAGCACTGATGGTACATGATCACCCTGGGTGTAAATCCTCCCGGAGTTGCTCATTTGTTCTTGTAATGATTATTTTTTGATGTAGGCTCTTTCGCGCTCCAATTTTTTTGCGCGCAATCAAGTTATGATTCGCTCTTTCTCGGGACGTTCGACAGGCGGGTTCTTGCTGCTTGTCATGCTCTTTGCAAGCAGTTCCAGCCTTGCGCAACAAACGCATCACTACGCGATATCCTCAGGACAGCCGCCTGCGTTGGTTGCGGATGCGGGTAAAGACGTGCATTTTACCGGCGATGAGCCCGTCGATCTGGGTGGTGCATCCCCTGCCACCGGCGGAACCGATCCATATACCTACTCCTGGACACCCGCGACGAATCTATCGGACCCTGAAATTGCGACGCCCACAGTTACCGCAGCGAGTGGCGACATAACGTATACGCTGACTGTAACAGATGACGCGGGGTGCAAGGCAACTGATGACGTCACCGTTTTTGCGGAGATCATTACATCCGTACTGTCAAAAAAGGAAATTCCCTTTGCGATCCATCCATCCGGAGAAGGAATTACAATTCGCAGTTCGCTCCGCGACGCCTCAATCCATATGTTCGATATGCGCGGAGCCACAGTGCTGACCGATCGAATTACTTCACGTGAACACCATTTGGACACGTCGAATCTCCCGGCGGGGATATATGTGTTGAGAATCAGCGTGGGTAGAGATACCCATATCGTGAAGCTTTTTATCCCATGAGACAGCGATACCTGCGTCACATAGTCATTGCCCTTCTGCCCGTGGTATTCTTTATCACATCATCGGGCGCGCAGCACACGCTTTCGATCGAACCTGAAGACACGGTCTTTCTGGAAGTGAATGATTGGCGGGGTCAGCTGCAGTGGCAAATGTCGCTCGACAATACGAACTGGGCAGATATTCCAGGCAGGATATACGACACACTCAAGTATGTCCCGAAGGACTTTCCCTCTTATTTTAGAATGAAGATCATCGATGGGGAATGTGAACCGCACTATACAGAAGTAATTGAAGTGCAGGACATCCCCGTGCCGCCCAGCATCCCCGTTGTGACGACGCTCGAACCCTTTGGCATGGCTCCATTCAGCGCAATCAGTGGCGGCACGGTTACGAAGACCGGAGGATTGCCGGTAACTGCACGAGGTGTCGTTTACAGCACTTCGCCAAACCCGGACCTTGACAATGGAATTGTGATCTCAAGTGGTTCGGGCAAAGGTAGTTTTAAGAGTCTCCTTTCCGGCCTGACGCCCAACACGAAATACTATGTTCGTGCATTTGCAAAGAACAGCTTGGGGACCGCCTATGGCCAGGAGTTCAGCTTCATGACACCGCCATACAAGGTTTATGCGATAGGCGAAGAAGGTCCGGCTGGTGGCCTCGTGTTTTACGACAAGGGATTCTGGAGCGACGGATGGCGCTATCTCGAAGTGGCCCCTGCGCACTGGGCTGGGGGCAGGTTCGATCCTTTCGTTGACCTCCGATGGGGTTGCGATCAAATCCTCATTGGCGGAACGTCAACAGCCATTGGCGCAGGCAAAACAAACACAGATCTTATCCTTGCGAAAGGTTGTGCTGAACCTTATTCCCCCGTGCAACTCGCAGCAAATGCGGTTATCAATGGTTATGACGACTGGTTCCTGCCATCCCGCGATGAAGTGAAGGCAATCTTTACCAAACTGTTTTATCTTACTCCCGATTTCTACTCAAGTTACGGCTTCGGTGCAATGACCTATACCACTTCATCGGAAATCGACGAGACCTCGGTATGGGGTGTGAGTTTTGCCACAGGCTCGTATATGCAGGATACGAAGCGATTGGCCACAATCACTTTAAGACCCGTGCGAAGATTCTGATTCACCATCCATTTGATTTATTCGCCAATCATCTGATGTTTCTTGATGATCGGGCCTTTTTGGTCCCTCCTTCGTGCGATTACCGAAATTTTCCGACAATTTTGCTTCTGCAGCACGGTAATTATCCAACAATACCCAACCTTAGATTCACCGATGATGACATCGAAACAAACACTCTTTTTCCTGATCCTGCTACTGGCGACCGCTTGTAGTCGCCCGGAGCAGAAAGAAACTGTGACGCTCGTCCCGGACCTGAACAACGGAGGTATCACCCTACCGGAAAAATTTGGAGCAATTGTAGTGGTGGATACGCTCGGACGTGGCCGGCATTTGGTCGTGAATGACAATGGCGACATCTACGTGCATTTGCGCAGCCCGAATCCCGATGGCAAGGCCATCATGGCTTTACGAGACACTACTGGCGATGGCCGCGCTGACATCATCCAGGGATTCAGCGAAATCGGAGGAACGGGCATCGAAATTCACAATGGTTATCTCTATTATTCAGATCGCACGCACGTTTATCGGTCGCGTCTACGCGATGGAGAGTTGCTGCCGGATGAAGCGCGCGATACAATCGTCACCCTGGTCGATGGTCAGGGACATATGGAAAAGCCGTTTACATTCGATGGCAAGGGCGGCATGTATGTAAATGTAGGCTCGCTCAGCAACAACTGCGAGATTCAACTTCGAACGCCCGACTCGAAGGGCGACGATCCGTGCAGAGAACTTGAGACGCGTGCGGGTATCTGGAAGTTTGATGACAACACTTTGAATCAGACTCAGGACGTCGCGCATCGTTATGCTACCGGCATACGCAACGCAGTGGCGCTTACCTGGCACAACCAAACCAACAGGCTATATGCCGCAGTGCACGGTCGCGACGATCTTCACCGCTATTGGCCGGCCCTCTACACCGAAGAACAAAACCTGGAATTGCCCGCTGAAATCTTCATTGACGTCAACGAAGGCGACAATTTCGGATGGCCATATTGCTACTACGATCACCAGCAGGGAAAATTCTTCACCAATCCGGAATACGATGGTGATGGTACAAAATCGGACCGTTGCGAAGGGTTTAAGGAACCACTGGTGGGATTCCCGGGACATTGGGGTCCGAATGATATCCTGATCTATGAGGGCGATATGTTCCCCGAAAAATATCGCCATGGTGCCTTCATCGCATTCCATGGTAGCTGGAATCGACTCGGTCACGAACAACAAGGTTACAAGGTCGTATTTGTTCCAATGAAGGATGGCAAGCCTTCCGGCGACTGGGAAGTGTTTGCCGATGGATTCGCTGGAGAAGGACCTATTACAAGCCCGGGCGCTGCGCGATTCCGCCCTACCGGCCTGGCCCAGGGTCCGGACGGTTCGCTGTACATTTCAGATTCCCAGCACGGACGGGTCTGGCGCATTGTCTACTATCCGGACGAGATGCCGGCACCCGTAGACCGTAACTTGTCGCTCCGTTAGAAAAATCGGCGGGTTGGTGCAACTAACCCGCTTTTAAGTGTCTTATACATAGATTTCTCGTGTATTGAGACATTATGCATTCACCCGAACTGCTTAAAGGGAGTCGGGACGCCACTTTTCGGCCGACCTGAATAGTATCGTCCCGTTCGAATTCGTGGGGGTGGTAAACAATTTCCACTTTGAGCCACGCATGAGTCCTGCCCGATCGCTGCAAAATGAGTGAGCATCTTCCTCTCAAGATCAAAGGCCGTGGCGGAACTTCAACAGTTCTTCCCCGGCCTTCGTGCTTTTGTAAAGAAAACCCTGGACCTACGCTGATTTTCCAGTAGTCATTCCCGATATTATCGGTCAGGTATCTCACATGTAGCTATGGCCTCTGAATCCCTTCCCCGTGTTGCATACTTCTGTATGGAGTATGCGCTTCAGAATGATTTCAAAACCTATGCGGGCGGACTCGGCATACTTGCCGGGGATTACCTCAAAGGCGCAAAGGACCACGGCTTTCCTATCGTGGGCATAGGGATAAAGTGGAAGCAAGGCTACACCGATCAGATCATTGGTCGTGATGGGCGTCCTGTCGACACGTACCCGGTGTACCAATACCCCTTTCTGAAGGATACTGGTGTAACTGTATCTGTTACCATTCGCAAGCGGGAAGTAAAATGTAAAGTATGGCTTTGCGACGAATTCGGGAACGCTCCGCTATATCTACTCGATACCGACCTTCCTGAGAACGAGGATTCATGGATATGTGGTCAGCTGTACGGGTGGTTTGGCGAGGAACGCATAGCGCAGGAGATGGTGCTCGGCGTGGGTGGTGTTCGTGCGTTAAGGGCGTTGAATATTCCCGTTGATGTATATCATTTCAACGAAGGCCATGCCCTGTTCGCAGGATTCGAATTGGTAAGAGAAAAGATAGCGGCCGGTCAATCGTTTAACGATGCTCTCGCCGCCACGAGGAATGAGATCGTTTTCACAACGCATACACCCGTTATTCAGGGGAATGAATCGCATTACCTGGATCGGCTCATGTACATGGGTGCTGATCTCGGCGTCTTCTCGCGGAAGCAGCTTAACGAACTCGGCGGAAGGCCGTTCAATATGACCGTTGGCGCTTTGAGGTTGTCGCGCAAAGCAAATGCAGTGGCGCAATTGCATGGAGTGACAGCGAACAAGATGTGGCAAGACGTGTCAGGGCGCGCAGAAATTATCGCTATCACAAACGCCATACACATCCCCACATGGGTGGACCAGCGGATGATTACTGCCGCAACTGAAGGCACTGGCGACCTATGGACGCTTCACCAGGAAAACAAGCAGGCGTTGATCGACTTTGTTGCAGATCGCACAGGAGTCAAGCTCAAACCCGATTCACTACTGATCGGTTTTTCGCGGCGGGCCGTGGCCTATAAGCGCAGCGACCTTATCTTCCGCGATCCGGGACTCACCGACAAATTCTTCCAGAGCGGAGAACTGCAGATCATATTCTCAGGAAAGGCTCACCCGCTCGACGATAGCGGTAAGTCGATCGTTGCCAATCTGGTCGCCATGACAAAGAAGTATCCAGGTTCGGTAGTCTTTCTTGAAAATTACGACATGACCATTGGTTCCATGCTCGTGCGCGGCGCCGACGTCTGGCTTAACAACCCCCGGCGTCCCCAGGAAGCCAGTGGCACATCAGGCATGAAGGCGGCCATGAACGGCGTTCTCAACCTAAGCGTACTGGACGGGTGGTGGCCCGAAGCCTGCCAGCACGGCGTCAACGGATGGCAGATCGGCGACGGCTATGAAGACAAGGATGAGAAAAAGCTCGACGAACACGATATGAAGGCACTCCACGATGTGCTGCTCAACGAGGTGATGCCGACGTATTACAATAACAAAGAAAAATGGGTTGAGATGATGAAACAAAGCATCCTCACGACATATGAAAAGTTTGCAATGAAGAGGATGTTGGAGGAGTATTATGAGTTGCTCTATCGTTAAATGAGCGAAAGCTCGGCCATCACTTTCGCGAAATACTCATACGACCTCAACCTCTGCCTATGATCATAGAAGTGAGATACGACCATAATCTCATCGACCCCAGTTTCTTCCAGGAATTGCTTTGTCTTTTCCTTAACGGTTTCCGGACTGCCGATGAAGGCGTAGCGAAACATGCGTTCAAAGGCGGGGTTTTCTTTTAATGCCATCAGTTCGGGTGTTGGATCTTCAGGTGGGCGGATGTAGTCTATTTTGTTGGTGAGAACGCCTAACGCCATGCGAATGAGTGAAGTCGAGATGCGTTCCCCTTCGTGGTCGGTATCGGCAATGACAACGTTAGCACCAGCAATGGTGTACGGTTCCGACAGGTAGGGCGACGGCTGAAAGTTGTTGTAGTATATGCTTAACGCCTCGAATAGCTGTGCTGGGGCGAAATGACTGGCAAAGGCGTAGGGCAAGCCCATCTTTGCAGCAACAATCGCGCTGTCTGTACTGGAGCCAAGGATATAAACCGGTACGTCTACACCTTCCGCAACGGGAGCACGAACCGGAGAATCGCTGTTGTCGGGAGAAAAGTATCGAAGGATGTCGGCGACTTCCTCAGGGAAGCGGAACACCGATACCATCCGGTCGGCACGAATGGCGCGCGCTGTTTCCTGATCAGTGCCGGGTGCCCTTCCCAGCCCGAGGTCAATCCTTCCCGGAAATAGGGCTCCAAGTGTTCCAAATTGTTCAGCGACAATCAGGGGCGAATGGTTGGGCAGCATAATCCCACCGGATCCTACACGAATCGATTTCGTACCACCCGCGATGTGGGTAATGAGTACAACGGTTGCGACACTGGCGATGCTGATCATGTTGTGGTATTCGGCCAGCCAGAAGCGGGTGTAGCCCCACTCCTCTGCTTTGCGGGCAAGCTCCAGGCTATTCTTGAATACATCTCGCGGCTCCCGTCCGGCGGGTACAGCGGCAAGTTCCAGTATGGAGTACTTTACTTTCTTCTTTAGCGTCATCGTCATTTTCGGTCAAACCACCAACAAAAAACGGTATATCAGCGTTCCCTGGGTCGCCGTTGCAAGTTGCTGTAAAAAACGCCCTTATCGTCTCATTAGACCCATTTTTCGCGTTGCAATTCTGGCTCGTTCTTTGTTTTTAATCACGATAGAAATGACATGGTTATGAAAAATTCTGGGTTAAAATGGCTCCTTGGCGCGGTCCTGATGGTATCGTCTGCTCTGGTAGCGTTTGGACAAGAGTTTGAGGCTGAAGTTCCGGGGGATAATTTCAGCCTGGAAGGCGCGCTTGAGCTGTTCCGGAAGTCGTCCACCCCGGAAGAATTCGAACGACTACTCAACTCGCCCGACAGCAAGGTCAACAACCTCGACCTTAATGGCGATGGTTATATCGACTACATACGCGTCCTCTCCCGTCAGGATAAGAATGTCCACATCTTTGTGCTTCAAGCGGTGATCTCCGAAACGGAAGAACAGGATGTCGCTGTGATCTCCCTGGAAAAGCTGGCCAACGGAAAGGCCATTCTGCAGATCACCGGTGATGAGGACATATATGGAGTAACCACCATCATTGAACCAACGCGTGAAGTGCGAACCTATGCAGGAACGTACGCAACACCCGTGGTCGTCAACGTCTGGTCATGGCCGATTGTACAATTCGTATATGGTCCCCACTATACTGTATGGGTGTCGCATTGGGGATGGCACCACCGTCCGCATTGGTGGAGACCCTGGAGGCCGATATACTACTATGATTACTACTCCTATTGGAGACCGTATTACCGATACTACTCCGTATGTCCCACGCCAAGGATTGTGTATGCACATACCATTTATCATCCGCACAGGCGTACATCGGTAATTGTACATCGCAGATACAATACGCAGATCGTTCATTACCGGTCGAAGCATCAGGACTACGACTCCCGCAGGGGCCGTACAAGAAACGATGATCGCCCTGTGAATCCTTCCGGCGATGCAAGCTCGGGCAGGCGCAGAACAGATTTGCAATACACGCCAACGCGCGAAGCGCGGACTACAGTAACGCCATCGCGCCAGGCACCTCAACGCAATGTTCCGGAACGGCTTCGTACAAGCAGCACCGTGACGCCTGATAACAACGTGCCCACGCCGGGAACTTTGAAATCTTCGCAGAATCGCGAGCAGATTGACCGGATACGGCAAAGCGCACCGTCTATGAGAACAGGGGCAACCGTCCCCACGAGAGAACCCGCCAAAACGGCACCAGTGAAATCGTACTCGGGTAACTCTGGTGTGAACGGTTCCCAACGCAGCTCGTACACGGCGCCCGCTCGTCAACAGTCGACTCCCTCCAACATACGACGCGAAAACCTGCCGTCGATGAAGTCCAATGTTGGTGGCGGACAACGCCAGGTGTCACCATCACCGCCACGGCAGAATTCGGGTTCCTACCAACAGCGGTCGGGGTCCGGTTCCTCTGCTCCTCAGCGGTCATCCGGAACGATACAGCGCTCTGGTAGCAATAACAATAACAGCGGAACCACACCACGCGGAAGAGTAAGGCAATAGTGAATTCCGGCTCTCGATCTCCATCTGCCCAATAATTTTCTTTTATTTGGGTGAATGAAAAAAAGAGCCGGAATATTTCTTTTCCTTTTAATTTCATCTATCCAGGCCGTGTCGCAGGTCACCGGCGATTGGCATGGCCTGCTTAACATTCCTGGTTCTCCCCTCAGGCTAGTCTTCCATATAAGTAAGGATGGTGATACTTACTCGGCTACGATGGATAGCCCGGACCAAAGTGCCTATGGCATTCCCATAACATCTACGCGTTTCGAAAATCAAACACTAACCCTTACAGTAAGCAACCTGGCGATCGAATACCTCGGGATCCTTCAGGGTGATAGTGTCATACGGGGAACGTTTCGTCAGGGAGGACAATCCTTTGGTTTGAATCTCACGAGGAATCCCATCAGCAGGCCAACTGTAGTACGACCTCAGGATCCAACTCCCCCCTATCCCTATCATGAAGAGGAAGTCACTTTCCCCAATACCGCGGACGGCACCACGTTTCGAGAAAGCCACCCTTTCCACAAACAGGTG
>QGUY01000321.1 GCA_003242315.1 Bacteroidota bacterium
AATTGTCGCGCACTATTCCGAAGAGCGGCTTTTCAGTGAAATTCGTAATCTGCCGAACGATGGGTCCAAGCAGCAGGAAGGCCAGGAGAAATGCAAGCACAGCCCGCAACCCAAAGAGCACGCGGTTGATTGTGACAGGCCACGGATGGCTGGTCCGGTACAGCAGCAGGGCGTAGCCCACACCTACCGCCACGCACACGAGTATGTACGCGGGAGACGATTCAAATATTACGCGTTGGTGTTCCATCCTTGGTCCTCAGAAAACCGGGCCGTTTATACAAATATCAGCTATCCGCAGGCATTTGCCATGCGATACTCTGCCAGTGGTATCGGGACCGATTTAGTACCCGTACTTTTCTTTCCACAACGCCTGCAGATACCTTCTCAACTCCTCTTCGCGGGGATTGTTGCCCGGCTCGTAAAATTTTGTTCCGGACAATTGGTCAGGCAGGTATTCCATATCCGTAAAATTACCCTCATAGTCGTGAGCATAGCGGTAATTCGAGCCATAACCCAGGTCCTTCATCAATTTGGTCGGCGCGTTTCGTAATGCCAATGGCACGGGAAGGTCGCCCGTTTCACGGACGGTTCTCAATGCCCCTTCGATGGCCATATAGCTTGCATTGCTTTTTGGTGAGGCGGCCAGATATATCGCGCATTGGGCGAGTATGATCCGTGCCTCGGGGTATCCGATCAGGTTTACCGCCTGGAATGTGTTTGTGGCAATTACCAGGGCGGTGGGGTTTGCATTGCCGACGTCTTCCGATGCCAGGATCACCATCCTGCGTGCAATGAATTTCACATCTTCCCCACCTTCCACCATGCGAGCGAGGTAGTACACAGCCGCATTGGGATCGCTTCCGCGGATCGATTTGATGAACGCGCTGATGATGTCGTAATGCTGTTCCCCGCTCTTGTCATAGATGGCTATTCTCTTTTGTGCCACGTCCATGACCAGAGCGTCTGTTATTTCAATTGGACCCTCCGGAAACGTCTCGGCAATCAGTTCAATGAGGTTGAGCAGTTTCCGCGCATCGCCGCCTGAAAGGTTCAAAAGAGCTTTGTGTTCGCGCAGCGTGATGTCGCGTTTGGAAAGTACCTCATCACGGGTGAGGGCAGCGTTGACGAGCTCCAGCAGGTTTTCCTCGGAAAGAGGTTCGAGGGTGTAGACCTGGCACCGGGAGAGCAATGCAGAATTGACTTCGAAAGATGGGTTTTCCGTTGTCGCGCCAATCAGAATGATCGTTCCCTTTTCCACGGCGCCGAGAAGTGCATCTTGCTGTGCCTTGTTGAACCGGTGAATTTCATCGATAAAAAGGATCGCGCGCGATGAGCGACGGGCCTTGTCGATGACCTCGCGAACCTCCTTGACACCCGAGCTGATTGCACTCAGCGTGTAAAAACTTCTCTTTACTTCGTGGGCGATGATATTGGCGATGGTGGTCTTACCCACTCCGGGCGGTCCCCACAGAATCATGGAGGGGACGTTGCCAGCGCGAATGGCCTTTCGGATGACGCCTTCCGAGCCCACCAGGTGTTCCTGCCCGATAAGGTCGTCGAGTCGCCGCGGCCGCATGCGCTCTGCCAGCGGGGCCTTTTCTGAAAATAGCGTGTTCATCAATCCCTTAAAACACTAATTAACGCAAAACAAATTCATTATTGGTTATTGAGTGAATGGCGCGCCTTCGACAGGCTAAGGCACCGAATACAGTGCGAGAGTGAGTGTGAGAGCGAGGAATAGCCCCGCTAGGGGCGATCTGTTGGTAGCCCGGGGCAAGACCGAAGGTCGCAGCCTCGGGACCGAGACGGCTCCTCTTATTGGCGCGCAACAGGGAACCTATGTTCGGGGTACTCCCTGTATTGGCGCGCAACAGGACGACCTTGGATCGAAGCAGAATTCAGATGAAATGATCACTGGCCGGTAATTATTATCTTGTCGCGAGACAAACCTAAATCCAATCTTAGCCGCATGGGAAGATTTTTTACAACTGCGATGCTGGTCCTCCTGGCCACAGCCGCGATCGCCCAAATTCGTGTATCCGACAATGGACGATTTCTACAGACCAAAGATGGAAAGCCCTTCTTTTGGTTGGGCGACACAGACTGGGAATTGTTTCACCGACTGACGCGCGAGGAGATCGAATTACTTATTGCCACAAGGCATGAGCAGGGTTTCAACGTACTCCAGGCGGTTGCCCTTGCGGAAGAAAATGGCATACGCGAACCCAATCGCTATGGTGACTGGCCATTGAATAACGAAGACCCTACGCAGTTGTTGATCACACCGGGCAACGATCCGAATAACGCTTATGAGTATGATTATTGGGATCATGTCGACTTTGCGATTCAAAAGGCAGCGGAGAAGAACATGTACATCGGTTTGTTGCCAACTTGGGGCGACAAGGTTGCTCACCTGTGGGGAGAGGGTCCTATTATCTTTAACGAAGTCAATGCTGAAGCTTATGCCCGCGCTCTTGCTACGCGATATAAAGATCAGTGGAACATAATATGGATACTTGGCGGTGACCGACCCCCAGTGTATAAGGAACGCGGAGGAGAGGGAAAAGAATACGACGACCGCGCCGTGTGGCGTGCAATGGCACGTGGCATTGAAAGTGTTCTTGGTAGGGATGCTCTCATCACGTACCATCCATCCGGAGGAACGGTACGATCAAGCACTTTTCTACACAACGATGAGTGGCTGGACCTGAATGCATTTCAATCCGGTCATGGTTCGCGTGAGGTTGATGCCTGGAACTGGATAACCGAAGACCTTAATAAGTCGCCGCAGAAGCCGACCCTTGACATGGAGCCATGCTATGAAGATCACCCTGTAAATCCGTGGGACGGAAAATGGACGCGTAAGGACCGGGGCTACTTTTTCGCCTATGACGTACGCGCGCGCACATATCGGACCGTCTTTGCCGGAGGATGCGGTGTTACATACGGCCATCACCACGTATGGCAGTTCCTGAATGAAGACTTGTACAAACCCATCAACGTTGGCGACACGATCATACCCTGGCAGAAGGCGATTAAAGCCGAAGCTGCCGGACAGATGCAGCACCTGAAAAACCTGATGCTATCACGTCCTTACTTTTCGCGCATTGGTGATCAGAGTTTGATCAAATCGCGTTTCGCCTCCAACAACGCCGAATACATCGCCGCGACGCGCGATGAGAACGGAAGCTATGCGATGATATACCTCCCGCAGAACAAACCTGTTCGAGTCGACCTCGGTGCAATCACTGGCGACACGAAGAATGTGTGGTGGTTTAATCCGCGTGATGGCAAAGCATCTTCCGCGGGAAGCGTGAAAGGAAAAGGAACCAAGACGTTCACGCCTCCAAAAGAAGGGAAGGATTGGGTGTTGGTCATCGACGACGCCGGGCGAGGATTTGGAGCACCTGGTGGATAGGGAGCTTTGGTCAGATGCAGACGCACCCCGATAGCTTATCGGGGGCAGGTGCAGTGGTTTCTGTGTCTGCAAACGAGCCCCGCTTGGGGCGACATGTTTGTAGCCCGGGGCTTCGACCTCCGGTCTCGCCTAGGGATCGAGCGGTGAAGTTAACCGCGCGCCACACGAAATCTCAGACCGCGGTACACCTTGTCCTGGCGCGCAATGCAGGATAGTGGATCGGGAGGAAGATGAGGGACCGGCAGTGTGAGTGCGCCCTAAAGCAGGCCACAGGCCGCTTGCGGTGTGAAGAGAGGTAAGAAGTACCGTCGATCCGTGGAATATAGTAGAGACGCGCAACTTGCGCGTCTCATCTGGAAACGGACAACGGTACGACTGACCAGTTGGAAGTACCATTACCACGCGCGCTGGACCCCTTTAGGGGATTAAGGGGCGTGCGGCGGGAGACCGGCAATGTGAATATGCCGAAAAGCAGGCCACAGGCCGCTTTACCGCGATAGTGTGAGAGCGAAGAACCCAGGGGCTGTCCAAAAAGTCCAGATGATCCCAATTAAAAAAAGCCCATTAACGAAGCGTTAAATGGGCTTTTTAGTAACTTGTTGTTGCGAAGCAAACA
>QGUY01000322.1 GCA_003242315.1 Bacteroidota bacterium
GGTTGCGCATGTCGACGATGATCGTGTTGGGGTCGTCGGCGAGTCGGTTGAATTCACGCGCATCCACGTGCGGTCCCGTTTGAGTTACATCAAATGTCGAGTCGTCAAGACCGTCGGCCAGGATTTTCTTCTTCACAACGATCTTCAGTTTGAAGAACGATCGGCCATTATCTTCAACAGCAAAGTTGAGTCTCACGCCCGTGAGAAAGGGGATGCTGTCGATATACTTCCGAAACTCGTCCACACGGCTGCGCGGAACACTCACCTGCGCGTTTACGCCCTCGGTGGCGATATATATCCGACCCAGCGTCTCCAGGGCCGACAGGCCGATATAGAGCTGATCTCTCCAGTACGCCGGATCGTCAACATGGGCATACTTGTAAAACGATAGCGTAGAGCGATCCTGGGGCGTTGTATGTAGTTTTTGCTTCAAAATGCGGTTGTTTATGCGATTATGTAGCGCCATAACACCGTAGACTGAATTTAATCCCGTTTGCAGGGCTTAGGAAACCCGCAAAAATAGCTAAAATTTGGGTTTCAACGCTCCACGAATTAGTTGGTTATACTCCTCGCACGTTAGAATACCATGTTCGTTACAATAGGGGCAGGTTTGATACTGATCACCAAATGCGCCCTTTTTTATGATTACGTGGTCGCCATAACAAACCGGACAAATAACCTTGCCCGTTGGCCCACAGTCAATGTCATACTCTGAGGACATCACGCGCTGAGGCCGATCCTTCGCTTCTTCGGCTCTCGCGCGCAACACACCTTCTTCCGCTTTCTTCAACCACTGTACGGCTTCGGTCGAATACTGTCCGGTTGTGCCCTTCAGCTGAATGTATTTGTTGAGCCAGTCGACACTTTGTGCGTACTGCCCCAGAAAGTATGAGTTCTTTCCGAAGTGAAAGGCCAAATCGGATGGCACTCCCTGAATGTTGGCAAGCACATATCGAAACTTCGCATCGGCTTTCTTGTGCTCACCCTGATCCATATAATACACGCCGGAGTCGAGCTCACGTTCCAGCATCATGCGTTTCAGCATAGCCTGCTCACGCAAATACTGTTGACGCGCTTCCTCCTGCGCCCTGGCAAACGAGAGAAAGGCAACAGTCATCCACAGTGTTAACAATACTTTGCTCATGGATACATTTTGCCGCGACCTGTCGTCTTCGCGGGCAGGAAAAGTATCATTTTTTGCCAAGACTTGCCTTTCAATTCTTTGCGAAAACGGGCTTTTTTGCCGATTCCGGCTAATTGAAGGTTTTTTGAAGATAATTTTCACAAAAATCTGACCATTTGATGAGGGCATATTCTGACGGGATGAGACGTTCAAAGTGAGGAATGGATTCCACAGGTTGTCCGAAGGATAGACGCACAGGTCGCGCGTCTCTACAACTTGTGCTGCCCTGCACAATTCGTTAGCTTTGACATGCGTCTAAAACAGCAGCTAACATGGAGCTGAACATCAACAACAAGACGTATTCTGTGGATGTTGAGCCTACGGTGAGTTTGCTCACCGTGCTGCGCGATTACCTCGATCTGACGGGGTCGAAATATGGATGTGGAGAGGGGGCGTGCGGCGCTTGTACAGTGCTTGTTGACGGCCAACCCACGCGTTCATGCATCACGCCGATCTCAAGTCTCATGCACAAACGCATCACGACCATCGAAGGGCTCGCGAGTGACGGCAAACTGCATCCTGTTCAACGGGCTTTTGTCGACAACGACGCCTTCCAGTGTGCGTATTGCGCACCGGGGATGGTCATGACGGCTGTTGTTTTGCTGGAACGGTACTCTGATCCATCGGAGGAACAGATCAGGAACTTCATGAACGGCAATATCTGCCGCTGCGGAACCTATCCCCGAATTGTTCGCGCTATTCGGTCCGTCAAAACAACCTGACTATGATTGCAGCGGAACAATACGAACTCCAGGGGCCATCGCTGCACCGGTTTTCCATGAACCGGAGACAATTCTTTCGCTACCTGGGCGGAGGGATTGCTGTGACATTCGTCGCGGGTTACGCATTGGCGGACGAGGGTGTCGACGTTGCCACGACGAACGACAACAGCATTCACGCATGGATCCACATTGGTGAAAACAATAAGATAACGGTATACACGGGTAAAGTAGAAGTAGGACAGAACATCCGCACGTCGCTCGCCCAGATTGTCGCGGAGGAATTGTCCGTTCCAATTGAATCCATTGAGATGGTAATGGGCGATACTGCCCTTACTCCTTACGACATGGGCACGTTTGGCAGCAGATCGATCCCGTACATGGGACCCCAACTGCGCAAAGCCGCAGCGTCCGCGCGTGAATTGCTGCGAAAGATGGCCGCAAGAAAACTGAATGTGGACCTTAGCCAGTTGAAGGTATCCAACGGTAGAGTACATACTGAGAAAGGTAAGACTTCACTTACCTTCTCCGAGATCGCGAAAGGAGAGAAGTTGATAGAGCCCATCGACGAATCCGTCGCTGTAAAGCCACAATCGGAATGGCGGATATGCGGCACGTCTGTGCCTAAGGTCAACGCTGCGGGTTTTGTCACAGGCAAGCATCAATACGTGTCGGATATGAAGTTGCCGGACATGATGTACGGCAAGGTTCTGCGACCACCATCCTTCGGCGCCACCCTCAATCAAGTTGACCTTTCGCGTGCTCGTGCCATATCCGGTGTGGTCGCTGTTCATGACGGGAACTTTGTCGGCGTTTGCGCTCCGGATCCGATCACCGCGGAGCGCGCGCTTACCGTGGTAGAGGCGCAGTGGGGCGAAAAACCTCAGCCTTCTCACGCCGAAATCTTCGACTACCTCGTGAAGAACGCCAAGCCACCACGCGGCAACGACGGTGGTGGCGACATTGCAGAAGGATTGACGCGCGCGAAGGTCAAAACAGAGAGGACTTATTACATCGACTACATCGCGCACGCACCGCTCGAACCGAGGGCGGCGCTGGCGAAATGGGAAGGGGATAAGGTGACGGTATGGACCGGCACGCAGCGACCCTTTGGTGTCCAGGAAGAGTTATCGGATGCGTTTAGAATTCCGAAGGAGAATGTCCGGGTGATCATGCCCGATACCGGTTCAGGATACGGTGGTAAACACACCGGCGATGCGGCACTTGAAGCAGCGCGTTTGGCGCGTGAAGCAAAGCGTCCCGTGAAGGTAGTATGGACAAGAGAAGAAGAATTTACCTGGGCTTACTTTCGTCCTGCCGGCGTAATAAAAGTCAGGGCCGGGGCGGACGCCTCGGGTAAGCTTACCGCCTGGGAATTTCACAACTATAACTCGGGAGGGTCAGCGATCCAAACACAATATGATGTTGATCTGAAACTGATCCAGTTTCATCCAGTAGACTCACCGTTAAGACAAGGATCCTATCGGGGGTTGGCTGGCACGGCGAATATTTTTGCTCGCGAATCGGCCATGGATGACCTGGCAAGCGACCTCGGCATCGATCCACTTGAATTCCGCATGAAGAATCTCAGCAACGAACGCCTGAGAAACGTGCTCAGTGCTTGTGCGGAAGCCTATGGATGGTCGAAGAGAGGAAAAGCAAAAGGTCAGGGCCATGGTATTGGATGCGGTATCGAGAAGGGTGGCTACGTCGCCACAATGGCCGAGGTCTTTGTCAACGATGACGGCAGAGTCACCGTTAAGCGTGCCGTCACCGCCTTTGAATGCGGCGCGATTATCAATCCGGTGCACCTGGAGAACCAGGTTCTGGGGTGCGTTGTTCAGGGACTTGGCGGTGCACTTTACGAATGGATAGACTTCAGGGATGGCAAAATTCTCAACCCGATGTTCTCCCGCTATCGCGTGCCGCGCTTTGCCGACATGCCGCAACTGGACATCGTACTGGTTGATCGCAAAGACCTTCCATCCGCAGGCGCCGGCGAAGCCCCGATCTACGGGATCGCGCCCGCCATTAGAAATGCCATTGCTGATGCGGGTGGAGAAAGGTTGTACACTCTTCCGTTACTCGGAAAATCTTGAGAAGCATTCGAGATCTCTATGTG
>QGUY01000052.1 GCA_003242315.1 Bacteroidota bacterium
AGTTTGCAACTGACCCACTATGATTGCCAAGCCATAATTTCCGCGAAATTATTGTCATCGGGTGGAGTAATGCCGAGATTGCGGACTCGGAAATAGCCCCCGATTTTTTGCTGATGTTCCTTAAGGGTTTACGATCGATAGAGATGAAGCGAGGATTTGTGTCAATTGCGTTCTTGATCTTTGGATTTTCCTGCAATCAGTCTCCAAAAACATCCGAAAAGACTCAACCAACTCTGTTTACAAAGCTCTCCGCTGAACAAACAGGCATTGATTTCGTCAACGAAGTTGAAGACCAGGCCGACTTCAACATCTTCAGATACCGAAATTTCTATAACGGTGGAGGTGTGGCGATAGGGGACATCAATAACGATGGGCTGCCCGACATCTACTTCACCGCCAACATGAGGAAGAATCGGCTGTATCTCAACAAGGGTAATTTCGTGTTCGAGGACATTACAGACAAAGCCGGCGTCGGTGGGACTAAACCCTGGGTTACAGGTGTGATGATGGTGGACGTAAACGGCGATGGCTTCCTGGATATTTACGTCAGCAACGCGGGCAACATGGAGGGGAACAATCACGACAACGACCTCTACATCAATAACGGCGACCTGACATTTACTGAAAGAGCACGCGAATACAACCTCGCGGAAAGCGGATTCTCTACGCATGCAGCATTCTTCGATTACGACAAGGATGGAGATCTCGACGCTTATCTTCTCAACAACAGCAATGTACCCGTTAGCAGTCTTGGATATGCCGCCGATAGAGAGAAGAAGGCGAGTGACTGGGAAAGCGTACCCAAACAGTTCCGGGGCATAGGACACCTGCTGCTCAGGAACGACAACGGCAAGTTTGTCGATGTCAGCGAGGAAGCGGGAATCTACCGTAGCCTGATCGCCTTTGGACTGGGTGTGCTGGCGTGTGATATCAACGGCGATACATGGCCCGATATCTACGTGAGCAACGACTTTTACGAACGTGACTACCTCTACATCAATCAGAAGGATGGGACGTTCAAGGAGGAAATCAAAGACTGGACGTCTCACATGTGCCTCTCAGCCATGGGCGTGGACATTGCCGACATCAACAACGATGGACTCTGCGATATCTTTGTCACGGACATGTTGCCCGAGACCGATCAACGCACAAAGGCGGTAATGGAATTCGACAACTACGATGTCTTCAAGCTCAAGCAGAGTCGCGACTTCTATCAGCAATACATACAGAACACCCTGCAGATCAACAACGGCAACAACACGTTCTCCGAAATCGCCTACTATAGCGGTGTGGCCCGAACGGATTGGAGCTGGGCTACGCTCATATTCGATATGGATAATGACGGGTACAAAGACATTTTTGTCACAAACGGCATTATCCGCGACCTCACCGAAATTGACTTTGTCGATTTCCTCGCCGACGAGGTTATCCGTACCATGGTGCTTACAGGAAACAAGGATGAGGTAATCCCAATCATCAACAAAATGAAGGCAACACCACTTCCCAATTATGCCTTCAGGAATAAAGGCGACCTCACTTTCGACAACATGGCGGAAGCCTGGGGGCTTGCCACTCCCACATTTTCCAATGGCTGTGCTTACGCCGATCTCGACAACGACGGAGACCTGGACCTCGTCATCAACAATGTGAACATGGAGGCGTCCATCTACCGCAACGAAAGCAGAGAGTTGACTAATAATGCTTATCTGCAGTTCCAACTCAAGGGAGCGGCTGCAAACACATTCGCCATAGGAGCATTGGTTAAGGTATACATGGGCGAGACAATGATCGTCCAGGAACAGCAACCATCGCGAGGTTTTCAGTCGTCCGTCGACTACGTGATGACGTTCGGACTAGGTAATCATCAGAAGGTCGATTCCGTTGTTGTGATTTGGCCGGATAACAGGGTGACCAAACTGGAGAACGTTGACGTCAATCAGCGACTCTTGCTGTCGCAGGAGGATGCAACCGGCGTATGGAAACCATCACCTCAGCCAAAGCGCCAAACGCTTTTCGACGAGATCAAGACGAATAAACTGCAAAAGCACGAGGAGGACCTTTTCGACGACTTCGACCAGGAAGGTTTGCTCTGGAGACAGATATCACGTGAAGGACCCGCCCTGGCTGTTGCGGACGTGAATAATGACGGCAACGAGGATGTGTTTGTCGGAGGAGCGAAGGGGCAACCGGGCAACCTTTATCTGCATAAAGGTGATGGCGTCTTAAGCGCCCAAAAGAATGAGTCTTTCATTCGCGATGCAGACTTTGAAGACACAGCAGCGGCCTTTTTTGATGCTGACGGGGATGGCGACCTCGACCTTGTCGTGGGTACCGGCGGAAACAACGCACTCGATAAAGGTGGCTACATAGTCCGATTGTACCTCAATGATGGCAAGGGGAATTTCACGAGGTCTGCTGCACAACTGCCCTCAAGCTATGCAAATATTTCCGTTATTGAACCGTATGACTTTGACGGAGATGGTGACATCGACCTTTTTGTCGGTTCCAGGAGTGTACCCGGAGTCTATGGTGTGAACCCCCAGCATCTCCTGCTGGTGAACGACGGGAAAGGGAATTTTACCGATGGCACCGAGCGATATGCATACGATCTGAGAAACGCCGGAATGATCACGGATGCAAAATGGGTGGATATTGACGGTGATGGCAAGAAAGACCTGGTAACAGTCTCGGATTGGGGCCCTCCGATGATTCTAATGAATTCGGGACGGAGGTTAAGCAAGCTGAGCACAACGCTTGACTCCCTGAACGGTTGGTGGAAATCCGTCGCCTATGCCGACCTCGATGGGGATGGAGATCAGGATCTGGTCCTGGGGAACGCAGGAAAGAATATTCCTTACCCCGGAACGAAAGCAAAACCTGTGAAGCTATGGGTCAATGACTTTGATGAAAACGGAACCATAGAGCAAATCACCACAGTCCATGAGGGCAACGGTGATTACCCGATCCACATGCGAAGGGAGATCACAGCCCAGATGCCTGGACTTAAGAAACAAAACCTTAAGGCTTCTGATTACTCCACACGTACAGTCCAGGAACTTTTCACGCCGCAGGTTGTGAATAATTCGCTGGTGCGTACCGTC
The DNA here is from genome assembly GCA_003242315.1 of Bacteroidota bacterium. GTDB lineage: Bacteria > Bacteroidota > Bacteroidia > Cytophagales > Cyclobacteriaceae > ZC4RG29. The sequence continues at coordinate 3,102 of QGUY01000052.1, forward strand.
GACATGACTGAGACAATCGTAGCCGTCAACGAAGGCAATGGGAAGTTTTCGATTGTTCCCTTGCCCATGCGCACGCAATGGTCGCTGGTGTCGGCCATCGTATGTACGGACGTCGATGGTGACGGCAATATCGATCTCGTGATGGGCGGCAACGACTATGAACTTAAGCCGCAGTTCTCGCGGCAGGACGCCAGCTTTGGTCACGTATTGCTGGGTAAGGGCGGGGTGGAATTCGAATGGAAGAACTTTACGGATACAGGTTTCTTCATTCGCGAAGAGATCAGACACCTGGAAACGTTCAGCGACAAGAAGGGTGGTAGGTACATAATTGCCGCGATAAACAGCCACGAACCCAGGGTCTACAGGTACAACAAATGATATCGTCGATCAACGTGATGAGAAAGCCTTACTGGCGTGGATGGATAATGGCGACGGTCATGGTAGTATTGGTGTCTGCTTGCAAAAAAGATCAGCGCCTTTTCGACAAACTCGATAACACATCTGCAGGCATCGATTTTGAAAACACGCTCAAGCCTACCGAAGACCTTAACATTATCGACTACATCTACTATTACAATGGAGGGGGTGTAGCCATTGGTGATATCAATGGCGATGGTTTGCCTGACATCTTTTTCACTGGAAACCAGGTTAAGAATAGGCTGTATTTGAACAAGGGAAATCTTCAGTTTGAAGACATAACCGAGACAGCAGGAGTTGCCGGAAATAGCACCTGGAACACCGGGGCAGCTATGGGTGATGTTAACGGTGATGGGTTACTGGACATCTACGTCTGTGCGGTGGTAGGTCTCAAGAATCTCGCGGGTCACAATGAACTGTACATCAACAATGGAGACAACACGTTCACGGAACGATCTGCAGAATACGGCCTGGATTACGAATCGTACAGCTCTGCGGCAGCTTTTCTTGATTACGACCTGGATGGCGACCTTGATATTTTCCTGCTAAGTCACGCTGTGCATACTTCCGGGTCTTTCGGCCACGCCGATCTTAGAAATACAAGGACGTATGAATCAGGAGGAAAGCTTTTGCGCAACGACGGATCGAAGTTTGTCGACGTAAGCGAAGAAGCAAACATTTACGGAGGCATAAACAGTTACGGATTAGGTTTAACTATTGCGGATTTCAATGCCGACGGCTATCCGGATATCTATGTCGGTAATGACTTCCATGAAGACGATTACTATTATCTCAACCGCGGTGATGGTACTTTCGCTGAGATCGGGAAGGAGTCGTTCACGTCCATGAGCAAATTTACGATGGGCGTTGACGCAGCGGATGTAAATCACGATGGTTTTCCTGACCTCATGAGTCTGGATATGCTTCCCGAGGATGAGGTGGTGTTAAAGCGTTCGGTGGATGAAGAGAGCCATACGCTTCTCAGGATGCGTACCGAGAAGTACGGCTATCACTACCAGTACCCGCGTAACATGATGCAATTCAACCTGGGCAACGGAAAATTTGCCGAGACCGCCCTGATGAGCGGGATTGCCGCGACGGACTGGAGTTGGAGTGCTCTTTTCTCGGATTTTGACCAGGACGGAAACTATGACCTCTTTGTTTCGAACGGTATCCCACGACGGCCCAATGACCTTGATTACATAAAGTTCGTCTCCAGCGAACAGATCGTCAACACGATGGAGACGACCAAACTTGTTGATGAGAAGGCCTTGTCGATGATGCCGTCAGGTAAGGCGCAAAACTATGTGTTCAAGGGCACCGGCGGGTATGCATTTGAAGATCGATCGGCGATATGGCTACCGCAGGAGAGCACGTGCTCTACCGCTGCCGCTTTTGGCGACCTGGACAACGATGGAGATCTCGATATCGTGGTTAACAACGTCGATGACAAGCCCGCGATCTACATAAATCAAACAAACGGAAGGTCGAACTACCTGAAAATCCAACTGAAGCACGATGCCCCCAACGTGTACGGCATAGGCACGCGTGTCTACGCCTATCATGACGGGAACTTGCAGCTACGGGAGATGTTCACGGCACGAGGGTTTCAGGCTTCTTCCGAACCGATCATCCACTTTGGGTATGGCGAAGTTGGCGTGGTCGATTCTATCGTCGTGGTATGGCCGGATGGCAGGGTTCAAAAGCACTACGATGTGAAGACGAATCAGACTCTGGTGCTTTCACCGGACAAGGCGCAGCGCGGTGCAGTGAAAAAAGACGTACGACCCAGGCCGCTCTTCCGACAGGTCGAACCGCAGACGATTGGATTGGATTTCACGCATCGTGAGGATGCCTATTCGGATTTTGACAGACTGAAGCTGTTGCCGTACAGTCAGGCAGACCGAGGACCCGCCACGGCTATCGGGGATATTAACAACGATGGTTTGCAGGACGTGTACTTCGGCGGCTCGAAGTACATCCCAAGTCAGATTTTTTTGCAGTCCGGCGAAGGATTTTCAAAGGTGTATATTCCAGAGATTCAAAATGACTCGATCAACGAGGAAATTGAGGCTGTGATTGCCGATTTCAACGGCGACAACCAGGCTGATCTTTTTGTTGCCACTGGAGGAGCTGATTTCTATGGACGCTCGGCGCCACTCCTGGATTGTTACTACGCCTCGGACAACGATGGATACACCTTGATCAGGTTACCCGATTATTACGAGAATGCGTCATGTGTCAGGCCATTTGACTTTGACGGGGATGGCGATGTTGATTTGTTTATCGGGAATCAATCCGTATCGAGTAACTTCGGTGCCAAGCCGAAGTCGTGTCTGCTCGTCAACAATGGCGGAGTCTTCGAACCTGTGCAAATCGATTTATTTGCTGAACTTGGAATGGTTACTGACGCGATTTGGGACGACTATGATAAAGACGGGCAAGCTGACCTCGTTGTCGTAGGGGAGTGGATGAAGCCCATTTTTCTGAAAAACAAGAAGGGAGTATTTGAACGCGTCAATGTTGTGGATGGTGATCTGACCGGACTTTGGCAATCGGTAATGGCATTCGATATCGACGGAGACGGCGATACGGATTACATTCTCGGCAACTGGGGACTGAACTCAAGATTCATCGCGTCAGAACGATATCCGATGAGAATGTATTACAACGATTTTGACGCGAACGGGCAAAAGGAGACCGTAATTGCCGTTGCCAAGAACGGCAAATACTATCCGCTTGACAGCTTTGATATGCTCGCCAGCCAAATTAATGGGTTGAGAAAGAAGTACACCAGTTACAAGGATTTCGCAGGGAAAAGCATTGACGACGTATTTGACGCCGCGCTGTTGAACGATGCGGTCGTTTATGAAGTGGCCCAGTTGGCTTCAGGTTATCTGAAGAATGTCGACGGACGGTTTGAATTTGTAGCGTTCCCGATGGACCTTCAGATATCGCCAATCATGGCGCAGGCGCGGTATGATTTTGATTCTGATGGAAGGGAAGAGGTATTGCTGGCGGGCAACTATTTCGGCGTTCAACCTTTTCACGGCCGATTCGGATCCTTTACAGGATCCATCGTCAAAAGCGAAGATCAGATAATTAGCGGACTCGACGCCGGCCTGGACCTTGTCAACCGTTCTGTGCGGCATCTCAATATTCTTCGCTTCAAAGACAGAGATTATTTGCTTGTCACGGTCAACAACGGTAAAGCTCAGATATACGAATTGCTAAAGTAGGGATGAAAAAAGGTTTATGGGTGATACTGAGCATTTGCGCGATTGCCATCGTGTATTACCTGTTTGTCCGTCCGTTCGAGTTCGAGGTTACGTTCAAGGCAAATACGTTGCCTGGGGACTTGATCGAAACGATCCGGATTTGGGATCGTTCGCTTTCGGAAGCTGAAGTCCTGCACGTCGATTCTTTAAGTGGCCTTGACCAGAAAATCACCCGTGATGGCAGAGCATATATTTTTCGATGGCGCTTTACACTGCGTGATGATACAACGACAAACGTCAGAATTCAGATAACAGAACCTGGCCGTGAGCTTTCAAACAAGATCCTCATTCCCTTTACTACCCAACCAATAGAAACGGACGCACGTGATATCGCGACTGAGTTCTATGATATCCTGAAAGAGCATCTCAAGATAACTAGCGTCAAGGTGATTGGCGTGGCTGAATTGAAGCGAAAATTCTGCGCCTGCACTACACTTGAGACGGAACAAGTCGCAAAAGCAGAGGGAATGATGCGCGATTTTCCGCTGCTGACGACTTTCGTTTCTGCCTACGATCTTGAGCCGGATGGCTTTCCTATCGTCAGGGTGAAAGAATGGGGACACAATGAAGGGCAGCTGACATTCGACTTTTGCTTTCCGATTGTAAGGAAAGAGTCTCTTCCGGAAAACGAATACATTGAATACAAAGAAGTGGGGGGAGAATATGCGCTTAAGGCTGAGTACCACGGGAATTACATTACGTCCGACCGCGCATGGTATGAGCTGCTTCACTACGCTCGGAAGAATGGATATAAAGTCTCCGGACTTCCCATTGAACATTTTCATCATAATCCAAACCTCGGCGTCAGGGAACATGAATGGCAGGCCGACGTTTACCTGCCGGTGGAAAGAAAGACTGAAGACTAGTTTCTTATCTGGGTCTTGGACCTCTTGTAGCTGATGGAAATTCCTGACCGGCTGGTTTTGTCGATAGTCGTCTGGTAGTTGTCCAGCGCAGTAATGTAGTCGACAAACTCCTTTGTACCTCCATAATTGTTGCGCACGTTGTGCGCGGTAAAGCAGCCTCCAATTACCAGCTTGGGATCGACATCCTTAAAGTACTGAATGTACCATCCCTTATCAGCATCTGAAAATACAAAGTCGAAAGGACCGGGAAGTTCCTTAACCAGCACGTGAGCGTCGGCAAGTCGCGCGTCAACGACGTGAGAGAGTCCCACTTTCCTTAGATTTTCGAGCGCTTGCTTGTGGCGACGTTCGTCTATTTCGATCGTAATCAGCTTTCCGCCCGTCTTGCTCAACGCCCACGCAATCCAGATGGTGGAGTGACCCGTTGATGTGCCGATTTCGAGCGCTGATTTGTAGTTGTTCTTCACGATCAGATCATAGAGAACCTTACCGTCTTCATATGGCACATTGAGGTCATGCCAGCTGTTCCGGTTTTCGTCCAGGAACTTTTGTACACGTTCATCGGAGACCGTCTGCCCGACCGCTGCAGTCATCAGACAAGACAAAAGGAAGGGGAGTATTCTCATCAGAGGGTCTTTCAGGTCAAGTCTACATGATAAACGTCCGAAGGATTACGTAAAATGGCGCCTACGTGAAATCCACCTGCCTGCGGTATATCTTCCAGGAGTTCAAAGACCTTGCACGACTGCGGCAAGGCTTCAAATATCAACAGGAAGGAGTAGTCGCGCTTATCCGGCACCATCGTCCAAACAGGGGCAAGGGTGATATTTTCGGCATGCACGAGACGGCTCTTTGCGCCTGTCGCCTGGTCGATCAGGTACGTAGTACTCCAAATTCTAATCAGCATCCCGCGCCATCGATTCCTGAAATTGCAATGGACGTAGACGTAGGAATCGTTGGCCAAAGCGGGGTTTAGCGCCACCAGCGTATCAAGGTCGATCGCGGGTTTGACTTTGACCGGTTCAATGACTGTGCCTGTACTACCCATCGCTGTTATCCCTCTATCGTAAATTTCGGGGGTATTGACCCGGAAGGCAAGCGGAGACCTCCATTTCTACACGGCTGGTCACTAATTTTTGGGCTGCTCGGGTTATTTTTGGGCACACGCCCCGGTAATGAGAATTGTTATCCTGGATGGACATACCTTGAATCCCGGCGACCTGAGCTGGGAACCCGTGGAAAGGTTGGGAGACACGCACATTTTTCCACGGACGGCACCCCAGGAGGTGGCCGAGCGTATTTCCGGTGCCGAAATCGTCCTTACCAACAAGGTACCCCTTAACCGAGACATTATTGCCACTGCGAAGGCGCTTCGCTACATCGGCGTAACGGCCACCGGATACAACATCGTTGATGTGGACGCTGCCCGGGAACGGGGTATTGTGGTCACCAATGTACCTGCGTACGGTACGCACTCCGTGGCGCAGCATACGTTCGCCCTACTGTTCGAGCTCGCTTCCTCTACCGGGCTTCACGCGGAGAGCGTAAGGAACGGAGACTGGACTGCTCAACCGGACTTTTGCTACTGGAAAAAGCCAATGGTGGAACTGCACGGATTGACCATGGGTATCGTGGGATTGGGACAGATCGGCAGGGCGGTCGCTGCTATCGCGCTTGCCTTGGGGATGAAGGTCCAGGCTGTTCACAAGCACCCGGAAAGGGACAAGATGGAAGGTGTTACGTTTACCGACATGGAAACATGTTTTCGCACCTCTGATGTCGTGTCACTCCACTGTTCTCTCAATAAGGATAACAAGGAGTTCGTAAACCGTAAGCTTCTGGCGGTGATGAAGCCAACTGCGTTTTTTCTCAATGTGAGTCGCGGGGGGTTGGTCAACGAAAATGATCTTGCACGCGCACTACATGAGCGCACAATTGCGGGGGCTGGACTCGATGTGCTTTCTACAGAACCACCCCCGGCAGATAATCCATTGCTTCACGCACCCAATTGTATCATCACGCCACATCAGGCATGGGCAACACAAGCGGCGCGCAGGCGACTGTTGCAGGCGGCAGCGGACAACGTCGCGGCGTTCCAGGCCGGAAAGCCGATTAACTGTGTCTAGCGCTTGGGCCCAGTCGGGGCCCGCCCGACGATTAGTCGGGGACTTGCCCCGACGATAAGTCGGGGTTGGGGTAACTATAAATTAGTTGTAAGTTGCTGATCACGAAAAAAAGCCAGACTATGAGAAATACCCGTCGGACATTTATCAAGCAATCAGCTCTCGCAGGCGCAGGGCTGTTCGTCGCTCCCAATGTTTTCAGTTTCCGGGGCTCACCCAACAACAAGGTTATCGTAGGTGTGATGGGAACAAACAGCAGGGGCCTGGCCCTTGCGCGCATGTTTGCGAAGAATCCTGACGTTGAAGTCGCGTGTATATGTGATGTCGATCGCACGGTAGTAGAAAAGACCATTGCAGAAGTCCAGAAGGTGACCAACAAAAAGCCGAAGGGTACTCACGATATCCGCCGCATGCTTGAAATGCCGGAACTGGACGCCATCGTGATCGCGGCCCCCGACCATTGGCATGCACCGGCCGCTATCATGTCGGTGCGAGCGGGCAAGCATGTGTATCTCGAGAAACCCGCCTCGCATAGTCCCGCCGAGGGAGAGATGCTGGTTCAGGCAGCAAATAAATACAACAAGCTTGTTCAGCTTGGCACGCAACGACGATCCTTCCCCGTGATAGCAGAGGGGATGCAGGCACTACATGAGGGTGTGATTGGCAAGGTGTATTTCGCAAGAGGTTGGTATGCGAACAACCGGCAGTCGATAGGAAAGGGACAGGTTGTGCCTGTACCGTCGCACCTCGACTATGAGCTATGGCAAGGTCCGGCACCGCGCAGGCCTTACAAAGACAACCTGATTCACTACAACTGGCACTGGTTCTGGAATTGGGGAACGGGTGAGGCGCTGAATAACGGCACCCACGAGATCGACCTGATGCGATGGGGCATGCGGGTGGATTTCCCGATAAAGGTAGTTTCCGCAGGGGGAAGATATGCGTTCAATGACGACTGGGAAACGCCAGACACCCAAACCATCACGCTCGAATTTCCGAACAACACATCGATGACGTGGGAAGGCCGGAGCTGCAATGATTTCAAGGAATGGGGCAGCGGCCGTGGTGTTGTATTCTATGGCGAAAAAGGCACGATGCTCACGACAGGTGGCGACGAATACAAGATTTTCGAACTGGGAACAGGTAAGCTTATCAAAGAAGGCAAGCCAAGTTCTCAAATCAAGGATGAGACCAATACAATGGGAATGGGCGAAGTGCTGGACGGAATGCACATTACAAACTTTGTCAAAGCTGTCCAGGGACGCGAACGACTGACGGCGCCTATTGAAGAAGGACACAAGTCTACTCTTCTTCCTCAGCTCGGCAACATCGCCTGGCGATCCGGGACGACGCTCTACTGTGATCCTTCCAACGGCCACATCGTGAACAATCCCGCTGCCGCCAAATTATGGAGCCGGGAGTACGAACCAGGCTGGGAAGTGGTCGTCTAAAATAGTCTTGACTTTCAACAGGAAGAACGCACACAACTTACTACCTAACCACAACCCTTTAGGCACAGCAACTTCAACACTTCAACACTCCAACACTTCAACACAGTGTACAGCTACATCAACTTTTCGGACATCATTCGTGATGCGTGGGCAGGATACGATCCGTCGAGGACGGTACGATCGGTGGTTGATATCAGCGCAATGGTATCCACGAATCACGTATTTCGTGTGAAGTTTGAGGATGGCGGATTTGTTATCGCGAAATGTTCGTTCTTCGGAAAGTTTGAGCACTTCAAGGAAGACCATACGATAATCAACATTCTCGGAAACAACCTTCCGCCGCCATTCGAAAATTTCCTTGCCCGTTCGCTCATGAAGGGAGACGAGGTGTACACATTCCCTTACAAACAGGGCATTATGGATGCGTGGGTGGTGTTCTATAATCCTATACGCATTGACCAGCGTCTCCCAAGGCAGCTGGAAGAATTTCACATCCGTAAGCTCGGTGGAGAACTCGCCCGCTTTCATCTGGCGTGCAAGTCGATCAACCCCTTGCTTCCGCATTATTCGAAGACGTTGAGGATCGATCTCAATCATCTGTTGGAAATCATCAGTACAGAAGAAGGTCAGTTCGAACACCGCCAGCATATTGACGACATCCGCCGTCAGTGCGACATATTCTTTGAAAATTGCGACAAGCTTGGGTACAGTCGGTTTGTGAAGTTGCCTGTTTTTGTCGACTGGAACATTGGGAATTTCTCCGTGACGAAGGATGTTGGCTTCTTTTCACGGTGGGATTACGACTGGTTCCGGATCAGCTCGCGCATGATGGACTTCTACTTTTTCAGTCGCGTTTGTTCAACGATCGGAGATAGGACACTATTCAGCTACCTGATCGACCCGCTTATGGAGGAGCGATTTATCTGGTTCTTGCAGGAGTATCATAAGGTCTATCCGCTGACTGAGCCCGAGATCCGTTTCCTGAAGGAGGCATACCGTTTTTTCATTCTGAACTACGTGATTAAGTTTGGGCGCTATTTCTTCCACCAGGTGTACGCCACCAGGCTGCAGAAAGAGGCCTATGAAACCTATTTTCCATCCCTTGACAAGCATTTCGATGCAGAAAAGATACTCCGGGCGCTGGGGCTGTAGGCCGCGAACCATATATTTGGCAGCGCGTCCGCATTACAAACGTAACCTGCATGAGGACCAGGGACTTTAAGAGCATCGTCACCCGGTACGACGTGGTGTTTTTTGACGCCTACGGCGTCCTGAAGAATTACAACGGCCTGATACCGGGAATCGAGGGGACCATACGGTTCATGCTCGAAAACCAAATCGACTTCTACGTACTGACCAACGACGCCTCGCGCAGTCCCGAAGAGCTTGCCGCATCATACCAGACCCTCGGCATCAAGGAGATTACTGCAGATAAGGTGATTTCTTCCGGGATGCTCGCCCGCGAGTACCTCCGGTACAAAGTCAAGAAGGGGACAGTGACGTACCTCGGTACCTCCAAATCGGCTCATTACATTGAGACTCTCGGACTGGATATCGTCTCGATACGGCAAATTGACCTCGATGACGCAGAGGAGATTACCGCTGTCGTTCTACTGGACGATGAGGGGTTCGACTGGAAGCGTGACATCAACAAGTTGATTAACCTGTTGCGGAAGAGAAACATCCCTGTCATCGTCGCCAACACCGACTTTGCCTACCCGGTCACCGAAGATGAAGTGGCCGTGGCTATCGGCGGGCTGTCCGACATGATCGAAATGATCATCGGCAAGAAGTTCATCAAGTTTGGGAAGCCCGACTCGCAGATGTTTATGTTTGCTTACGAGCGTATTCTCGCTACGAGACAAGTAAGCAAGGAAAGGATTCTGATGGTGGGAGACACCCTGAAAACGGATATCCTGGGTGGCAACAAGTTTGGGATTGATACCGCTCTCGTATTGTCAGGGAATACCCTTCCGGAACATGCCGGATACCTGATCCGGTCAACTGGAATCATTCCGAACTATATCTGTGAAGATGCCGTAATCACGGCAAAGCGAACGGTCTGACGACGGTTAGAAGTCGCCGCCACCCTGACCTTGCTCGAATCCGTTGTCCATTCCTTCTCCACCTTCCTGGCGCTGACCACGTTCAGTGTCCTTCTTCCGGTTGATTCGGTAATTGAAGGTTAACATTACGCTCCGGGGACGCCATTGTGACTCTGATTCGGAGTAAAAATCTTCGTTGTCGACAATCTCGCGGAACTTGTTCGTGTTGAACAGGTCGCGCACACTCACCGTCACAGTTCCCCTGTTTGCCAGGACATCGCGCGACAATCCAAGATCTATCGCATAGTTCGAACGCATCCGTCCCTGAGTGGTCTCCCTGGGAGCGCGATACCTCCAGCTGGCTTGGAAATCGTATTTAGTCAGAAAGGTTATACGCGACATTGTGCGGGTGCTTAAGCTATACGTGTCTGCATCGAGTATCTGACCTTCATGCTGACCCTTTGTAACAGCGCGGTAGAAGTTGGCATTGCTGTTGATTCGCCACCACGATGTAGGCTCCCAGTTGAAGTTGAATTCAAGTCCTACCGCATCTTGCGTGGAGAGATTGACGGGGAATACACGGTTGTATCCTATGGAGTCGACTACCGTGATGCGGTTTACAACGCCGGTACGGTGACGGTAATAAACGCTCGAAAGAATGGAACCCGATTCCCAGTCGAACAAGTAGCCACCCTCGATGGAGTGCGTGTATTCCGGTTTCAGGTCTGGATTACCAGTGTACAGCGTCCTGTTGTTGCTGTAATTGGAGAAGGGCATAAGGTTCCTGAACCACGGACGGCTCAATCGATAGGTGTAGCTGAGTTGCACCGTCTTGCTATCAGTGATCCGGTATGCCAGGTGTGAACTGGGGAATACGTTAAAATAGTTTTGATATGTCGTCTTGTTTTCGCGACTTAGTTCAACGGAAACATCAGTGAGTTCCCCGCGAAGACCGAGCTGGTACGAAAAGCGATTGACCTCGTTACCAAAGATCGCATATGCGGCATGGATGTTTTCCGTGTAGACCATTCGATTGTCAAACTCACCCACAGTCTCCCACGTTGATTCGTCAGTAAGCTGTTCTACGAGGAAATCATTGTCGATGACCCGGAGGGTAGACTTGGCGCCAGCTTCAATCTTTCCCCGTTGGCCGAACGGTTTGACGAAGTCGAGCTGAAAGAGAACATTTCGCTCGTTCTCCGTGTTCGACGCCCGCTGATCGATCTGCGTATCTGAGGCATCATCGTACTCCAAAAAGGTGGAGTATTCGGTTTCGACATTTTCAATCCACTTGAAATCAGCCGTGAGATAATGGTCTTTGCGTGGTCCGTAGTCTTTGCGAAAACTCAGCGCCACTTCGCCGTTGTCTTCAGGTTCTTCTTCGCGTTCTCTTCTCGTTACGGTGCGAATCAGAGTTTCATTCTCGTCGTAGTCGCGGAAAACGTATGTTGATTTATTCAACCCATCTGATCTTCGGTAATTAACAGATCCGGTGAGCATGGCACTTTCATTAATGTAGTAGTCGATGCCGGCCATGATGTTGTGCGAAACGCCACCGCGGCGCCTGGTGTTCTCCTGAAAGTACGTAAACGACGTGTCGGGTTGTGTGAACTGTTGGAAGGAATTGCCCGTACCGGGACTGGAACGGTAGCGGAATCCATAGCTCGAGAAGAGGTTAAACTTTTCCCTTCTGAGATTCAGGATGAAAGAACCACCGTAGTTGTCAGGATGCCCTGCGTTCAGGGTAAAGGCTCCATTAACACCTTGACGTACCTCTTTCTTCAGGATGATGTTTATGATCCCGACTTCCCCTTCGGCATCATAGCGCGAGGAAGGGTTTGTGATCACCTCAATGCTTTCAATGAGGTTAGCCTGGATTTGCTGTAGTGCGTCCGCAGTGCTGATGCCCGTAAGTCCGGAGGGCTTTCCATTGATAAGTATCCGGACATTCTCACTTCCGCGCAGACTGACATTTCCATCGACATCCACGGTGACGGACGGTACATTGTCGAGAATGTCGGATGCACTACCACTGATATTAGCAAGGTCTTTTCCTACGTTGAAGATTCGTTTGTCGAGGTAGAGTTCCATGGAGCTACGCTCGCTCTGTACCGTTACCTCTTCCAGGAGCCGTTGACCCGGTCGCAGGGTGATCGTTCCCAGATCAACATCTCCCGCAGTAACGTCCACCCGGGGAATGGTCTTCTCCTCGTATGAGAGAAACGTGATTTTCAGGTAGTACTGTCCTGGTCCCACAGGGATCCGGAATGTTCCTTCGGCAGTCGAGACGGCTCCAGTTACGAGGGCCGAATCAGCGCGGTTGTACAGGGCCGCATTGGCAAAGGGTACGGGTTCATTGTTTTCATCGACGACAGTACCTTTGATTACGTGTTCATCGTCTGCTTGTCCCAGCGCAGTCAGCGCAAATACCACAGTTAAAAAAATCGTAGAAAAAAATCGCTTCATCTCCATTCATCGTAAGGGAGCAAGATAGTACTACAATTTGAAGAGATTTTGAAGGCATTTCAGGCGGTAAACTCTACGGAGAGTGTGTGCCACGGGTCGTCGAATGTGTAAGAAACTTTAGCGCCGGTGATATCACAAATCTGCTTTACGATGGCGAGTCCCAATCCGATCGAATCCTTGCTCTGATTTCCTTTCCGAAAACGTTTGAACATCTCTTCTAGCGGCCCATCAGGCGCCGGACCGGTATTTCGAATTACCAATTTTGGATTCGAGAGTTTTACATCAATGGCACCGTGCTCTGTGTTGTGACGGATTGCATTGCTCAGCAGGTTCGTTAGCAACAAGTCCGCCAGCACAGGATTAAATTTGAGATTTACATTTTTGGCAATATTGGTGGATAAGCGGAGGCCTTTCATCTCAATAAGATCGGCAAATGTACCGAGTGTGTCTTCCACACTCTGTGTAATGTTGATGGGCTCCGTCGCTTCGAATTCCTGGTTGCTGAGTTTCGTGAGTAGCGCTAGTGATTGGCCCATACGCGAAAGCTTTTCTACAGCGTCATGGGCAGCCGTAATGAGACGCGCCTGTTCATCTTTGTTATCGGTCTCAGCAAGGAGTTCAAGTTTACCCCGAATGATGGCGAGTGGGGTTAGCATCTCGTGAGAAGCGTTCTCTGAAAATTCCTTCAGCGCCTTGTATTCAGCCTGGGCCTTGGCCGTCATGTCTGCGAGAAAAGAATTCAGTTGCTTGAATTCGTGGGTACTGGTAGAGGGTAACCTGATGCCGCCTTCCCTGCGTACATTGAAATTGCGAATCGCTTTGAGTGTATTTTGAAAGGGTAGGAGGATCCGCCTCGATATGAGCATGCTGGAGATGGTCACAAAAAGGAGGAGCAATGCAATAATGCGGACGGCCGATTTGGTGATTGCGTCTACAATGTCGTCGGCTTCGACAACAACGTCATATGCACTGATGAGATAGTGTTGTCCGTTGATGTGATAGGAGGCTTTTGCCTTGAGGTGACGCTCCATCCGCTGGAGATGACGGTGCATGGCGACTGTGTCGTAGACGCTGAACGGAATCTCAGGTCGCGAGGGGTCAATAATCCTGACCTGAACAGGATCCACGTTAAGTTTTTCCGGAGGCGTGCCGTTTTGAATGCGGCGGGCTGTGTTATCGAGCCATCCTTTTAGCTCCAGCGATTCTTCCTTATCTACTTCCTCCTGTACATTGTTATAAACAATAAAGCCGCCTACCAGCAGCACGATGAGGGTGACGCCCAGGTAATACAATGTAAGTCGCGTTATGATTTTCATTTCAACGCGTTGAATTTATACCCGAGTCCGTATACCGTTTCGATATAATCCTTCCCACTGGCCTGATCGATTTTCTTTCGAAGGTTCTTCACATGCTGATAGACGAAGTCTACGTTGGCCAGATGATCTATGTAATCACCCCACAAGTGTTCGGCAATGGATTGCCGCGTTAGCACGCGGTTCTTGTTTATCACGAAATACAATAACAGCTCAAATTCTTTCGGGGTGAGATCGAGTGGCGTTCCTGCAATGATCGCCTCCATCGTGTCCGGATTGATGGTAAGGTCGTTCACTGAGATGGCTCGCTCGCCATTCAGATTGCGCCTGCGAAATATCGCGCGCAAGCGTGCATTGAGTTCAGTAAGGTGAAACGGCTTGGTGAGATAATCATCAGCACCCAGATCAAGACCCCGAACACGGTCATCGAGAGCGTTCTTTGCGGAGACGATGAGAATGCCGGACTCGATGCGTTGGTCTTTCATGAATTCGATAAGCTCCAGGCCGTTGCCGTCAGGTAGCATCAGGTCCAGGATTACGCAGTCGTACTTGAACGAAACGATCTTATCACGCGCCTCATCCAATGCATGGGTCGTTTCGCAGACGTAACCCTCTCGCCTGAGGAACGACTCCATGTTCCGCGCGAGCTCCAGGTTGTCTTCGATAACGAGCACTT
>QGUY01000001.1 GCA_003242315.1 Bacteroidota bacterium
TGCACACGAAGTGGCACTCAAGTACAAACTTAACGTGATCGAAGCTCAAAAGACCAAGAAAAAGGAAAAATACATTCCTTGCCCGACGTTCATCAAGGTCGACTAAGCGTGCTGATGTGTTGATGTACTGAGGTTTCTGTCATCTCATGCCTCCGCTTCGGGCTTCAGGTTGATCTGGCGTCCAATCTTATGACGATACGGCTCGCGGTGCAGGAGCCTGTCGAGGGGCGATCTCTCCTGAATTTCTGTTTTTCCATATTTCCTTATTTCTCTATTCATAAATTTGGCGGATGGACTTTACATCGTACCTGGATAGAGAGATCTTTCGCGCGGTTGCACAGGCGGCGGAAGCATCGGGCGTGGATGCGTATGTTGTCGGAGGGCATGTGCGTGACATCGTGCTTGGGCGGCCATCCAAGGACATCGATTTCGTCTGTGTGGGAAGCGGTATTGCGCTGGCAAAGAAAACGGCTGCAATACTGGGTTCTGGAATTAAGGTCAACTTCTTCAGCAATTTTGGTACGGCACAGTTTCGATACGAAGATCTGGATATCGAGTTTGTTGGCGCGCGAAAAGAGTCTTATAGTCGCGACTCCCGAAAGCCGGTCGTCGAAGATGGTACACTGGAAGACGACCTGAAGCGGCGCGACTTCACCATCAATTGCATGGCGATATCGTTGAACCGGCAAAATTACGGCGCACTGATCGATCCCTATGATGGGATGACCGACCTCAAAAAAAAGATCATTCGTACACCGCAGGATCCCGCTGTTACATTTTCCGATGACCCGCTGCGAATGATGCGTGCGATACGATTCGCCGCGCAGTTGAATTTCGATATCGAACCCGATACCTATGCGGCTATCGTGCAGCAGGCATCGCGGCTGAAGATCGTTTCGCAGGAGCGCATCACGGATGAGTTAAACAAGATCATAGCAAGCAAAGTACCCTCCTATGGATTCAAATTGCTGTTTCATAGTGGATTGCTCAAGCAGTTTTTTCCGGAGCTTGTCGCATTGCACGGCGTGGAATATGTAGGCAACAACGCACATAAGGATAACTTCTTTCATACGCTGCAGGTGCTCGACAATGTGGCAAAGGTTTCTGACGACCTGTGGCTGCGATGGGCCGCTATTCTCCATGATATCGCGAAGCCGGCAACCAAGAGGTACGACAAGGATCATGGCTGGACTTTTCATGGTCATGAAGACAAAGGCGCCCGTATGGTTCCTGGTATTTTCCGACGGCTGAAACTCCCGCTTAACGAAAACATGACCCGGGTGCAGAAGCTCGTGCGCCTCCATTTACGTCCAATTCCCCTCGCAAAGGAGGTGACCGACTCCGCGATACGCCGCCTGCTTTTCGACGCTGGCGACGACATTGACGCTCTGATGACCCTTTGCCGCGCCGATGTAACCTCGAAAAACCCTGAAAAGGTGAACCGGTTTCTCAGGAACTTCGACCTCGTAGAACAGAAAATGGCGGAGGTCGAGCAGAAGGACCACATCAGGAACTTCCAGCCCCCCGTTTCCGGCGATGAAATCATGGCGATGTTTGGTATCCCGCCGAGCCGTATTGTTGGGGAACTCAAGGAGGAGATCAAAGAGGCAATCCTGGACGGCCGCATCGCAAATGACCGGGAACAGGCCCTGGGCCTGTTGAGGGAAATTGCCGAAGCCCGAGGCCTCAAACCCCAAAATGCGGGCGCCTGAGCGGAAATCGTGCAACCTTTTTGCCCGGGCGTTGTTATTTAGTTGATTGTACCACCTGCTTGGATTACCGGGTTTCGAACATACACGACGAATTGATCGAACGCTGCCGGAAGGGGGATTCCCGGGCCTTCAGGCGTCTGTATGAATTGTACTCCAAGGCGATGTACAACACGGCATTACGGATCACCGGCGACAGCGACGACGCTGGCGACGTGTTGCAGGAAGCGTTTATAAGCGCTTTCAATAATCTCGACCGGTACCGGCACGATGCGACATTCGGCTCGTGGCTGAAGAGGATTGTGATCAACAAGGCAATCAATCACATCCGCAAGCGACGGACAGTCGCGTTACCCGAGGACGCGGAATGGGACGTACCCGACGAGCCGGAGATTGAAATTGAGGTGGGAGAGGAGACGGTCAGGCGTATTCGTGAAGCCATAGGCCAGCTGCCGGACGGATACCGCACTGTATTATCGCTGTACCTGATCGAGGGATACGACCATCAGGAGATCAGTGAGATCATGGGGGTTTCTGTCTCTACATCCAAATCGCAACTCAACCGGGCGAAAGCCAGGTTAAAAGAAATGCTAACTACGCGCCATGAAAGAGAGAATTGAAGAATTCATTCGCAAGAACAGGGATTCTTTCGACGACCAGGTGCCGGCCGAGTCAGTCTGGAACCGCATCGAGGAAAAGTTACCAAGCACGCCTCCTTCCCTTTGGAATAGGCTGTCCGTTTGGAGGGCGGCGGCGGTGTTGTTCATGGGATTGTCGCTGTATCTCGCTTTGCGTCCGGCAGCGTCGGTTAACACGGACCAACAGGCCATTCGTGAATTTGCCGACGTCGAAAAATACTACAATGACCAGATAGCCCGGACGGTTCAGCTCATCGACACGTACGGCAGCAAAGAGGGGCTGAACGGGTTTACACAAGACCTCCATCAACTCGAAGCCATGTACCTTGTCCTCAAGGAAGAGATGGAGCGAAACCCCAGTGCTAAAGTCAGGGATGCATTGGTACTAAACCTGCTCGTGCGCATCGACCTTCTTACGCAGCAGTTGCAGAAGTTGGATGCCGGTGCGAGAGAAAACAAGCAAGGAAGGGAATCCTAACTGATCGCTAATTACTGCCCACTGCCTATTGCCAACTCGACTCGCTCAGTTCAAAATGCTCCTTCGCGGAGTCCACAATCCGCATGTTGTCGCACTTCAGAATGCGGGCGGGAAATTTCTTTATGATCCGGTAATCGTGAGTGGCCATGAGGATGGCCGTTCCGCTCTTGTTGATTTGCTGAAAGAGTTTGAGGATGCCGTCTGACACAGTGGGATCGAGATTGCCGGTAGGTTCGTCGGCAAGCAAAATCTGTGGTTCGTTGAGGAGCGCCCTGGCGATAACCACCCGTTGCTGCTCGCCACCTGAAAGCTGGTGAGGCATCTTTCTTTCAACGGACCCGAGGCCGACCTGCATAAGTACTTCAGACATTCGCGCGCGCATCTTACCCTTGTCGCGCCAGCCCGTTGCCTGCATGACGAACAACAGGTTTTCTGCGACGGTACGGTCGGAAAACAACTGAAAATCCTGGAAAATGATGCCGAGCTTCCTGCGCAGCAAGGGAACTTCCGAAGGGCGGATATCGCGAATTGAGTAACCCGCCACCACGATTTCACCAAGCCTCAGAGGAAGGTCGGCATAAAGTGTCTTGAGCAGTGAAGACTTGCCCGAGCCCGTCTTGCCCACAAGAAACACGAATTCACCCTTGGCGATTTCGAAGTCGACATTTTCAAGAACCGTATTATGGTCCTGGAAAATGCAGGCGTCTTTGACCTTTACTACGGGTTCATTGGAAAACATCACCTCGGGTTTAGTCCGGAGAAAGCATCAGGCCGGCACCTTCTCTGAGGCGCGGGCGTTCACTTTCTTATGATCGGCGAGGAATTTTTCGAGACCGATGTCTGTCAGCGGGTGCTTCAAGAGTCCCGTAATAACATTCAGCGGGCATGTGGCCACATCTGCTCCGATTTCAGCGCACTTAATTAGATGTATCGTGTGGCGAATGGATGCAGCGAGGATTTCGGTTTCGAAGGCGTAGTTGTCGTAGATGAGACGGATCTGGCGGATCAGCTCAACGCCATCCTGTGACACGTCGTCCAGTCTCCCGAGGAACGGCGATACATAGCTCGCACCGGCTTTAGCGGCAAGCAACGCCTGTCCCGGTGAAAACACCAGTGTACAGTTTGTGCGAATTCCTTCAGCAGCGAATTTCTTGATCGCCTTCACGCCGTCGCGGATCATGGGTACCTTGACGACGATCTTGTCGTCAATCTTGGCAAGCTCCCTTCCTTCCTTTATGATGTTGTCGAAGTCCGTCGCGATTACTTCGGCGCTGACGTTGTTGTCGACAATATTACAGATGGCCTTGTAGTGCTCCCGGATGTTTGATTCGCCACTGATGCCCTCTTTCGCCATGAGGGAGGGGTTGGTGGTTACGCCATCCAGCACGCCAAGATCGTAGGCCTCCTGGATCTCTTTGAGGTTCGCAGTGTCAATGAAAAATTTCATACTTTCTTAACGGTTAGTGCTCAAATTTAATTCCTGATCCCCGGCCCCCCAATCCATTTCCGGGACAACGTGTTCAATCTAGCCAAATTGTGCTAAAACGGTAGGCAAAAAGAGGCAAACCGGGCATCGCACCGCTACAACCGCCTGCCCTTGCTACCTTCCGGTCCTGGGGGATTCAGCAGGAGCTGGTCGTGCCGGTTTGCCAGACGCAAAGGTACTAAAAAAAGTGTCGCAGACGCAGTTACCAACGCAAAGTCAGGCCAATCCGGAAAGATACAAGTTGAACTCCATGGCGCTGGTTTCATCGAAACCATCGGCTTCGAGGTCTTCCAGTATGTGCTCGTCGAAGGCGAGTTCCCTTTTTTCGACGCGTCCGTCGTCGAAACGCGTAAGTTCGATGCCGGTCAGGCGAATGGGATTTAATTTCAACAGGATTTTGTACCCTTCGAAGTCGCGCTTGAAATACTGATGTACTACATTGCTGCCCTTAGCCATGGTTACTTTCTTTGTCTGTGGAACGCCTCGAGCTTGACGAGCGATTTGAAACGGAGAGGCTGATATTCCGGCGTCTAATGTACGAAGACGCGGAGGAAATCTTTTACGCCTACGCCAGCAAACCCGAAGCGACACGCTTCGTGTCGTGGCCTACCCATCGTACGGTGGCGGACACGCAGCGCTTTCTCATGCAAACGCGTGCTGCCTGGGCTTCCGGCACGGATTACTCATTTTCAATCCGCCTGAAAAACAGTCACCGCCTGATCGGTAGCATCGGTGCCCTTAATGAGTACGGAAAAATCCAGTTTGGATACATTATCTCTCCACTCCAATGGAACAAGGGTTATGCGACGGAAGCTACACGTAAGTTCATGGAACTACTCTCCGGACAGCCCGGCGTTTATCGCATCGGAACCCTCGTCGACGCGGCCAACATAGCCTCGCAACGTGTGCTCGAGAAAAGTGGCCTCATTGTAGAAGCACGCCTGACGAAATGGCTCCGGTTCATCAACCAGAACAATGAACCGCGCGATTGCATTCTTTACCGCTATCCCCTTCCGGATCGCGACGCTCAATAGCTGATCGGCCCTTTTCCAGATACTGGCCTTTGTCTTGCCAGATTGGGACTACCAGTTGCCACTAAAATGCTTTTTCAGTCCAAAAAAGCGGAAATAGTCTGCTGGCACGAGTCTGGCATATTCCTGAGTGCCATTAGACGCATTGAACCGGGGTTGGTTCATGTTTGGGTTGGAGGCGCTGATCGGACCTGTTTGGAGTAGAGGAATCTGGTCAGCGCTTTTTCTATGACCAGGAAATACATGATACGCATCGTACACATAGCCATGAACCGATCGACAGACTGTCGTCTGTCCGACCTGCGCCGCATGGTCAACTTCCTCGCGGAAGCGGAATCCAGGCTCGGCCTGCAGGTTTCGATTTGGGAAATTGGCAGCAGCCGACTCGGCGTGGATGTCGATGGCGTCAAGCACCGGTCGTTTGGCATTCAATCCAATCGATTCACCCTATCGCCGGCGTTGAGGAAAGCACTCGAAATGCTTCGTCCGGATTCCATAGTACACCTTCACGGGGGGTTCGTTCCTGAATTTTTTGCGATATCCCGCTTTATCAGAAAATCATCGCTCAAGCTGAGGCTCGTGCTTTCACCGCACGGCGATTACAGTGAAATTCGTCTTCGAAGCCTGTCACCGCTTCGCAAAGCGTATTACTATCTTTTCGAACGCCCCGTCATCCGCGAAGCGTCACTCGTTCACCTGCTCGGACCGACAGAAGTAAATGGTTACAACTTCTTCATCCAGCAGAATACCCCATTCGTTTGCCTGCCCGATGGAATTGCCAATGGATTGCCATGCCACGCAAACGAACGACAACCCGGGAAAGACCCGTTCGTCGTCACCTATGGTGGTGACATCAATATCGTGGCGCGGGGTCTCGACTTACTGATTGATGCGTTCACGAAGTTTTACCTCGAGGTTGCCACGCCGGTGGAACTGTGGATACTGGGGCAGGGAAAAGATCTTGACGCATTGCGACTTCTCGCTGACAGGGCGGGCATGGAGAAACGCATAAAGTTCTTTGGACGGCTCTCCCGTAAAAAGCGGGAGGAACTGTTCTGCCGAAGCAGTGTTTATATCTGTCCAAGCCGCAACGGAAATTGTTCGGATCACGCGTTGGAAGCCGCGGCGCTGGGTGTGCCCATGATCGTCAGCGAGGAAACCAATCTTGGATCGTTTGTAAGACAACACGAGGCGGGCTGGTGCCTTCAACGCAATACTGCAGAACATCTGCGCCAGGCGTTGCACGAGGCATATGTCTGTTACAAGAGCAATCCCGCAGCTTACGCGAAACTTCAGCATCGCAGCCTCACCATGGTACGGGAGGAATTTAATTGGAATACCCTTGCCCGTAAGTGGAAAGAGGTATACTCGTCAGTTTCCTGATACAAGCCTGAAACGAATGTCGGGTATTCTCATAACTTTGCACAAAACTGCGAAGTCATGCGATACTACAATAGTGCTGTAATTGCCTTCCTTCTAATTCTTGTCGCTTCCTGTTCGAGCAAAAAGTCCGAAACGAAGCTACCCGATGGTGTGGGCTTGTTGATCTCCAACATGGATACGACCGTAAAGCCCGCTGAAGACTTTTACCGTTTCGCGAACGGAGGATGGCTCGACCGGGCCCAGATTCCCGCTGACCGTGGAAGTTGGGGTAGTTTTCACGAATTACGTGAAAAGACTCAGGCTGATGTGCTTGAGGTTCTGAAAAGTGCTACGGATAACAGTGAGTATGCGGAAGGATCTGATCAGCGGAAAGTATCGGACTTCTTCGAGATCGGCATGGACTCACTTCTTTCCGAGCGCGTGGGCATGAAGGCAATAGATGATTACATCAAGCAGATCGATGCTATTGCCGGAAAAGCTGATATTCAAAAATATTTCACAAAGCAACAACTCTATGGCGGGAATGCATTTTTCTCGATTGAGGCTTTCCCTGATCTTACCAAGAGCGATGTGATCGCCGTTTACTTGAGCGGTGAAGGTATTGGACTTCCTGAACGCGATTACTATTTCGATAAGAGTTCGAAAGGGAAGGAGACTCGCGAAAAATACCTCGCTCACGTAGCCCGAATGCTGGAACTTAGCGGAATTGACAAATCTTCGGCAGCACGTCAGGCGAATGCGATCATGAAGATCGAAACCGCTCTCGCCCACGCAACGCTAACCAAGGAGGAAAGACGTGATCCGGGTAAGATTTACAACAAGCGCTCCGTCAATCAACTCGCCACGATGATGCCTTCATTTGACTGGAACGCGTATTTCACCGATTTAGGATTGTCAGGTATCGATTCAGTAGTGGTAGTAGACATAGATTTCCTTCCCGCTGTTGAGAAGATTATCAGTACCACTCCGATTGCCGACGTTAAGTCGTACTTCCGTTGGCATCTCATCAACCTTACAGCACCGTACCTGAATCACGAGATGGTATCTGCCGACTTCGATTTTTATAGCAAGTACCTGGATGGTGTGGAAAAAATGCGGCCGAGATGGCGTCGTGTGCTCGCGCAGACCGACGAAGCTCTCGGTGAAGCATTGGGCAAGCTGTATGTCGACAAACATTTTCCGCCCGAAGCAAAACAAAAGGCAATGGAGATGGTGGAGAACATTAAGCGCGCTTTCGCGGAACGCATAAAGAACCTCGATTGGATGTCAGACTCTACCAAACAGAAGGCGCTCGAAAAGCTGTCGACTTTCACAGTAAAGATCGGATACCCCGACGAGTGGAAGGATTACTCGGCATTGGTCGTTGATCGCAATCCGGAAACTGCATCATATGCACAAAATGTGCTCAATGCAAAACGCTTTAACCTTGAGCAGCAACTCGCCAAGTACGGCAAGCCGGTCGACCACAAGGAATGGGGTATGACACCGCAAACGGTTAATGCCTATTACAATCCATTGTTTAATGAGATTGTATTCCCCGCTGCTATTCTTCAGCCACCTTTTTACGATTACCGTGCCGACGAGGCGGTTAACTATGGCGGCATGGGTGCTGTGATCGGACATGAAATATCTCATGGCTTTGACGATCAGGGCAGCCGATTCGATGCCGAGGGCAACCTGCGCAACTGGTGGACAGAAAAAGATCTTGCACAATTCAGGGAAAGAGGCAAAGCGCTTGCAGCTCAGTATAGCCAGTATCAGCCACTGGACAGCGTGTTTGTAAACGGTGAGTTTACTCTGGGAGAAAATATCGGAGACCTGGGTGGACTGTCCGCAGCCTCCGATGGCCTTCAACTGCATCTCAAGGAACACGGCCGACCGGGGCTCATTGATGGCTTTACGCCCGAACAGCGTTTCTTCCTGTCGTGGGCGACCGTCTGGCGGAGCAAGTATCGCGATGAGACGCTGAGGCAGATGGTGAAGACCGATCCGCATTCCCCTGGCATGTACCGGGCTGTCGGGCCGCTCGTGAATATTGATGCGTTCTATGAGGCATTTAATATCAAGGAAGGGGACCCCATGTACCGCCCGGCATCAGAGCGCGTGAAAATCTGGTAGGGTAGAAGGGCCGAAAATTGATTTGCAACTATTTGGAATTAGTTGACGGTTTGCTATTATTGCCCCACCAAATCGGGGTATGGGAAAAGGAGATAAAAAATCGAAACGCGGAAAAATTTGGCTCGGCACGTACGGGAACTCTCGCAGGAGGAAGAAAAAACGTACGGTAGTAGCAGCTGCTGAACCTGCCGCTCAAACGGTTGCAGCAGAAGAACCGGCAGCCAAACCCCGCAGGACGGCACGTAAGAAGACAGAAGCTTAAGATGAAACACATGGCAACGATAATCTGGTGGTGGCACATATTACCCGATATGTGAACAGCCAGATTTTGCCCTTGCTATACCGGAGGCCCGCTGTTCACAGCGGGCCTTCGTTTTGAATGGGGTTCCCGATTACATACATGATCAATAAGTCCGATATGAAAATCAAACTCAAGACATACCAAAAGACGCTACTCGCCGATACGCTCACGCCCGTGAACATTTACCTTAAGCTGCGCGACGTGTTCGCCGCCAGTATCCTGCTCGAAAGCTCGGACTACCATGGGCATGAAAACAGCCTTTCATTCATATGCTGCGACCCAATAGCATCCTTCTCTGTTGCCAACGGGGTCGCTACAGTCGCGTACCCCCGATCGGCACCCGTCAAAACACCCATCGGGCAGAAGGGACAGGTAACTACGATGCTTGAAGAATTCCTGAATTCCTTCCAGCCTGATCCCAGTGTTCAATCCCGGCATCCGAACTGCGGCCTGTTTGGATACCTGGCGTACGATAGCGTTCGGTATTTCGAAGACATCACGCTGTCACTTCCCGAAACACTCATCCCCGATATCCAATACAAGTTGTATCGGTATGTGATCGTCGTCGATCACTTCTCCAACGAGTTATCGCTTTATGAGCATACAACCGGCGAAGGAACGACATCGAACCTGGATCGGGTAGAACAAATCATCCTTAGCAACCGGTTTGCAACCTACCCATTCTCGCTTCGCGGTCCGGAGGAAGTCAATTGCACAGACAGCGAGTTTCTCGACATCATCGAAAAAGGGAAGGAGCACTGCTTCCGCGGAGACGTGTTCCAGATCGTGCTATCACGTCGTTTCAGCTGCGGATTTGCGGGCGATGAATTCAACGTCTACCGCGCATTGCGATCGATTAACCCTTCACCCTACCTGTTTTACTTCGACTACGGAAGCTTCAAGCTTATGGGCTCTTCGCCCGAAGCGCAACTTCAGGTTAAGAAGGGCAAGGCACACATCTATCCGATTGCGGGTACGTTCAGGAGAACGGGAAACGATCAGGAGGATGCTGCGCTGGCGTCACGACTCTCAGCGGACGAAAAAGAAAATGCGGAACACGTAATGCTGGTCGACCTCGCGCGCAACGACATGAGCCGGAATGCCCAGAACGTTCATGTGGAGGTCTTCAAGGAAGTGCAGTTCTACTCGCACGTCATTCACCTCGTGTCAAAGATTACGGGTGACCTCGATGCAGGTTCTTCCGTGATCCGCATGGCCGCCGATACCTTCCCGGCCGGTACGCTGTCAGGAGCACCGAAGCACATGGCAATGACGCTGATCAACCGATACGAGAAAGTGAACCGCGGCTTCTATGGTGGCGCCATCGGCGTCATTGGATTTGATGGATCCTTCAATCATGCCATCATGATCCGCACGTTCCTCAGTCATAATAACCGGCTCATCTTCCAGGCGGGTGCGGGTATCGTGTCCAAATCGAAGAGTGAAAGCGAATTGCAGGAAGTAAATAACAAAGTGGAAGCGCTGCGCAAGGCGCTTGTCATGGCGGAGAAAATATAGACCCTGAATTGGCAAGTGATGAAAATACTAGTCCTCGATAATTACGATTCTTTTACCTACAACCTCGTCCACATTCTTCGTGAACTTGGGCATACCCCCGATGTGTATCGTAATGACAAGATCAGTACGGAAGCTGTGGGGGCGTACGATAAGATCCTGATTTCTCCCGGTCCGGGACTACCAGACGAAGCCGGCATCATGAAGGATGTGATCCGGACATATTCGTCAGCGAAAAGCATTCTCGGCATATGCCTGGGTCTCCAGGGAATCGGTGAAGTCTTTGGTGCGCGCCTTTTCAACATCCCAAGGGTGTTGCATGGCGTAACGACTACCACAACGGTATCGGACCCGGATGAGATATTGTTCAAGAATGTGACGCCTTCCTTTCAGGCAACCCATTACCACTCGTGGGCGGTCGACCCCAACACGGTGCCGGACTCGCTTGTGGTAACAGCCGTCAATGAGGAAGGACTCATTATGGGTATACGGCATCGGGAATTCGACGTAAGAGGACTTCAGTTTCACCCTGAGTCGGTAATGACAACCGAAGGCCCCAAGATGCTTCGCAACTGGTTACAGTATCAAAAGAATTAAAAGCAAGAGCGATGAAACAAATATTGAATGAGCTCATCGACCACCGTTCCCCACCCCTGTGACGGCCCACCGGGTGCTCGTCGACCTTGCGACGGGAAAATACAATCCGAGTCAGACGGCAGCGTTCATGACGGTGTATATGATGCGTAGCATCACAGTTGATGAACTGCAGGGATTTCGTGATGCGATGCTGGAACTCTGCCTCAGGATGAATTTCGATCATCCCGTCATTGACGTATGCGGAACGGGAGGAGATTCAAAAAACACATTCAACATCTCGACGCTCTCTGCTTTTGTTATCGCCGCAGCGGGTCAGCCCGTAGCGAAGCATGGTAACTATGGTGTATCATCGGCCTGCGGATCGTCGAACCTGCTGGAATACTTTGGTTATAAGTTTACCAACGATGCTGATGCCCTGAAGCGCAGTCTGGACCGCGCCAATATCTGTTTTATGCATGCGCCGTTGTTTCACCCGGCAATGAAGAATGTCGCTCCTATTCGTCGTGAACTTGGCGTAAAGACCTTCTTCAATATGCTGGGTCCAATGGTTAATCCGGCTTTTCCCGATCGTCAGCTGGTTGGTGTGTTTAATCTGGAATTGGCGAGGAAATTCGGATACCTTTATCAACAGTCGGGGAAGCAGTATATGATCCTGCATTCCCTGGATGGTTATGATGAGGTGTCGCTGACGGGGCCATACAAATATTACTTCAATGGCGGTGAACAGATCGCTGAGCCTGCAGACCTTGGTTTTGCGCAGCGTTCGCCGGCTGATCTGCGTGGTGGTGATACCATTGAAGAATCTGCTCGCATTTTCCTGAACATTCTGGAGGGAAAAGGAACCGAAGCGCAAAACGATGCGGTGATCGCGAATGCCGCTATGGCATTGTACTGCGCAAACCAGGAGCGTGGTCTCGAAGATGCGATTGTGCGTGCCCGTGAAGCGCTCGTTTCCGGCAAAGCCCTTGAGAAATTCAAACGCTTTCTTGAAAACTCATGAATATCCTCGACGAAATCATTGCCCATAAGCGCAAGGAGACAGAGGATCGGAAGAGCCTGTATCCGGTCCGTCTGCTGGAGCAAAGCATCTACTTTGCGACGCCTTGCGTATCGATGCGTCACTACATTCGCCGCCCGGACAAGTCGGGGATTATCGCCGAGATCAAAAGGAAATCGCCTTCCAAAGGAACCATCAACGCGCATGTATCTGTGGAACGTGTATCCATAGGCTACATGCAAGCAGGCGCGTCGGCCATTTCAGTGCTCACCGATCAAAAGTACTTTGGCGGGAGTAATGAAGATTTGACCACCGCGCGGAAGTTTAACTTTTGTCCTATCCTCAGAAAGGATTTCACTGTTGACGAATATCAAATCATCGAGGCGAAGTCGATAGGGGCAGATGTCATCCTCCTCATCGCAGCCGCCCTCGATGCTGCATCCTTGAAATCACTCACGTCCTTTGCCCATTCGCTGGGTCTCGAGGTACTTCTGGAAGTTCACACACGTGAGGAATTGGAGTATAGCATTGACGCGGGCGCTGATCTTATCGGCGTAAACAATCGCGATTTGAAAACCTTCAAGATCAGCCTTGACATTTCCAGGGAATTGGCGCCGCTCATTCCGGATAGTGTGGTAAAGGTGTCTGAAAGTGGTATAGAGTCGCCAGACACGATTATGGAACTGCGTGAGTTCGGTTACGAGGGATTTTTAATGGGACAGAATTTTATGCAGCACGGTAACCCCGAAAAGGCATGCAAGGAATTCATTGACGAGTTACGGAAACGCCAGAAAGTGCAATGATCGACGGTATCGACGTGCGGATAAAAATTTGTGGAATGCGGGACCCGAAAAATATCGCGGAGGTGGGAGCACGTCGGCCCGACTATATGGGATTCATTTTCTATCAAAAGTCTCCGCGGTACGTCGGTGAGAATTTTAATGTTCCTCAGAGTCTTTCGCCGTCAATCAAACGTGTTGGTGTTTTCGTCAACGCCTCTGTCGATGAAATCATCGCAACGTCAAAACGACATTCGCTCTGGGGAGCGCAACTGCATGGCAGGGAGACACCCGAGCAATGTGCGGCGGTGCGCGAAGCTGGTTACAAGGTGGTTAAAGCATTTTCGGTTGATGCGACGTTTGATTTTTCCACAACCTCAGCGTATCGTGACGTAGTCGACTTCTTTTTGTTTGATACGAAGGGACCACTTTACGGCGGTAATGCCCGTCGCTTCGACTGGAACCTGCTGGAAAAGTACGATCAATCGGTGCCGTTCTTTCTCAGCGGTGGACTCGCTCCGGAGAACGTGGCTGAAGTGAAACACCTTACGGAGATGAATGTTCATGCTCTTGACATAAACAGCGGTATCGAAAGCAGCCCGGGCGTGAAGGATCCCGCACGGCTGAACGCGTTATTAAATGCCGTTACGGCGGCTCTTAAGTGAACTTCTAAATGAAAAGCTATGACCTACCAGGTAGATGAACGCGGGTACTACGGAAAGTTCGGGGGTGCCTACATTCCTGAGATGCTCTATCCAAATGTCGAAGAGCTGCGAACGCACTACCTGGATATTTGGAATGATCCGAAGTTCCAGGAGGAATTCAGGGCGTTGCTAAGGGATTACGTAGGAAGACCTACACCGTTGTATTATGCACGACGCCTTTCTGAAGCCGTAGGCGCGCAAGTATACCTCAAACGCGAAGACCTCTGTCACACCGGGGCCCATAAAGTGAATAACACCATCGGCCAGATCCTGCTGGCCCGCAGACTTGGGAAGGAGAAAATCATCGCTGAAACCGGCGCTGGTCAACATGGTGTAGCCACAGCAACGGTGTGTGCGCTGATGGGAATGGAATGCATCGTATACATGGGTAAAGTCGACATGGAACGACAACGACCCAACGTTGAACGCATGAGAATTCTAGGCGCTACGGTTGTTCCCGCGCTCAGCGGCAACATGACGTTGAAAGACGCCACCAACGAGGCCATGAGGCATTGGATCAACCATCCGACAGATACGCACTACATCATTGGTTCCGTTGTCGGTCCCCATCCATATCCCGATATGGTGGCACGGTTTCAGTCGGTCATCAGCGAGGAAATCAAAATGCAGCTCGAACAGGCTATAGGTCGACCGCATCCTGATTGGGTCATTGCCTGCGTCGGGGGAGGAAGTAATGCTGCAGGGGCGTACTATCATTATCTCGATGATGTGCGCGTGAAACTGGTTGGTGTTGAAGCTGCGGGTCATGGCCTCGACTCCGGAGAGTCTGCTGCCACTACGGCGCTCGGAAGACCAGGCGTGCTTCATGGCAGCAAGACACTGCTCATGCAGACGGATGACGGACAAGTGATTGAACCGTATTCGATATCAGCGGGACTTGATTACCCCGGTATTGGTCCCATGCACGCACACCTGTTCGATACTGGCCGGGTACAGTTCGTCAGCGCCACTGACGATGAAGCGATGGGGGCAGGGATAAGGCTGAGCAGGTTGGAGGGGATCATTCCTGCCATCGAATCGGCGCATGCCTTGGCAGCGCTGAATAAACTTAAGTTTTCAAAACGGGATGTGGTTGTTGTCAACCTTTCGGGAAGAGGAGATAAAGACCTCGAAACATACATCCGGTGGGGAAAATATTGACAGACATTCATGAAGAGTAACAGACTCACTACTTTGTTTGCATCCGGCAGGAAAAATCTTCTGTCGGTTTTCTACACGGCAGGTTATCCTGGGCTAACCGACACGGTACGAATTGGCAAAGCGCTGGAGGCGGCCGGGGCAGACTTTGTGGAAATTGGGATTCCCTTCTCCGATCCGGTTGCTGATGGACCAACCATTCAAGCCAGCAATAAGGTCGCCCTTGATAACGGCATGAACCTGCATCTTTTGGTGGAACAGGTTGCCGAGTTAAGGAAGATTTCTGAACTGCCGATTATCCTGATGGGGTATCTCAATCCGGTTGTTCAGTATGGCGTGGAGGCTTTTTGCGCCGACGCTGCGGCTGCCGGCGTCGACGGTCTGATACTGCCCGATATGCCGTTGGAGGAGTTTATGGCCGAGTATAAACCCATTTTCGACAAACACAACCTGCACAACACTTTCCTCATTTCGCCCACAACATCAGAAGAACGCATCCGGCGTATTGACGCGGTAAGCACCGCGTTCATATATGCGGTTGCCGCGTCGAGCACAACTGGCGCAAAGGAACGATTTACCGATGAACAGATTGCCTACTTCGAAAGACTGAAATCGATGCATCTGAAGAATCCTTTTATGATCGGTTTTGGTATCGCAAATAACAATTCTTTCCGACAAGCATGCGCGTACAGCGCGGGTGCCGTCGTTGGCAGTGCCTTTATCAACGTGCTTCGCGAGAGTAAGGATCTCGAAGAGGACATCTCCGCATTTGTGCATTCATTAAAGGATGGAAAAGCGCTTTAATTGATATGATCGTTCAGCTTAGAAAAAATATATCGGAAGAGCAGGTGGCCGCAATAGCAGGTCAGATGACGGCATCGGGATACAAAACCACTCGTGTGGTGACCGGAAACGGCTCATATCTTGTCGGCATTGGCAGCAAGGAATTCGACATACGCAAGCTGGGTCACATGGAAGGTGTGGCCGACATATACCGGGTATCGGACGCTTACAAGCTCGTATCCCGCAAGTGGAAGGTTGAGCGTACCTCTATTGATCTCGGTGATGGTGTGGTCATTGGCGACGGCGACCTGGCACTGATGGCTGGTCCGTGCTCGATCGAAAGTGAAGAACAGGTAGCAGCAACGATCGCTCACCTGCGCGAAAACAATGTGAGAATAATGCGTGGTGGCGTTTTCAAGCCAAGAAGTTCTCCGTATGCGTTCCGTGGATTGGGCACTGAGGGACTCAAGATGTGGCATCGGCGGGCAAAGGCAGCCGGCATTAAGATCATTTCTGAAGTCATGCAGGTATCGCAGATTGACGAAATGGTGGATTATGTTGATATCTTCCAGGTCGGCGCCCGGAATACCCAGAATTTCAACTTGCTGGATGCTTTGGGCAAGGCAGGAAAGCCTGTCATGATCAAGCGGGGTATTTCCGGTACGATTGAGGAGCTCCTGTATTCGGCTGAGTACGTCTTTTCTGCTGGCAACGAACAGCTAATTCTTTGTGAGCGCGGGATTCGTACGTACGAACGTGCAAGCAGGAATACGCTTGACATCAATGCCATTCCGATTTTGAGAGAAAAGTCGCACCTTCCGGTTGTTGCGGACCCCTCTCATGGCATCGGAATTCGGGAGCACGTAGAGCCCGTGGCGCTTGCCGCCGTGATCGCCGGTGCGGATGGCATCATATATGAAACGCACCAGTCGCCCGAGGAGGCCGCCTCCGACGGACAACAGACGTTGAATTTCCGTGAGTCAGCTCGACTCATCGAGAAGGCACGAAAGGTCGCCGCGTTACGACAACAACTGTAGGAAAGGTATTGGTGTTCTTTGAGGGAACCACACAGGGCACATAGAGGTAGAAGCAACTACACGCTATCAAGCTACTGCGTTGTGGGCAGATAGGGCAACTTCAACACATGCGCACTTCAGCACTTCAACACATTATCCTATGACGGTATTTGGTATAAAAAACTGCAACACAGTCAAGCGCGCATTGGAATGGCTGGGCGCGCATAAAGTGTCGTACGATTTTCACGACTACAAGACGAAGGGCATTACGGCATCAAAACTCAAGGAGTGGAGCCGGCAAGTAGGATGGGAGACGCTCGTAAACAGAAAGGGCACAACCTGGCGCCAGCTTGACGACAGGCAAAAAGCGCAAATCACAAACCAGGGCGCCGCCATCAAACTGATGACAGAGAAACCATCGGTCATCAAACGACCCCTGATTGAAAAGGACGGAAAAGTAATAGCGCTCGGCTTCGATGAATCCGAGTACGCAAAGATTTTCAGCTAGGCACTAACACAGCAATACAAAGAAGGAGCCCCTCGGGGCTCCTTTTGTGCATTAGGAAATCTCGATGGCTTTCTTGGGTTGCTTGGCTGGTGCTTTCTTTTTCACCGACAGTCTCAGGATACCGTTTTGGTAATTTCCCTTAATGTCTTCGTCGCTGACTGTTTCGGGCAGCGCGAACGAACGGGAGAAACTCGAGTAGTTGAATTCCTTCCGGGTGTAGTTGTTTTCCTTTTCTTCCTTGCGACTTTCCTTTTCAGCAGAAATGGTCAGTACGCCGCGGTCTACGGTAACCTTAAAGTCTTTCTTTTCCAGACCAGGTGCGGCCAGTTCGATCTCGAATGAATCGTCCTTTTCAACAATGTTTACGGCCGGCACGGTCCGTTGCATGAGATCAGAATCAAAGAACCGATCGCCATCGAAAAAGTCAGACAGCCACGAATCCCTCAAAAGCGAGGGCCAGTCGGAACGCTTGATGAGTGACATAAGTACCTCCTTTTTTGT
Source organism: Bacteroidota bacterium (assembly GCA_003242315.1). Taxonomy (GTDB): domain Bacteria; phylum Bacteroidota; class Bacteroidia; order Cytophagales; family Cyclobacteriaceae; genus ZC4RG29. The sequence continues at coordinate 17,703 of QGUY01000001.1, forward strand.
TTGTTGTTTAACATATCCAAATATCCCCATCCAAAGAGGCAATGCCAATGATATAAGCAATCCGGCCCGGGTGACATTTATCAGGAAAGCTTCCTGGGTTCAGGAACTTTCCGAAGGGCCGCGTAGCCAATCAATATTTTTACGCAATAACCGTTGCGTTTGTTCCTCTGGGGAGCCGGCAGGAGGTGTATAGTTGTAGAACCATTGCGCCATCGGCGGCAGGCTCATCAATATTGATTCAGTTCTTCCATCGGTGTCAAGCCCGAACCGGGTGCCGCGGTCCCATACGAGATTGAATTCGACGTACCTTCCCCTGCGGATCGCCTGCCACTGTTTGTGGTTTTCCGAAAAGGGAAGCGTGGAATTCTTTTTCATAAAATGAACATATATCGGCGCAAAGGCTTTCCCGACGTCGCGTACGAAAGCAAACCGGGAAGCCCGATCGAAGCCCGCGGTGTCATTAAGGTGATCGAAAAAGATTCCGCCCACTCCGCGTGTTTCGTTGCGGTGTTTCAGGAAGAAATAGTCGTCTGCCCATTTTTTGAACTCAGGGTAATAGGAGGGATGGTGTTGGTCGCAAACTTCTTTGAGCCTCTGGTGAAACCAGGCAGCGTCAGCAATATCAATGTAATGCGGCGTAAGGTCGATGCCGCCACCAAACCACCAGGTACCTCCTGAAATTTCAAAGTACCGCGTGTTCATGTGAATAATCGGCACCATGGGGTTTCGGGGATGGAGCACGATGGAGACACCGGTGGCGAAGAATTCCGCATTGGCGGGCAATTCCACGCTTAGCGATTTCACCAGGTTTTGTGGGGCGAGGCCCCAGACAGCAGAAAAATTCACACCGCCCTTTTCGATGATCGCTCCGTTTGTCATTACAGCCGAAACGCCGCCACCGCCTCCGGGCCGGCTCCACGCGTCACGCACAAACTTCCCACCGCCGTCTGCCGCCTCCAGTTGTCGTGTAATATCGTCCTGGAGTTCCTGAAACCACCGGCTGATTTCGTCTCGTGTTATGTTGTCCTGAGCCATATCAGAAGGGGAATCCAATCCCTACATTATAAATTACAGGTTCCTTGTCTATGCCGAAAGGTCGGAAGAATTTGGCCCGGCGCAGCACAAACCGATCTCCTTCGTCGCGGGCCGGGTCATATACCTTGATCCCAATGTCAAAGCGAAGAATAAGAAATGTAAAGTCAAACCGAAATCCGAATCCCGTTCCGATGCCGAATTCTTTGTAGAACTGGTCCCATTTGAACTCAGAATTTCCATTGGGGACAGTTTCTTCATTCACACGTTTTACCCACGGTTGGAAGGTCCAGACGTTGCCGGCGTCCAGGAATACTGCGCCGTTGACGAAACCGAAAAGCTTTTGACGAAACTCGATGCTCGCTTCGATGAGAATATCCGCAGGTTTTTCCAGGCTGTAATCAAACAATCCGTTGGCCTTCGGGTCTGCACTGAGATTCGGCTTGAACGATCCGGGGCCCAGCCTTCTGGGGCGCCATGCTCGCACGCTGCTGCTTCCTCCAGCAAAGAAGAACTTTTCGTACGGCACTGTATTGTTTTCACCATAAGCGTACGCTATACCCGTGTTGATCCGGTATGCCAGTACGGTGTTCCGGTCGATTACTTTGTTCCGTCGGAAGTCGAAGCCAAACCGAAGGTATTTGTAGTATTGAAGGTCGCGTTCAGTAATGAACGTTGGATCGATAAAGTTCCAGATCGTACCACCGCTTTCCATCTGCGCGCGGATGAAGACCGAGTTGCGATCTCCCTGTCCGTAGTTGTTGTGATTCCAGGTGATGCCGAAAATAATACTGGTCACAAACGACGGATAGAATGAGTTCACGAGCCGAAAGTTTCCAACACTGTCCTGTTGTGACAAAAAATCGCGGAAGGCCTGTGAAGTGTTTACCGTATCGATGACGTTGATGTTGGCGAACGTGAGGGAGTACTGGGTCGTTCGCGCATTCTCCATCGTATAGGTTCCGCTGAACGTGGCGAACGTGCGGCGGTACTCGGGTCTGTCGGTATATGAGTAACCGACGAGCAGCTTGGTGGTTGGGTTGTATCGTCCCAACCGGAATTGGGTTCGGTCGCTGAGCGGGAATATGATTTGCGGAAAGGTCATCGTAAGGTTGACACCCGCCTCCGTGCTCTTGTAAATGTTCTGATCGCTGGTGGCGGATGCAACGCCTTCAAATCCAAATCTTCCGGATACATCCAGGGTCTCGAAGCCGCCAAAGACATTTCGTTTTCGCAAACTCGTGTTAAAGAATGGACCCGGAAATCCCTGGGTCACGTTAACGCCAGCTTCGTTGGACCACTGATATCGATCCAATGCACTGGTATACAGGTTGGCGATGAACTGACCTCCTGTCGTATCGTAGTTGATGTTTACAAACTTAAATGCGTCCAGGTTTGCGAGCTGGCGCTGTGTGGTGAAGGCATCGGTGCGGCTATAGAGTTCACCCTTCCTGATGAAAACACGTTGACTTAACAACTTCAGATTATAGCGATCCATGTAAAACCTGTAGTTGATGTCGCGTACCCGACGCGTCTGACGAACCTGATTGGGCGTAGGAGGGGAGGCGGTGGCATCGGTGACAAAATTGACATCAGTTACTACGAACTTCTTGTGTTGCTTGCGCTGGACGGGATCGCGGACGATGATTTTCACGGCAACCCTTCGCTCATTGCGATATGATGTATCGACGTCGAATTCAATGTATTGGCGACTGAACTCAAAATAGCCTTCATCTTTCAGCAATAAGTCGATCCGTTCACGTTCATTGGCGAATACCTCCTGATCGTACCGATCGCCTCGTTTTATCAGACTTCGCTGCGGCTCCTTCAGCAGGATGTTCAGCACAGCGGTGTCGTTTACATCGTAGAATACGGTATCAATAAAGTAGGCGCGTCCTGGCGTGAGAATGTAGGTAACGATTGCGCGACTTCCGACGGTATCAATTTCCGTTGTTACCTTGTTTCTGAAGTATCCCTTCGAGGCGAGATAACTGCTGAAGCGTTCGCGGGTTTGCCTCACATTGGATGTATCGAGAATTGAGAGCGGCTCACCCCATTGCATCACGGTATTACCGTTCTGGATCTTGTCTTCGATGCGGGATAGCTTACGTTGTTTTCTGAATTCCAGGTTATTGATCTTCCTGGTGTTTTCTTCGGGTACAGCTGCGATGCGCCGGTTGAAATCAGCTTCAACCCTTGCCTTCTTATCAACAAAAGCCTGCGGGTCGTAATGCTTTTTTCCGGTATAGTAGAACCAGAAGTAGGGTATGATTCCAAAGAGTTTCCGGTTGGACCGCTGAACATATAGCTCCTTGAGGGTTTCGCGATTAATCCCCCGGGGTGCTTCGATCTTTTGCTTAAGCAGTTTTTCGTTGGGCTGAAGGTATTTCGTTCCGCTGCAGCCGCCAAGTATCAAGGGAGCAAGTAACAATAAGACGAAATATTTATTTTTCTTTGCCCTCAAGCCCGGACGATGATCAGTAAAGCCAAAAGTAAGTTCATCAAATCCCTCAAAATAAAGAAATACCGCAAACAGGAACAATGTTTTGTGGTGGAAGGAAGGAAAAGCGTAGCTGAGCTTTTGGCGAGCGACTACGATGTAGTTATGGTTCTGGGAACGCCTGCCTTTTTATCCACCATTCGTCCACTGCCAGGTGTTGAGGTCATCGAAGCAAGCGAATCGGATCTGGTATCGTTGGGAACGTTTGAATCTAACGATGGTGCCCTGGCCGTCGCGCGCATGAAACCCGAGCGATTGCTGCTCCCTTCAAAAGGGGAGTGGATGCTTGCCCTGGACGACATACGCGATCCGGGTAACCTGGGAACCATAATCAGAATAGCCGACTGGTACGGTATCAAAAAGATTGTTGCATCACTGGAAACGGCCGATCGGTACAATCCAAAGGTAATCAGCGCTTCCATGGGTTCGTTTCTAAGAGTCGACCTTTGCTACACCGACCTTCCCGCCTACATAGATCAAATTCAGGTGCCTGTTGTCGGAGCCTTCCTGGATGGCGATGATGTTCATACTGCTCCCTTTGGCTATGACGGAATACTGGTAATCGGCAATGAGTCACACGGCATATCGGAGGCGGTATCGGCCCGTGTATCCAAGCGCGTTACGATTCCCGGATACGGCGGCGCTGAGTCGCTAAATGCTGCCGCCGCTACAGCCGTTATCCTGGATAATTTGAGGCGCACCCTTACGGGTAGTGAGTAACCACCCCTAGTTGATCTATGTGCTCCTGTGTGCCCTATGTGGTTCAAATGTTATTCAGTTGTCCCTTTGAACGACATAGGGCACATAGAACGACATTGGTCACATAGGGTTAAAAAAACGATTGACTCTTTTCAGATGCTTCGCCTGTTATTCGTGCAGCTTCTTCATGACCCAGGTACCGGTCAATCCAATAGTGACCAAGATAGATGATCGGGGTTAACAGTAAGGCTACGCAGAATTTATATATGTAATTCGTCAACGCGATGGCTATGATCTGCGCGTTGGTGAAGGTTCCATAGAAGGCAATAAAAAGCACCACAAAACTGTCGACGAGCTGCGATACAAGCGTTGAGCCTGTGGCTCGCAACCATAACATACGCGCCCCGGTCGCGCGGCGCAGGCGCTGGAAGACAAAGACATCGACAAGCTGACCCAAAAGAAACGCGGCAAGCGAACCCACAATGATGCGCAAACCCTGCCCGAATATTTTGTTGTATGCGTACTGAATGTTGAACGGATTTCCTGCGTCATCCGTGCTGTTGGTTTCAAGCCAGAAATCGGCCGGGGCAAGCTCCATGGTCAGGTATATGGCAAGAAATGCATAGCCGATCAGAATTGCCGTGAAGTAGCTGATGTAACGTACGCCTGGCTTGCCGAAATATTCGTTGATGAGGTCCGTGGTAATGAAAACAACGGGCCACAGCAATGCACCCGCGGTGAGGTTAAAGCTCATTTCAAAGCCCAGGATGTTGAGCCGGGCCGGATTGAATCCCGCGGTTGCTTCAGCGGAGAAAATTTTTACGCCGACCATCTCGGCCAGTAGGGCATTTGTGATGAAAATGCCGGCGAGGACAATAAAAAGTCGTCCTTTCTTTTGTTCGGCGTCGGGGGTCATGGGTGTTGGGTTTATTCCGGGATCACATAAGTTTCCCCTTCGGTGGCCAGCTCTGTCTCCGGGAATACGTCGCGCGCTTCCTGGAGGAGCGGATCCAGATCCTTGTATCGGGCAGAGAAATGCCCCAGCAAGAGACGCCTGGCGCCAGCCGCCTTTGCAATTCCGGCAGCATCGCGTGCGGTGCAATGCAGCGTTTCACGGGCTTTCGACTCTTCGTCGACCATGAACGTGGCTTCATTGTACAGCAGGTCTACGTCTCTTATGTACGGTATGAAGGAGTCAGTGAATCCCGTGTCTGAACAATAGGCGTATGACCGGGAATGGCGGGGGGGCAGTGTGAGGTCCTGATTGCGATACAGCACTCGCCCTTCATCATCGACAACATCGAGTCCTGCCTTGAGATCGGTCAGCTGTTTGATGGCCAGGTTCGGTGGCAACACATTCTTATCGATTCGCCGTGGTTTGGGCTTTTCTCTGAACACAAATCCCGAACAGGCGATGGCGTGAATCAGAGGAACTGTGTGCACGGTAAGAACGTCGTCCTCATAAATCATTTCGCTGACGCCGGGCTTCAGTCGGTGAAAGTGAATATCGTAGGTTGGCATGAACCGGCTGTGCCTGAACTGGACCGTGAGATTGTCATCAAGTCCGTCATGACTGTAGATGTGTAAAGGGCCCGTTCGGTGTTGCAGCTGCATGGTGAATATCAATCCCATGAGCCCCAAATAGTGATCGCCATGGAGGTGGGTAATGAAGATGTGGCTGATGCGGTGGAAGTTAACCTGATATCGCATCATCTGCATTTGCGCCGCCTCACCGCAATCGATCAGGAAATGGCGGTTCTGGATTTCAACGTATTGGGCGCTGGGATGGCGTCCGTAGGCGGGTACTGCCCCGCTGGATCCGAGAATAGTTACCTTGAAAGACAATGCAAGTACGTTCGGTTCAACGTGCAAATAAAAAACAAAATGAAAATGACCAAAGGGTTACTCTGGTCATTCAGGTTAGGTATAGGTAATTCGGCGATGACGTCAGTCGGTACCACCCTTTAGGTCTTTCTCAATCTCGTGCATAAATACAGCATCCACGGCTTCCTCCACCGTAGGGAGTATATTTAGGACGCTATCCAGCTGCGAAATCTTGATCAGCTTCATAGTGTGATCAGACAAGCACGCAAGAACAAATATCCCGCCTTCCTCCTGAACGATGCGGTTGCCCACGAGCAACGCGCTCAGCCCGGACGAGTCGGTGTATTTGATATCCGAGAGGTCGAGAATAATATTCTTCACGCCTTCAGCGTGGAGGGTAATCAGTTCTGATTTAAGGTTGGGAGCAACAGATGAGTCCAGCTTTTCTTCATGCAGGCGCAATAAACTGTACTTTTCCTGCTTGTCAATAGTATATTTCATTCACATTGGTTTTGGGAATGGTAACCAGGTCCCTTATTCGACTCAGATCCTGGCCTCTAAATTAACAGATTTTATCGAATTCACGATGTTCCGCTCGATTCGGTCCAAAATCCCCCGGGTGTCAATTTCGGGAAGTGGCTCACCGAGAACCTGTTCATACAATTCCCGGTAACGGGCGGCAATCCGCTCAACCACTTCGTCCGTCATTTCAGGAACAGTCTGACCCTCCTTCCCCTGAAAACCGTTTTCGATCAACCATTGGCGAACAAATTCCTTCGACAACTGCCGTTGAGGTTCCCCCTTCTCCTGACGTTCACGGTATCCATCAGCGTAGAAGTACCGCGAAGAATCAGGGGTGTGTACTTCGTCGATCAGTCTGATCTCACCCTTGTAGGTTCCAAATTCGTACTTCGTGTCTACAAGGATGAGCCCCCTGCGCGCGGCCAGCTCAGTACCCCTTTGGAATAGCCGCAGGGTGTAATCTTCGAGGCGAACATAGTCACGCTCGCTGACGATTCCCTGGGCAAGAATTTCATCCCGTGAAATGTCCTGATCGTGTCCGGTCTTGGCCTTTGTTGTTGGTGTGATGATCGGATGTGGTAGCGGATCGTTCTCCTTCAAACCATCCGGGAGTGGAACGCCGCAAAGTGTCCGTTTCCCGGATCGATATTCACGCCAGGCGTGACCTGCCAGATAGCCGCGAACGACCATTTCTACCGCGAAGGGTTCGCATCGATAGCCGATCGTAACGTTCGGATCAGGTGTATCGATCACCCAATTCGGCACCACGTCGCGCGTCGCTTCCAGGTTGCGGGCAGCGATGATATTCAGTACCCGTCCCTTATCAGGAATGGCGCGCGGGAGGATCACGTCAAAGGCCGAAATCCTGTCAGTCGCAACCATCGCCATCAGGTCGCCGAAGTAATACACGTCCCGAACCTTACCGCGATAAAATCCGGTCTGTCCTTCGAAAGTAAAATCAGTCTGACGGATAGCGTGTGGTGTGTTCATAATTCGGCTTTCACCCGCAAAATGCAAAATTTTGCTCTCGTTTTCTGCGATTGCCATTCAAACATTAGTAGCGGTATGTGGCTCTTGTAACTTCCTGACAGTCAGATAGATTATTGGACTTTCTCCTCTACGATCTTGTCCGCCTTATACAGAACTGTTTTGACGAGTTTACCCGATTCATCAAATTCCTTCCATTCATTGTGCCGTTTGTCGGCAACGTACTGGCCCTGTTCTTTGATCTTTCCGTTTGGGTGATACGACACAAAAGCCCCGGTCCTCCGATTGTTTCGATATTCGACTGACGAAGCCATCGTTCCGCTTTCATAGTACGTCTTGTAGAGGCCTGCCAGCAGACCGAATTTATAGGTAGCGACTACCGCAATGTTTCCTCCGGGAAAGTATTCATATCGCTCCCCGGTGAGCTTTCCGTTGGAATACGTTTCCCTGATTCTGGGCGTCTTGCCATCGTCAAAGTAGAATGTCCACGTGCCAGTCGGGGTAGCATTTTTGAATTTCTTCTCTGCCAGCCTGATACCCTTTTCATTGAATTCTTCAATGGTCCTGTCCTGGTTGTTAAGCGCGACCTGTTCCTTAACCTTGACGGTTCCATCAGGATAGTATTCGAAATTGGTGCCGGTCTTTTGTCCCCCTTTGTAGTTGAACCGATGGCGGATGCTTCCATCAGGATAATATCCTGTATTGGGTCCGTCAAGTTTGCCCTCTGCGAATCCGCCTTCAACGAGCAGCGCGCCATTGCGATCGTAACTTCTGAATCGCCCATGCTTGGTGCCATCCTCCATGGTTGATATCGTTTCAAGCTGGCCGTTGTCGTAGTACGTTTTGTAATAGCCGGTAATCACGCCATCACGAAGAAATGCTTCAGTCTCCAGTTTCCCATTGGGATAATAGGTCAGCGCTGGTCCGTTCGGTTTCCCGTTGGCGTAGTGCATGATCTTCTTGATTCCGCCATCAGGATAATATTCCTTCACCACGCCATCAGGTTTGCCGCCGGAAAAGAATGCAGTGCCCTTCACTGAACCGCTGTCAAAGTATAACTGCACGGAGTCGGTGAGCACGTCATTTCGATAGTAGGCCTGCTGCACGGGCTTTCCATCTTCATTGAATACTTGTACGGGCCCCTCGCGAACACCGTCGACATACGTCAGCTCACGGGCGCGTTGACCATTTTCATAATACTCGACGAATATGCCGTTCTTTACTCCGCCCTGGAAAAAACCTTCCACCATGATGCCGCCGCTTTCATAGAAGCGTTTGTACGGACCGGTGAATGTCTCGTTGTCGGCCTCTACAAAATAAATCTCCTGAATGTGTTGTTTCGCGGGGTCGTAATACGTCCGCACTTCGCGTTGCGCCCTGGCGGAAAAGACGGCGATGGTCAGGAGAAAAGTCAGGCTTAGTCTTGTCATAAAAAAATAAGTACGACGATAAGGACTAACCATAACGAATGCAAGTGCAGATTGTTGTACGAATGTCAGAGCCGTTCAATGACGATGGCGGAAGCTCCACCGCCGCCATTGCAGATCCCTGCGGCGCCTATGGAAGCATTGTTTTGGCGGAGCACGTTTATGAGCGTCGTCACAATGCGCGCGCCGGATGCGCCCAGCGGATGGCCAAGGGCGACTGCGCCACCGTTGACGTTAACGCGATCAGCGGACAGGCCCAGCAGCTTATTGTTGGCAAGGGCTACTGCGGCAAACGCCTCATTAATTTCGTAAAAATCTACTTCTGACGCCTCGACGCCTGCGCGTTTCAGCGCCTTGGGAATGGCCAGGGCAGGAGTGGTCGTGAACCACAAGGGTTCCTGCGCAGCGTCAGCAAAGCCGCGAATTCTCGCCAGCGGAGCTAGTTTGAGCTCGAGCGCCTTCTGTCTGCTCATCAAGACAAGCGCACATGCGCCATCATTGAGTGTGGAAGCATTTGCGGCGGTAACTGTTCCATCTTTGCTGAACGCCGGCTTGAGACCCGGTATCTTGTCGAAGTTGACGTTCTTGTATTCTTCATCTTCAGCAACAGATACCGTGTTTCCCTTGCGATCTTTGATATCGACTGGTATCACTTCATCGGCAAACTTTCCCGACGACCACGCTGCTGCTGCACGCTGGTATGATGCAATGGCATATGCATCCTGATCTTCCCGAGAAATCGACATTTCGCGCGCCGTATTGTCAGCACAGACTCCCATCGCACACCGATCATATGCATCCATCAGTCCGTCATGCTGAAGTCCGTCAATCAATTCCCCATTACCATACCGATAACCAAAACGTGCCTTGAGAAGATAAAAGGGGATGTTGCTCATGCTTTCCATTCCACCCGCCACGACTACATCATTCTGGCCAGTCATGATGGACTGCGCACCCAACATAATAGCCTTCATGCCCGAAGCACAGACCTTGTTTACCAAGGTACAGGGCACTCCAAAACCCAAACCGGCGCCTGAAGCGACTTGCGTTGCCGGCGCCTGACCGAGTCCCGCTGATATGACGTTTCCGAAGTATAACTCGTCGACAAGCCCGGGTTCAACGCCGGCCCGTTTGAGCGCTGCCTTTACTGCAATACTACCCAACTGAACAGCTGACATGGAAGACAGACTTCCCCCGAAACTTCCTATAGGGGTCCGCACGGCGGAAAGAATCACAACTTCATTCATGTTTGGTATGTTAATGTTGATGGGTCACCCTTCGGCAAGCTATGGGACCGTGTCACTCACTCTCACTCTCACACTCACACTCCCTCTGTCCCAGCTCTACCAGTCGGGCTTCGTTCTATCCCTGGGCTGGGTTGCCTTACGCTTCTTTTGTTGCAGGTATTGCAGCTCCTGATTTTTCATGGCTTCCAGTATCATCCGGGCTTTTTCTTCGGACATCTTCAAATCTTCAAGCCGCTGAGAAGGGGCAGGCTTTTCATCGTTTTTCTTTTCTTGTTCTTCCTCAGGTTTTGAAGGCTCAGCATCCTTTTGCTCCTGGTCGTTTTTCTTATCGTTCTCTTCGTCTTTCTTGTCGTTATCGTCCTGCTTCTTTTCGTCGGAGTTGTCCTGCTGATCCTTCTGCTGCTGGTCTTTCTGATCCGGTTTCTGGTCTTGCTTGTTCTTGTCTTGTTTCTGTTGCTCCTGGTTTTGTCGTTGTTGCTCGTTCTTCTTTTCCTGTTCCAGGAGTTTTCTCAGCGCTTCAAGTTTTTCGCTGTTCGGTTTTATCCGTAAACCCTCTTTAACCGTGGCGAGGGCCTGGTCGTATTGCTTTTCTATGTACTGTGCCGAAGCGGTGTGAAACTTTTCCTCTGCACGGTCGAGTACCTGGGCGGTAGTGACGTGAACAGTCAGTGCAGCAAACACAAAAAGCAAGACGGATCGTGTCATATGAAGGGCTTTTTTATGAACGCGACAGACTATCGATTCTTATAATATTCTCCAGACGAATAACGTAATCTTCGTAATTCCTCCGGATTTGCGCATCGCGATCAAAGGCATCTTTCAGCAAATCGCGAGCCCCTTTATAGTTGCGACGCCGGATCAATTCCCGCACGCGACCCATTATCATTTCGGGATAATCGATTCTGTAGCGAATTAGTTCATAATTGTAACGCGCATAGTCGTTTTCCGGGTCTTTGCGCAGCGCATTGCGGAAATGTTCTGCCGCTTCGGTCATTCCAGCAGTCTCATCCTGGCGGTCCCTCAGGTTATAGGCGATTACGCCAAGCTGGTTATAGGCGCGGGAGCCGTAATAATCATCCACGCCGGGCGCGGTGAGCTTGTCATAGTTGACAAGCGTTCCATTCAACGAGATGAGTTCTTTCATGCGATTCAGCGACGTGGAGTCAACCGGATGGCTGTCGCGCGCGCGACCTGCCGAGTCATAACGCGCGGCCAGAAAGCCTGCGTGGGCGAGGTTGATCTGTGCGCCTTCGTTTTTAAAGCCCAGCGTGTCGACAAGAAACTGAAGGGAAGACAGCGCATCGCTGTACTTTGCTGAGGTGTACGACGATCGCGCTTCACGCGCCAGCGTATGCGTGCGCACTGCTTTTGTCATCCTGCCAAAAACGAAGGCAAACACAACGAGTGCTGTGCCCACGAGCGTGAGCGAAAAAGCTGCCAGTCGCAATACGCGGTCGTCGTTCATATACGAAATGTATGGACTGAAATCAGGATATCCAGAACAAGTAGAACGATTGCTAACCCGAGAAAATAAAAGTATCGGTTAGCGGTCACGTCTATAAAACGCGCCTCACGAAATTCACCCTCAATTTGCCCGATGGTATTGATCAGCCGTGCCACATCGTTTCTTGAGGCGTTAATCTCAAAATATTGTCCGCCGGTCTGACTGGCCAGCGAACGCAAAGAGCGTGAGTTCAGTTTCGATACGACAATATTTCCCTGACGGTCTTTCTTGTACCCGCCATTAGCCTGAATGCGTCCTCCTTCCTCTGTGCCGACGCCAAGAGTAAACAACGCTATACCCTTGTTCTCGATCTCCCGGGCGATTTCCTGGGTGTTTTCTCCAAAATCCTCGCCATCGCTGATGAGGATTAGCACTTTCGACTTCGTCTGCCGGACGCTTGAGGCATCATCCGCTTCGATTTTCTTGACGGCAAGTTCCAGGGCGGGGCCAAAATCCGTCCCGGTCGGCGGCACAAGGCCGGTGTTCATGGTTTCAATGAACAGGTTCAGGGCGTTCTGATCGTAAGTCAACGGACATTGCATGAATGCTTCAGAGGAAAATATGATGAGCCCGATGCGGTCCGAATTGAACGCACTGACGATCTTCTTCAGCTCGAACTTCACTTTTTCCAGACGTGTGGGTTGGATGTCAAATGCGTCCATCGACTTCGACAGGTCCACGCAAATCATGATGTCCTTGCCTACGGATTGCACCTCCTTGCGGGCATCACCGAACGAGGGGCCGAGAAGGGCGAAGATGAGCAATGCGAACAGCGCTGTTCTGAGAAACAGCTTGAAGAATACGGAGTGAAACGGGGTGTTGAGTTGTCGCGCAATGCGGATTACGCGCGCCAGGTAAAGAAAATAGAACAGGGCGAACGCCGCGACGAAAACCAGTTCCGTTGTCCCGAAAGCCCTATAAAATTCCACAACCGGTATCCGTTAATGCCTGATTTTGCAATTAACAACTTTTTTTTCTATCCCACGCCCCCCGTTCCAGGCGGTATACATGGCAGTAGTCGGCGCCAAAAGTGCGCGCTCCGGTGAATTGGAATCCGAGCCGTTCATAGAAACGATGCGCCCTGATATTTGATGCCAGGGGATCGACCAGAATGGCGGAGACGGAAGGATCCGCAAAACAGCGGTCGATCACTTCCGCCATAATGCGCGTCCCGTACCCTTTGCCCAGGTAATCGGATTCGCCAATCCAGATGTCGATAGCGCGGAGATTGGGCGCAACTTCGCCCCAGTAATGCGATTCTTCCTCCGCAGGATCGATTATCTGAACAAAACCAATAGGCTTTGCGTCTGCCTCCGCGATCAGCATTTCCCGCCATGACAGCTTGCGCGGGAGCTCGTCCTCCCAATGCCAATCATCGTTCGGGTCTGAGGCCTTCACATGAGGTTGTGTGTCCCAATATCTGAGCAACTCCACATCACCCTCGTCTGCTTCACGCAGTCGTATGCCGGATTCCCTTATTTTCATCCGTTAGTACCAAAAAATTGCAAAATAATCATCCTGAAAATCCTAAAATCTTACTAATCCTAGTCATATTTTCAATGCTGTAAATGGCGGCCAATGAAATAACGTCAACAACCGGGTGATGAAAGAACACCAAATAATCATGACAACCCTGGTATTAACGCTGGTTTTAGGTCTGATCGCCTGTCGCGACGACAGGGGCGAACCCGGAGGCAATCCATCCGAAGATCGCGAATTTCATTTCGGTGTGGATTTGTCTTACGTCAACCAGATTCTTGATCACGGCGGATTGTATCGCGATGAAGGCGAAGAGCGGGACCCATATCGGATATTTCGCGATCACGGGGCGACGCTCGTCCGTGTTCGGTTGTGGCATAGTCCGGACTGGACCAGGACTGTATATGACCCTCCAGCTGCGCAGCGTTATCACGACCTGGCGGATGTGGAAAAGACAATCGCGCGTGCAAAGCAAAATGGCATGGAGGTTCTGCTCGACTTCCACTATTCTGACACCTGGGCAGATCCGGGGCGACAGGAAATACCGGCTGCGTGGAAGGACATTACTAGCGTTGTCACACTAAAAGACTCCGTGTATCAGTATACGCTCAAAGTGCTGACTGCCCTCGATGAGAAGGGACTCATGCCGGAGTTTGTTCAAACCGGCAACGAGATTAACTGCGGCATGCTGTATACCGATGCACCCCCGCAGTTCCCGGCCTGCAACGCGTGCAATGGAGCATGGAGTAACCTGGCCGAAGTCTTGAACGGAGCAATCGCTGCAGTGCGCGATGTCTCTGCGGAGACGAAAGTTATTCTTCATGTTGCTGATCCAAAAAATGTTGAATGGTGGTTCGACAACATCAAGAGTCACGGTGTTACCGACTTTGATGTGATTGGCTTTTCATATTACCCTTTGTGGCATACTACTGTGCCGCTTGAACAACTAGATGACCAAGTCCGTCTATTCAGGCAACGCTACAACAAGCCCGTGATGATTTTGGAGACGGCATATCCGTGGACTACGGCGAGTGCGGATACCTACACGAACATCTTTGGTGGACAAACTCCCATCGCGGGTTATCCCTTCACGAAGGAGGGGCAGCTCGATATGATGAAGGCCATAACTCAGAACCTAAAAGATAGCGGTGGCTCTGGTGTGATATACTGGGAACCCGCGTGGATCACGAGTGATATGCGCGACTTGTGGGGAACTGGCTCCGCGTGGGAGAACTGCACGTTCTTCGATTTCGATGGTAATACCATCAGCAGTATTGGCTACATGAAGGCAGAGTATGACTAGTTATTTACTCAGACGAATGGGAGTGGTCTGTTTTCTGACTGCGGATGTTTATCACTTTGCGCGACGGGGCTTCGACGCGTATCGCGTCCACGTGTGGGATACGGAGATCAGCGACTCGGTCCCTTACACCGGGCTGGCGTACAAGGATGATCCTTCCATAATCGCCTTTGAAATAAGCAACGAACCACATCACCGCGAGGCGCCGGAATTTGAGCCCTCAACTTCGCAAAAAGGCATGAGTTGCAGCGTAACCTTTCAGATACGTACTTGCTTTAAAGCTTTCTACCTCCTTGATTAGTACCGCAACATCAACACATCAACACATCAACACACCAACACATTAACACATGCCCAGACACGCCCTCGCCCTTGACCTAAAAGACGACCCGCAGTTAATCGCTGCGTATGAGGAATGGCACCGCAAGGTTTGGCCTGAGATTCAGCAAAGTATCATCGATTCGGGTATAGATGTAATGCAGATTTTTCGGACAGGCAACCGCCTGTTTATGATAATTGAAACGAACGAGTCATTTAGTTTTGATCGTAAGGCAGGGATGGATGCAACGAATCCGAAGGTCCAGGAGTGGGAGAAGCTCATGGACCAGTTTCAGCAACGACTCCCCTGGGCAAAGCAGGGTGAGAAATGGGTGTTAATGGACAAAATCTTTGAGCTCCGTGCAGAAAAAAATTGATTCCCATCAGCACTTTTGGAATTTTGATCCCCAACGCGACGCGTGGATCACGGAAGACATGGCGGCGATCCGCCGCGACTTTGGACCAGAGGACCTTCGCCCGATCTACGACGCCCACGACGTGGAGGGTTGTGTCGCGGTACAGGCGGATCAATCGCAGGCGGAAAATGAATTTCTTCTGGGTCTGGCAGAACGTCACGACTGGATCAAAGGCGTTGTGGGCTGGGTGGACCTTCAGGCTGAAGACGTCGTGCAGCAGTTGGAGCGTCTTTCAATTCATAGAAAGTTGAAAGGCATCCGGCACATACTGCAAGGCGAGAAGCAACGCGACTTTATGCTGCGTCCCGCTTTCCTTCGCGGGATCGGTCATCTCGAAAAATTTGATCTTGCGTACGATATTCTGATTTATCCCGACCAACTTCGATATGCTGCCGACTTCGTCGCACGTTTTCCCAACCAACGCTTCGTGGTAGACCATATCGCCAAACCATATATCCGCGATGGGAAGCTCGATCCCTGGAGGGAAGACATGCAAAGGCTTGCCTCATACGCGAACGTATGGTGTAAAGTGTCGGGTATGGTGACGGAAGCGAACTGGTCGTCGTGGAAGAAGAGCGACTTTACGCCCTATCTTGATACGGTTACGAGTCTTTTCGGACCGGAGCGTCTCATGTACGGCAGTGATTGGCCTGTGTGCCTGGTCGCAGCGACCTACAGTGAAATGATGGAGATCGTGGTGGATTACTTTTCAGCGCTTTCTGCAAGCGAACAGGACAGAATCTTCCGAACCAATGCTATCGAATTTTACAAGCTTTAATAGTTAGGAACATGGATCTGGGACTAAAAGACAAAGTCATAGTCGTCACCGGCGGCGCCAAGGGCATAGGGCAGGGGATTGTTAATGTGCTGGCCCGTGAAGGAGCACTCCCTGTCGTTGTAGGAAGAAATGAGGCCGACAATCTGAAGGCGGTTGAGCAAGTGGCGCAAGCTGGTGGTAAGGCGTTTCACATTACCGCTGAACTTACCCGACCGGAGGAGTGTGAAAGGGCTGCACGTTCCGTGCTGGACCATTTCTCCGATGTGTATGGTCTCGTAAACAACGCAGGCGTGAACGATGGTGTCGGTCTTGAAAAAGGAAACTACGAAGCGTTCATGGCATCACTTCACAAGAATCTCGTGCACTATTACCTGATGGCGCACTACCTGTTGCCCGCCCTGAAAAAAAGCAAGGGGGCGATCGTCAACATCGGTTCCAAGACTGCTGAAACCGGCCAGGGCAACACGTCCGCCTACGCCGCGTCAAACGGAGGGCGCAATGCGCTTACCCGTGAGTGGGCTGTAGAGTTGCTCAAGTATGGCATTCGGGTGAATGCGGTGATTGTGGCGGAGTGCTGGACGCCCTTATATGAAAAGTGGATTGCAACGCTTCCAAATCCGAAGGAGAAACTTCAGTCCATCGTTGCCAACATTCCGCTGGAGCAACGCATGACTACAGCCGAAGAAATTGCCAACGCCGTTGCCTTTTTGCTTTCAAATGTATCAAGTCACACCACCGGTCAGCTGATACACGTTGACGGTGGCTACGTTCACCTCGATCGGGCACTGGCTAATACATAGGAACATGGAAGTACTTATCTGTGAGTCGCCGGGCACCTTGCGTTACGGTACGCGAAACGCACCGGTTCCTGGCGAAAAGGAAACGCTGTTGCGCGTGAGGAGAATCGGCATTTGTGGCACTGATTTGCACGCCTTTGAGGGAACACAGCCCTACTTTACCTATCCGCGCATCCTCGGCCACGAGTTGGCTGGTGAGATCGTTGAGGTGAATGGTACAAGCGCGTTCAGGTCGGGCGACATCGTGACCTTTCTTCCGTACTTCAGTTGTGGTCATTGTGTCGCATGCCGCCAGGGCAAGACTAATTGTTGCGCAGATCTTAAGGTATGCGGTGTCCATATTGATGGGGGCATGGCGGATTACCTTGTGGTGCCAACGGAAAACCTCGTTGCCGGCCGTGGAATTGGACTCGACGCGCTTGCTCTTGTTGAGCCACTTGCCATAGGAGCACATGGTATTCGTCGTGCCAATGTAAATTCCGGGGAACCCGTGTTGGTTATCGGTGCAGGTCCTATCGGGATGGGCGCAATGCAGTTTGCGCGGTTGGCGGGTGCTGACGTGATCGCGCTCGATGTCGACGAACGAAGACTCGCTTTTTGTCGGGAACGTCTCGGTGTTCCTTACACGATAACGGCGAAGGAGGATGTGCTGACGCGACTTCGTGACATAACGGGCGGCGATATGCCCGCTGTCGTCATCGACGCAACGGGAAATCTGAATGCAATACAGGAAGGATTCAGGTACATGTCGCATGGAGGTCGATATGTACTGATTGGCTTACAGAAAGGTGACATAGCCTTTAGTCATCCTGAATTTCATAAACGCGAAGGGACCCTGATGAGCAGCCGGAATGCCACACGAAAAGATTTTGATCAGGTGGTTCAGGCAATCTCTCAAGGAGCCGTTGACCCTGAAGCGTACATCACGCACCGCGTCACATTTGCAGCAGCCGGTGAAGCATTTCCTTCGTGGCTCGACCGGAAGTCGGGGGTAATTAAAGCGATGGTAATGCGTGACTGATCAACTCGCCGCCTCGTTGTCTTCCTTGAAGAAGTCGTTTACAATCCCTTTCAAAAGCTCCATGGTTACCGGCTTTTGGAAATAGTCGACCACTTCGGGTGTCGCCTTTGCCCGCTTGATATCGCTGGGGTGATCGGAGGAACTGATCACATAAATTTCCATTTTCTTCGGAAGCGTATGTTTCAGTTTCTGGAATTCAGCGAGGAAGCCCCAGCCGTCAATGCCGGGCATATAGATATCAAGCAGAATAATGTCAGGAAGATTTTCCGATGATTTCTTGTAGTTCAGGAGATAGTCGATTGCCCCCTGCGCATTATTATATATGGTAATGATACTGGCAACCTCACCCAATTCGGCGAGACGTTTAATATAGAACGACGACATTGGGTCGTCGTCAATGATACACAGGTTAGATATTTTCCGAGACATGACCACCAAACTCAGTGACAATCTATCAGTTATTAGTGCGCTACGCAATACGGCCGTCTTTGGCATGTAAGAAAGACATCCATTACGTTTTTTTTAGCCTCCTGCCGATCAGGAAATAGCATACATCGGCGAATCCGACCGCTCGTAGAGGATGTAGGAGGCCCGAAAAAAATTAGATTACCACTGTATGGTTCGTTGAAAAATCTCCTCAAAATTGCTCGTCTGGACTACTTGCTTGCGAACTTCAGACCCACTATTGAGGCAATAAGGAGGAAAAGGAAGAACATCCTCCAGAAGTCGGTTGGCTCACGGAACAACAAAATTCCCACCGTGGCGGTACCGGCTGCACCTATGCCCGTCCAGACCGCATAAGCGGTACCCATCGGGATGGTCTGAATGGCACGGGATAACAACCACATACTCATGCAGAGACTCACTATAAAACCTATCCACCAGAGTGTCGCTGTGGTGCCCGCGCTTTCCTTTGCTTTGCTCAGGCAGGTTGTAAAGCCGACTTCAAACAGTCCGGCCAGGATTAAGATAAACCAGTTCATAGAAGGGGACTCGTTACTCTTACGATCAGGCAAAGGTACGCACACCGTAC
The DNA here is from genome assembly GCA_003242315.1 of Bacteroidota bacterium. Taxonomy (GTDB): domain Bacteria; phylum Bacteroidota; class Bacteroidia; order Cytophagales; family Cyclobacteriaceae; genus ZC4RG29. Next base: position 36,587 of record QGUY01000001.1, read on the forward strand.
ATAGCTTTTTGCAGGCAGGTTCAGGATGCTCCGTGCGGCAGAGTGTGTATTTTGGCTGAATCAAAACAAGAAACTATGAATGTTAGAAGTTTATTTACAATCGTACTGCTGGTCGGTGCCGCACTTTTTTCCTGTGCCCAGCCGTCTGATGGTCCGCGGCTTATTGTCAGGGGTGATGATATGGGATATTCCCATTCGGGAAACGAGGCGCTCATCCGTTGTTCCAGGGACGGAATCCAGACGTCGATCGAAGTCATCGTCCCTTCTCCGTGGTTTCCCGAAGCTGTGCGGCTTTTGGAGGAGAACCCGGACATCGACGTGGGTATTCACCTGGCATTGACGAGTGAATGGGATAACGTTAAGTGGCGACCGGTTTCCTGGTCGCCAGGCCTTACCGACGAGGATGGATATTTCTATCCATTCATATGGCCGAACAAAAACTATCCGGGTCGTGCGTTGCTGGAGAACAAGTGGACTCTTGAAGAAATCGAACGAGAATTCCGCGCGCAAATAGAGTTGGCATTGAAAAAAATCCCGCGCATCAGTCACGTCTCAGCGCACATGGGGTGCACCAATATCAATGACGATGTAAGAGCGCTTGTAAAGAAACTCACGAAGGAGTACAACATCGATGTCGACCTTGCAGCAGCAGGCGTAACCAGCGTGCGCTATGAAGGACCCCACACCACCTCGGCGGAGAAAAAGGAAAGCTTCATAAAAATGCTCCGCAAGCTGGAACGCGGCAAGACATACCTGTTTGTTGAACATCCCGGTCTCGATAACGAAGAACTTCGTGCGATCTCACACATAGGCTATGAAGATGTAGCCCAGGACCGGCAGGGCGTCACCGACATGTGGACTGATCCGGAGGTCAAGGCACTCATAAGGGAACTGGGAATACGGTTGATCAGCTATGCCGATATCCGCGCAGAGACGACAGGGAAGCGATAGTATTATCTATGTTCTCTCCGTGTACTCTATGTGAGCCATGTGGTTCAAAAAAGTCTTGGGCCAATACACATTCAGCACAACTAGAGTATCCTGTAGTATGCTGCGCTTTCAAACGATTGAAAGTGCCATTTCTGCTTGAACATGTAGACTTACTTTCCTAATTATGTAAAGATATTCAAACGCTTTCTGATGACGGAATGCAGTGACAGTGTGCTGTGGAGTGGTTTGAAGCGTGGCGATCGAACCGCTTTCTCGATGCTTTATCAGCGATATGTTGGCCTGCTTTACAACTACGCTTCCCGCATATGCAAGGACCGTGATCGAATCGAAGACTGCATTCAGGATGTGTTTGTCGCTTTATGGAAGTACCGTAAAAATCTCGCCGCCACTACTTCTGTAAAATATTACCTGTATCGTTCCCTGCGCAGCCGTATTTTCAAAACGGCGGAAGACCATGAATGGAATCTACAGGACGGGGTAAGCTGGGATGACATGGAGAATCTTATCGACCTGTCGCCAGAAGAGGAATTAATGTCAATCGAGTCGGGCGACGAGAGGACCCGCAAGCTTAAGAAGTACCTGCACAACCTTTCGCCTCGGCAATACGAAGCGATCATGCTCCGCTTCTACGATGAATTCAGCTATGAAGAAATAGGTGAAATCATGGGAGCCAACCCTCAATCCATTCGAAACCTGGTCGCGCGCGGCCTTCTTCATTTGCGTCAATACGCTCAATTCCTGGCGTAGCCAAATCGTTCCCTCCTAATACTCTTTTCATTTCCTCGAAAAAATTTTTGTCTCCAGGTGAGTTAAAACCCGGGGTCCGTGACTTTTAATAATGCATTCGTGTGAAATGGCATTTAGATGAAAGATTACCCTGACTTTGATGCTGGCGATCTGGCCCAGGATGAGTCGTTTATCCGGTGGGTGAAGAGTCCGACCCCGGAATTGGAAAGCAGGTGGACTGCCTGGCTGGAGGAGCATCCTGATAAGGCGGAAGAGGTACAGGAGGCGAGGCGGATGGTGCTCGCGGTTCTGTCCGAGCCCGAACGATTCCCGACCGAATACCAGAAGGAGATGATGTGGAACCGCGTGCAGCGCGAAATTCTCCTTGAAGAAAAACCATCAGTGTGGCAGAACAACTTCCTCCGGATCGCTGCCCTTCTTTTGCTTAGCGGTGGCTTGAGCTATTTCGCATTCCTGTATTCCCAAAGGAATGAGGCTGGGTTGGAGAACAGTCAGGCAAAAAGTACCATACCAGAATACTCCGAGCGGGTCAACAATGGAAAGTACCCCCTGAAAATGATCCTTAGCGATGGAAGTTCCATCGTCCTCCAACCCAACAGCTCCCTTCGGTATCCTCAGTCGTTCGGGTCAGACAGCCGCGAAGTGTACTTGGAGGGAGAAGCGCTATTTGATATTGCCCGCGACCCGCATCGCCCTTTCTTGGTGTACGCCAATGAACTTGTCACCAAGGTACTCGGTACGAGCTTCTCGATAAGGGCATACGAAAATGAACCCAATGTGATTGTTGAAGTTCGGTCGGGTAAAGTATCAGTCTTCGCCCAGCCGACCGGGAAGGCGGTGCATACCAGCGACAGCCCCCGTCGTGAAGGGCTTGTCTTGTCACCCAATCAGCAAGCCGTGTATTCTCGTGAGGATGCACGATTGACTAAGTCGCTCTTCGAAAACCCCAGCCTTCTCATTCCGGAAGAGGAGCAGCGCAGCTTCGAGTTTGTGGATGCGAAGATGGGCGATGTCTTTGCGGCGCTGGAAAAAGCCTATGGAGTTGAGATCGTGTATGACGAGGAGATCATGAGCGGATGTTACCTCAACGCTTCCCTCACGGATGAGTCGCTGCAGGTAAAGCTATCCCTGATCTGTAAGGCCGTGAACGCGACCTATGAAATTATGGACACCCACATCATAGTATATGGCAAGGGGTGTACGGACTGAATTTGCTAACCAAACCGAAGTCAACAGGCCATGAAGACCTAAACCTTAAAAAAAACGGGAGCCGGCGACAGGGAGCGCCGCCGACTCCGCAAATGCTCCACGCGTGCCCATCCGGCCAGGGATGGGAGGAGCGTTTTCCTTAACTGTAACCATTAAGAAAAACCCAGTAAAAGTATGCAAAAACTGCTACAAGTACCGACTTGGGCGTACATTATGAAGGTTTCTCTAGCGCAAATCCTACTCGCAGGCATCTTCCTGAGCTTCGCACACGCCCACGAAGGCGAAGCACAGAGCGTCCTGGATAGCAGGATCAGCATCCAGCTTGAGAATACCACCATACGTTCGGCCCTGTCCCGAATTGAGAAGCTGACGGATGCCCGGTTTCTCTACCACTCGCAGCTGGTTTCCTCGCGCGAGAAGATCACCCTGCATGAAGAGAATACCCCGCTGTCGGAGGTACTGGATAAGATCCTGACCCCCCTTCAAATCGGATACGAAGTGGCGGGTAACCAGATCGTACTCGTCAAACTCCGTCGGTCCGATGTGCAATTCGACGGACCTGCAGCCCCGACCACTGAGGAATATGGGTCGACACTGATTGGTGTGAGTGGAAGGATTGTCGACAAAGATGGCACCCCGCTGCCAGGGGTAAACATCCTTGAGAAGGGAACGACGAACGGAACGACGTCCGATGTGGACGGACAGTATACGATTAACGTGGCCGATGAAAATTCAATACTCGTTTTCAGCTTCATCGGTTACGCGCCGCAGGAAATCCGCGTCGGGACCAGCACGACAATCAACGTTGTCCTGCAGGAAGATATCACGAACCTGAGTGAAGTCGTTGTTATCGGATATGGTGAGCGTGAAAAGAAGGACGTTACCGGTGCGATTTCCTCGATGGATTCTGAGGACATATCGAAAAGCATGGCCATGACACCGGAACTGGCGATGCAGGGCCGCATGGCCGGCGTGTTTGTGTCAACACCCAGCGGTAGTCCGTTCGCACGCCCGAACATACAAATACGTGGCGTGGCCACCTGGGGTCATGCTTCACCGCTGTACGTCATTGACGGTATTCCCATGTATGAAGTCGCGGAAAGTGATCCTAACGCCGGTTCTCAGGACATCCGGTCGCCAATTAACTTCATGACGGCGATCAACCCTCACGACATCGAATCCATTTCAGTTTTGAAAGACGCATCGGCAGGGGCTATCTATGGTATGCGGGCCTCCAATGGTGTTATCATTATCACAACAAAAAAAGGTAAGAGCGGAGCGCCGAGAGTTGAGTTTAACGCGCAACGCGGTGTTCAAAATGTGGCCAAGACTTTCGATGTGCTGAATACGGCAGACTACGCTGCACTATATCGCGAAGTTTACGCCAACAATCCCACTGCGACGATGCCATCGGTATTTGACCCTAATAGTCCCGATTTTCTTGGCAACAGCCCTACCTACAACTGGCAGGATGCGCTCCTCAACAAGGATGCCATTATTGAAGACTATAGCTTAAGGGTTTCCGGTGGTTCGGAGTCGACCACATATTACGTCTCCGCAGGCTATGGCCGCACGGAAGGATCGCTGATAGAAAACTATCTCGAGCGCCTGTCAGTTGCGTCGAACATAACCAGCAAGGTTTCGCGTGTGATCGAAACCGGTATGAACGTCAAGTTGAGTGTCAACAAGGCACTTGACAACACCGGTACCGACCTGGGTTACGTGTCACGGACACCACCCTGGCAGCCGATCTATGATCCGTCAGATCCGACGGGCTATGCGCCGGCGGTAAGTTGGGAGTTCGTGCCGAATCCTGATTTTGATCCAAACCTGGTGAACCCTGGTCCGGCTCAGATTCCCGTTGGTGACCCCGTATTCTTGTATGGGCCACACACTTACGCGAATGTGTTTGGACAACAGGCGACATCCGAAAGAACGTTTGACTTATTCCGCACGATGGGAAACGTATACCTGCAGGTAGAACCAATAACCGGCCTGAAGATTAAGGGGAGTGTTGCTGCCGACTATCACTTTGTGCTTCGCAAGGAATGGTCAGAATATTCCGGCTGGCGGTTCTCACAAACTCCGGGTAACCCGTACAACGGTCATGATGGCACCGCCAAGGGATCATATGGCGAGCGTCAAAGCCGCAACCTGAATGTCGTAAAAGAGGTTACGATCAACTACAACAGGAGCTTTGGTGATCACAATATCGACCTCGTGTTGAATGGCATGGATCAGGAAGCCACCTGGCGATATACTGACGCCAGTTCAGGTCAGATTAACTACCTGGATCCCAACTTCCGCAATGTGGGCAACAATCCGCCCTTTAACGGAACGTTCACCGGAAGAAAGCCGGAGAGAATGCAGGGTTACCTGGCACGCATAAGCTACAAGTTCCAGGATCGCTACTACTTCGATGCAACCGTTCGTCGCGATGGCGCTTCGCTCTTTCCTCCTGACTACCGGTGGGGAACATTCCCTGCCTTTGCCGCAGGATGGCGGGTCAGCTCCATGCCATTCTTCCAGGCACTGAACGCCAGCTTCATTACCGATCTGAAGATTCGCGGTGGATGGGGCGAGCTTGGAAACAAAAGTGTGACAACGGGCTTTGCTTACCTGTCAGGTGTCAGCGGCACGCCCGACTATTCACTTGGCTCGGGTAATGGCAACCCTTATGGTACTCAGTTTGTCGCGTCCGCTCTTCCTAACTTCCCGAACTTCGAGTTGACCTGGGAGCGCGTGCGCACCACGAACGTCGGCTTTGACGCCGTATTGTTGAATGACCACGTCACCTTCACGGCAGAGTACTACAACCGCTTCACCGAAGGCTTGATTCAGTCCGTCAGCTTACCGCCAAGCTCGGGAATTGAAGTACCTACCGATCTGAACATTGGAAATGTACGCAACACCGGAGTTGAGTTCCAGATTGGATACAATAACACCTTCGGTCGACTTGGCTTCAACGTGTCGGGTAACCTGACAACAGTTAAGAACAGAGTACTACGGCTGTACAAGGGAACACCGTTTGGCGGAGAAGGAGGTCGCATCCAGGAAGGATATCCGATGGCTTACCTCTGGGGGTATAAGGTAGGTGGAGTATTCCAGAATACTGATGAAATCGCTCAGTGGAAATCGCAATATGTTGACGGCGTTGGCGCGAATAATCAGGTTCCCGGCGACATGTACTTCCTGGATATCTATGGTAATCCTGAACCGGGACAGATCGTAAACCCGGAACCGGACGGTATCATCAACAATAACGACCGTACATATCTCGGAAAGACGATCGCGGGATACTACTACGGCCTGAACCTGGGCTTCACTTACGCAGGTTTTGACCTCAGTATATTTCTCCAGGGTGTTGGAGACCTTCAGAAGTACAATTATCAACGTGCCGGCGGTGAAGGAATGTCAAGCTCTGGCGCTAATCAATGGGCAACGACGCTCAATCGCTGGACCGGCGAAGGAACGAGCACGACCATGCCGCGTGCGGTGTTTGACGACCCGAACAGTAACAATCGCTTCTCAGATCGCTTTGTTGAGGATGCCGGATTCCTTCGGGTGAAGAACGTGCAACTCGGCTATAACGTGCCTTCTTCATTTCTCGCAAAGACGGGTGTCATCAGCAGCGTACGGTTATACCTGAGTGGAACCAACCTGCTGACATTTACCGAATGGACGGGGCCGGACCCGGAGAACGATGTCTTCCCGCCGCTCCGGCAGATAACAGCTGGTATCAGTGCCACATTCTAAAACGGAGGACAGAACATGACAAGCCATACAAAAAAACTGACACTTTTGTTGTGTCTGACATTCATAGGATTCAATTCCTGTAACGAATCGCGTCTTGATATTTCGCCGGGATTTCCGACAGAAGAGTCATACTTCTCTGAAGAGATCGAATTTACCCGGGCAGTCTATGGCGTGTATGCCAAGATGAGCGACTTCTATTGGTATAACGCCAGCCAGGACGCCTTTGTGTCACCTATATGGTATCTCCCGGGCGACGACATCACGACTTCCGGGCAGGATGAGTTTGAGATTTTCAGTAACCTGCAACCCGGCAGCGGTAGACTCAACTACTTCTTCCGCGCTTTGTACCAGATGATCGGACGTGCCAACGTCGTTCTGGAGAAGAACGCTGAAGCTGAAGAGGGGATCTACACGACACCTGGGCTTAGAGACGCCCACCGTGGTGAGGCGCTGTTCCTTCGTGGGTTTGCAAACTTTATGCTTTGGAACGTTTGGGGCACAGCTCCGCTCATCACTGAGCGTCTCAAGAGCCTGGAGAACACCCAGCCCCCCAGCTCAACAGGGACGCAATTGTTGGATCAGGCAATCGAAGACTTCTCTGAAGCGGCAACCCTGCTTCCCGACTCCTGGCCGGACAACGAGAGGGGACGGGTATTCAAGAGTTCCGCACGAGGCATGCTTGCAAAGGCGCTTGTGTTCCGGGCGACAGTGACCGGCAATGCATCCGACTATCAGGCGGCTATCACCGCAGTTGATCAGATCAATGACCGCGTGCTCGTGCCGGCTTATGACGACAATTTCGCAGCCGACACAGAAAACAACGAAGAGTCGCTGTTCGAATACCAGGCGTCGCAGGCTTTCGCTGGAGACAACATCTGGTTGCCCAACGACTTCGACAACGCTATTGGATCGCTCTCGGCCTTCTGGGGTTTTTACAACAACTCGTTCAACATGTTCGGCAAGGCGCCGTTCACTGCAACGACAAAATTGCGCGACACGTTTGAGGCCGATGATCCGCGATTGGAGTTGTCGCTCGATCCGTCCGACCTGAGTTTTAGGAAATACGTTACCCGCGATCAACTCAATCCCACCGGAGGTGCATCCAACAACAACCCGCGCATTCTTCGTTACGCGGACGTGCTTCTCCTCAAGGCTGAAGCGCTGAACGAGTCCGGTGGATCAACGACCGAGGCGATCAACCTTATCAACCAGGTACGCGCACGGGCACGTGGTGCCGGTTCATCACCGGCAGATCGTGACAATACCGAGACGGATCGCGATGTAATCCGCCAGTGGATCATGGACGAGAGACTAATGGAACTCGCTGGCGAAGGTCAGCGCTGGTTTGACGTCCGCCGATGGGCACTGGCTGGCCACATCACACTTGATAATGCCTTCTTTTCGTCAGCCATACCCGGTGACATGGGCTTCCAATCGAAACACCTGTACTTCCCTATACCTACAGGCGAGACGGATGCGAACCCCAACATCACACAGAATCCGGGTTACTGATTTAGCTGGGTTAATTTTGGTCAAGGAAGAGCGCTCCCAATTCCGGGGGCGCGCCTTTCCTATGTGAATTGAATCATTCTGAAAGTGTGAAGCGATGATGATAAGAGAATATCCGATCATTGATGAGATCAACATAGATAACCTGTCTGCAACGCCCAAGTACATGCAGGTCGCGAAGGCTATACTGAAGGCAGTGCATGAAGAGCGGATCAAGAAGAACGAAACGCTTCCGTCCATCAACGAACTCAGCTTTTTGCTCGACATTTCTCGGGACACCGTAGAAAAGAGCTACCGCCACCTCAAACAACGTGGGATCATCGGCTCCGTGCCCGGCAAGGGATTCTTTGTGAAAAGCAACGAAATGCACAAGCGGTACAGGGTACTCCTCCTGTTGAACAAATTAAGCGAACACAAGAAGGTAATGTACGATGCCCTCCTCGCAACATTCGATGGTTCGGCGGAGGTAGATATTTACGTCTACAACAACGACTTCGCAAGCTTCAGGAAACTTATCCTCGACAGGCTCGAAGACTACAGCCACTTCGTGGTGACAGCGCTGTTTGCAGGCCGCACGGAAGATGCAGGCGAGGTGATGCGTGTCATCCCCCGTGACAAGCTTATTGTCTTCGATAAACTCGTTCCGGGTCTTCCGGACGGATACGCCGCGGTCTATGAAAATTTCGAAAGCGATATTTACAACGCGCTGACAAATCTGCTCGACCGCGTGAGCCGCTATCAGAAGCTGAAAGTAATTTTCCCGGACAACAGCTATTATCCTCCCGAAATCATCCGTGGTATTCGCAAGTTTGCCGCGGAACACCGCTTTAGATTGGTTGTTGTCCCGTCACTCGAAAATGCGAATGTAAATCGTGGCGACCTGGTGATCACGGTACGCGACAAGGACTTGCTGGACCTGGTGGATTATGTCACGCACACCGACCTGAAGCCAGGTTCGGATATCGGCATCATCTCCTATAACGAGTCGCCGTGCAAGAAGTACATTCTTGGTGGAATCACGACGGTATCTACGAACTTCCGCTTCATGGGAGAGCAGGCTGCGCGGCTTATCATGGAAGGTGTTCGTGAGCAGGTAGCCACACCGTTTGAAGTTCACCTCCGCGCTTCTCTCTAACACCTATGTGCCCTATGCGGTTCAAAAATTCTTTCGACTCTTTTGGACCACATAGGGCATATAGGTTCACATAGCACACATAGCATTACCGTTTGCCGACTGTGCGTTCTGCAAATGCATTCCCTTTCTCTCCGTACACGAAGAATTCCAACGGCCCATTGTTCCTGCTCACGACGAGCGTCTTCCTTCCGCCGGCGGAACGGAGCAACTCAGCATACCGTACGTTTCCATCAGCAAGAAATCCTGATTCAAGGTGGGAGAGCGGTGTCCAATTAAGCGCTCCATCGCCTAACATAACAAGACCAAGGGATGCATCAAATCGTCCGAACAGCGTTTCCTGGTCGTAATTGTTGCCTATCAGGATCAGGTCGGCATGTCCATCGCCATTGATATCGTCAGCGACAATATCGTTTACGGTAGAGATTTGCGCGATGTCAGGCAAATCAACGATGCGGAATGATTTGCCAGCTTCATTGATCAACATCACCGATTCCAGTTTTCTCGCGTCAAGCGTAAGAGCCCCTTCAAGCTCTTCCGGGGTGAAGGCCTTGCTGAAGGGCGTCACTGCATATTGGGTGAACGTTTCGAAGCGACCTTTTACTTTTGGAAGCTGATCGATCAACACAAGGCGGTTGTGGACGATGAACCGCTCCCGGTCAATTTCATTGTAATAGGTAATGATCGGATCGATGGACCCATTGTTATCGAAGTCCTTGGCGACAATCTGAACCGGATTGTCTGCCGACGATCTGAAAAAAGAGTTTCCGCCGGTGTTACCCGCGATGATGTCAACGTGGCCATCCCCGTTCAGGTCGGTAGCCCTGACGCAGTTCCACCAACCGCTGGTCCTGGACAATCCGTAATCATCAGTCACTTCCTCGAATCGTTCGCCTGCATTCCTGAAAACACGTATCGGCATCCATTCTCCCGCGATGACCAGATCCGGATTTTGGTCATTGTCGACATCGGCCCACACGGCGGATGATACGAGTCCAGGGTACGCAAGAGCAGGGTTGAGAGATTCAGTGACGTCAACAAACTTGCCTGCTTCGTTACGCAAAACATAGCTTCTGGGCGCATGAGGATATTTGCCTTCCATCAGCCGACCACCGACGAACAGGTCCACATCGCCGTCCCCATCGAAATCCGAGGCAACCACGCAGGACGCAGACGTTCGAATGTCCGGAAGCATACCGTTGGCAAGCGAGAACTTACCGCCGCCGTCATTCAGATAGATTCGGTGTTGCGCTGCAGGAACTCCACCGCCGGGTGAGGCGCTGGCGACATACAGGTCTGCGTCGTGGTCGCCGTCAAAATCCGCGAACAAGGCTCCGCCATCATCACCAGGCATAGGCGGAAGAGATTGCTTCAGCGAAAATGTTCCATCCGGTAATTGAATGTATACCGTCGTTTCTTCGCCGTTTTCTCCTCCCACGTAGAAGTCGTCCAGGCCATCGCCATTCACATCGCCGCGGGCCAGACAAGGCCCGAAGCGCGATAACTCGTGCATCAGAGTACGTGTCGAAAGGATGTCCGAAGGACTCTTTTCTTTATGCTGGTGGACAAGCACTTCTTTCCTTTCCATCAGGACGGAACGCGCACCAGGCTTTTTACGCATAGGTTGTGCCGCTTTCTTTGAGTACACAACGACTGTGTCGGCGGGCAGCGAAATCATCCGGGTGCAGGTGCTGTCTGGCCACACGATAATTAGTGAGTCGACGCTTGTATTATCGCCGAGCCCGAAGTGCGCGGCTCGTTCAACGGTTGACTGAAAGCCGCGGAAAGGCGTCATCTCCACAAGCTGGCTTGTACCGCCAGTGTACACGAATATCTTCTCGTTGATGGGTATTCCTTCCGGAATGAGCCGGATAAAGTGGTTTCTCTTCCCAAGCCGGTCCGCCGTATTTTCGTAAAGGATTACCTCTTGGTCGATGTTGTTGGTCACGAGGTCCAGATCACCGTCATTGTCGAGATCAACATAAGCCGCGCCATTGGTAAAGGTTGGTAATCCCAATCCCCATTCTTCGGTCTTGTCCTCCAGAATCAGTGTGCCGTTGTTTTTGAAGATGGGATTAGGCAGCTTGACGTCGGGTAGGTTTGCGACTTCCTCATGAAGTCTTTTCGAACGGGTCTCCGGTGTTCCGAAAGGACTTGCACCCATTCCGAAAAACACAAAATCGAGATTGGTGACATCTTTTCGGTAACCATTGCCCACAAACAGGTCTTTGTAGCCATCGTTGTCGAAATCGGCGAACAGTGGCGCCCAGCTCCAGTCTGTCCTGGCAATGCCGGCGAGGAATGCGATCTCAGAAAAAAGGTATGATCCGTCAGGCGAAGGGCCGCGGTTAAGCTGAAGTGTGTTTCGCATGTACTGAGGTTCATAACCCATGCCGATGGCCATGTGAAAGAAGTCGTAGTTCTGTCCCGGCGTCATTAGCTTCTGACGCTTGTGGTCTGGCGGCAGCATGTCGACAGCCACAATGTCCGGAAGGTTGTCGTTGTTGAAGTCTGCAATGTCAACGCCCATTCCGTTATGCGCCTGATGCTTGAGGTAGTCGCTAATGCGATTCTCGAAGGTTCCATCTCCCTGGTTGATCCACAGCAGATCGTTGGAGAGGAAGTCGTTCGACACATAAACATCCGGCCATGAATCGTTATTGATGTCGCAGATCACTACACCCAGTCCGTATCCTTCAATCAGAATACCTGCTTCGGCAGACACGTCAGTGAATGTGTTGTCACCGTTGTTGCGGTAGAGCTTGTCGGTTGATTCCGCCTCACCGTTGAGGCGCCTCGGGCGCAGGTTGTTTCGATTGAACTTTTCGAGCCAGTTGTTCAGTAGATACATGTCCGGGTCGCCGTCTTTGTCGTAGTCAAAGAATGCGGCCATCGTGCTGTATGAATCATCAGCCAGTCCATAGGCTTCTCCCAATTCCCGAAATACTGGAATCCCATCCCTGACACCCTGATTTACAAACAGCAGGTTTTTTCGCGCCTCCGGAGTGCCTATTCCGCCGACACACAGGTAAATATCATCAAGGCCATCCCCGTTTATGTCGGTCACTGCGACCCCGGTGACCCAGCGGTTGGTGGTTGTACCAGACTGTTCCGTTACGTCCTCGAACCGCAGATTGCCCTTGTTCAGGTAGAGTCGGCTTGAGACCTGGTTTCCACCAAAATAGAGGTCGTACAGGCCGTCCTTATTGAAGTCGCCCACACCCACGCCACTCCCGTTGTAGATATATTCGAACGTCAGGGCGTTGACAGAGTCGTTGGTCACCAGGGTGTTCTGGAAGGAGATTCCCAGCTCCGGGCCGCGGTGCGCGACAAAGAGCGGGTTTGGCTTTCGGTTACAGGCCGTGAGGGTGAGGGTCGCGATGATCCCTATCCATACAAATCTCATATTCAAAGATACGCCGCCGGGAGCTGCCGGCCGACTCGCACTGTCCTGCGCTGGTGGCCTCCGGCGCAAAGCGGCGGGAACAGGACGGTTCTTAGCGTTTTTTTTTGTTTTTTGAGTTCGTTACCAAACCAGGAACTATGAAGAAAAGGACGGGTCGCCGTGAATTCATCCGGAACATCGGTTTGGGCAGTCTGGGTGCCGTTGCATTGCCTGGATCTGCGCTAGCCGAGAAAGATACCCCGGAAAAAAGTGCTCCAAAGCCACGCAAATCTGCGCGTCGTTCAGCACGGCAATACAATGATTACTACACGGGAAGTCAGCTCAACCGGATAGCTTTTCCCATTGGGGGTATTGGGTCAGGCATGTTTTGCATGGAAGGTACCGGCGCCATTTCGCACATGTCGATCCGACACAGACCGGAATTGTTTCACGAGCCCACGATGTTTGCCGCGCTCTCGGTCAAGGGGTTGGAGAAAGGCGCCAAAATTTTGGAAGGTCCCGTACCCGATTGGAAGAAGTTCGGCTATCGTGGAGCCGGCAACGGATCGGGAGGTACGACGTATGGCCTGCCGCGCTTCAACAGCGCCAAATTTCTCGCACGCTTTCCCTATGGTATTATCGAACTGGAGGATGACGACTTACCCATAACCTGTAAGATCACCGGTTGGAATCCATTTATACCCAATGATCCCGACAATTCCGGGCTTCCAGTCGGCGCTTTCGAGTATGAGCTGAAAAACACAGGCACGAGCACGCTTGAAGCTGTCTTCTCCTATCACTCACGCAACTTCCTCTCCGTCGAGGGAGGCACCAACACCATTCGAAGTGGTAAAGGCGGTTTTATACTCTCAGAGGCGGGTACAGAAAAGAAACCACATCAGAAGGCAGACTTCGCCATTACCGCGACGGAACCGAACGTCGTTGTCGATCATTGCTGGTTCCGCGGCGGATGGTGGGATCCGTTAACGATGGCCTGGAACGCTGTCCGGAATGGTGAGCTGCGGTCAGTAGCCCCGGTTGAGAAAGGTGCTCCGGGTGCATCGCTTTACGTCCCGATAAGTCTGCGACCGGGAGAGAGTCGCACCGTCAAGATCATCATGGCGTGGTATGTACCAGATTCAGATATCCGTCACGGAAATCCCGCTGATCCCGAGACGTGCGATCCGAAATCCGGATGCTGCGAGTCGCCTGGAGATTTGGGTCTCGACCCGTACGACAAAGACTTTGACGGCGAGTTTTACAAGCCGTGGTACAGCAGCCGTTTCAAAAGTGTAGAGGAGGTCTTGGAATACTTTACAGGCAATTACGAAGACCTCAACGCGCGGTCTGCACTCTTTCGCGACACATTTTACAAAACCACGCTGCCACCTGAGGTGGTGGAGGCAGTGGCGGCCAACCTTACGATTTTGAAATCACCCACCGTCATGCGTCAATATGACGGGCGATTATGGAACTATGAAGGATGTGGCGACGATTGGGGATGCTGTCATGGCTCCTGTACGCACGTATGGAACTATGCCCAGGCGCTGCCGCACCTGTTCCCATCACTGGAGCGAAGCCTTCGCCATACCGAGTTTTGTGAGAACCAAAGTGCTGCCGGACACCAGACGTTTCGCGCCGCCCTTCCCATTCGTCCCACTGACCACGGCTTTCACGCAGCCGCGGATGGTCAGCTCGGCGGCATTATGAAGGTATACCGCGAGTGGCGTATCAGTGGCGACACTGAGTGGCTTAGAAAGATGTTCCCGATGGTGAAGGTTAGCCTCGACTACTGTATCAAAACATGGGATCCACGTGAAAGAGGTGTCCTGGAAGAGCCCCATCACAATACCTATGACATCGAGTTCTGGGGACCTGATGGCATGTGCACGAGTTTTTATCTCGGCGCTCTTCAGGCCGCTATCAAGATGGGTACGGCGTTAAAGGAAAACGTTTCGAGGTATAAGCGGTTGCTGGCAAAGGGAAAGAAGGTTATTGAGACGGAGCTTTATAACGGCGAATACTTCATACAGAAAATAACCGTTGACGGACTCAACGCTGCGAACCCTGTCGAAGCGTCACAGATATCCATCGGCGGTCAGTACTCACAAGAGGCGCTGGACCTTCTCCGAAAGGAGGGCCCAAAGTATCAATATGGCAACGGCTGTCTATCGGATGGTGTGCTCGGCGCATGGATTTCACGCATGTGCGGACTTGATGACCCGTTCGATTCACAGAAGATCAGAAGTCACCTGGTGGCCGTTCACAAATACAACCTGAAACACGACCTTAGCGATCATGCGAATCCACAACGTCCTGCCTATGCGTTTGGCGGCGATGGTGGTCTGCTGCTGTGTTCATGGCCGAAAGGAGGGAAGTTGTCACTTCCATTTGTTTACAGCGATGAAGTGTGGACGGGAATTGAGTACCAGGTAGCATCTCATCTGATGTTGTGCGGCGAAGTAGAGAAGGGACTGGAAATCGTGAGGACGTGTCGCGACCGTTACGACGGAGTTATTCGTAATCCGTTTAACGAGTATGAATGTGGTAGCTGGTATGCCCGCGCATTGGCAAGCTACGGATTGTTGCAGGGCCTGACAGGGGTACGATATGACGCCGTGGACCAGGCACTCTATGTCGACTCAAAGGTTGGAGACTTTACAAGCTTCCTCTGTACAGCCACAGGCTATGGTACAGTGACATTGAAAGGTGGAGAAGTCTCCATGAATGTCGTGTCAGGATCAATACCCGTCAGAGAAATATATTTTGCAGGAAAGAAGGTAGGATGAAGCACACCATACGATCACTTTTTCTCTTCTTCGTCGGGATGGGCGTTATTTCGTGCAGCCCACAGCGTGAGAGGGAGAAGGCAGTCATGCTACCCAATATCATTTACATCATTGCTGACGACCTTGGTTACGGAGATTTAAGCTGTTACGGACAAAAGCGGTTTCAAACCCCGAATATTGATCGGCTGGCTGCAGAAGGGATGCGATTCACGCAGCACTATGCAGGCACTGCGGTGTGCGCTCCGTCGCGTTCGGTGTTAATGACGGGCCTTCACACGGGTCATACACCCATCCGGGGAAATAAAGAATGGCAACCCGAGGGCCAATGGCCGCTGCCGGATTCGGCATACACCCTTGCTGAAATGCTGAAAGAGGTGGGTTACGTTACCGGAGCATTTGGAAAGTGGGGGTTGGGCTTCGTGGACACGGAAGGTGCGCCGCATCGCCAGGGCTTCGATCGCTTCTACGGCTACAACTGCCAGCGTCTCGCGCACAACTACTATCCGGCACACCTCTGGGACAATGAAGAGAAGATCATGCTGGAGGCCAATACGGGTCTGGCAAAAGTCACCTATGCTCCAGAATTGATCCATCGCGAGGCCTTAAAATTCCTGGAGGAAAATCGCGATACGACTTTCTTCCTCTATTACCCAATGATATTGCCCCACGCGGAACTCGTTGCGCCGGACGCTTACATGGAGCGGTTCCGCGGAAAATTTCTGCCTGAGAAATCATTTGAAGGCGTTGACGACGGCGAGCGATTCCGACAAGGTCCCTACGGATCACAACCTGAATCCCACGCTGCCTTTGCCGCAATGGTGACACTGATCGACGATATGGTTGGGGAAGTGGTACAACGCGTGAAGGAACTTGGCCTTGAAGAGAATACCCTCATCATCTTCACTTCTGATAACGGTCCGCATCTCGAAGGTGGTGGTGACCCGGATTATTTCGATAGCAACGGCATATTGCGCGGCTATAAGCGCGATCTATACGAGGGAGGAATCCGCGTGCCCATGATCGCCCGCTGGGTTGGTCGCATTCAACCGGGCAGCGTGTCGGAGCACGTGTCGGCTTTTTGGGATGTGATGCCCACTATCGCGGACTTAATCAGTGTCGAAGTTGGCAGCGACGGCATCTCTTTCCTTCCGGAGCTGCTTGGCGACACAAAGCGACAACAAAAGCACGAAGCACTCTATTGGGAATTTCATGAACAGGGTGGGAGGCGTGCGTTGCGGGTGGGCGACTGGAAGCTTGTGCAGTACAATGCATGGACAGAGCCCATGGGACCTTTCGAGTTGTACAACCTTCGTGAGGATGCAGGCGAGACGAAGAATGTTGCGGATGAATTTCCCGAAAAGACAGAGGAACTTATATCCCTGATGGCGAAGCAGCGCACCCCTTCGCCCGTGTTTGAGATCAGACCTCAGACTGTCGGGAACGTCCAGGGTTTGCGATAGTCCGGACGGATGTACCCGTTGGCGGCCTTGTTGTCGCCAAAGTTCCCGTTAGCCTCATTCCACTTCAGCTGCGTGCCGCTGCGAAGCGCGATGTTGCCCATGTGAGCGTAGAGGGCGACCAGGCGACCGTTTTCAATAGTGCAGTCCGGATCTTTCCTTGACCGAATGCACTCGATGAAATTTTGCATGTGCTCGCGATGGTAATCGCGACCCGGTTGAGGAGGTATGGCTGGCACCTTATAGGCACCATCAGCGCTCTCGGGAAATACTTCCCATCCGGATCTGTCGATGACCAGCGTGGCGAAGTCACCGACATAAGCGATGCCGTAACGCCTTCCGTACGGACCATTCTCCGTGCCCGCGGTGTGCTCCCAGGTGATCACATGATCCTTCATCTGATAGATGACGCTCATCGTATCGAACGTCTCGTGGTCGTAGTCAGGAAATGCCCAATTCCCGCCGGCCGCGGACACAGAAATGGGCAGCGTCGTTGTATCTGTGGCCCACAAAGCCATGTCCAGGAGGTGAACCCCCCAGTCGGTAAGCAAGCCACCACCGTAATCCCAGAACATGCGCCAGGAGCCATGAAAACGCGCGGCATTGAACGAGCGTTGGGGCGCTGGTCCTAACCACATATCGAAATCAACGCCTTCTGGTACGGCGCTGTCAGGAACTTTCTTCTGCCCAATGCCGTAGTTGAAGTTTCCCCAGACATTGATCTTTCTCAGCTTACCAATGTTGCCGCTTTTGATGAAATCAAGTGCCTTCTTCCAATGATCACCGCTTCGCTGTTGTTGTCCAACCTGAACGACGCGGTTGTAGCGGCGTGCGGCACGAACCATTACCTCGCATTCGGCAATGCTGTTGGCGAGTGGCTTTTCGACATACACATCCTTGCCCGCCTGGCAAGCGTAGACAAAAGGAAGGCAGTGCCAGTGATCCGGCGTTCCGATGATCACGGCATCCAGATCGCGTAGCTCGAGAAGCTTGCGAAAGTCCGGGAATTTTTTCGGAGCTTTTCCCTGAAGTGCTTTGACGTCTTCGGCGCGCTTGTCGAGGATGGTTGCATCTACATCGCAAAGTCCAACGCACTCTACGCCAGGGATACGTAAGGCGTTTTCCAGGTCGCCAAATCCCATACTCCTGCAACCGATGAGTCCAACCAGGACCTTATCGTTCGCAGAAACGGATGGCTTCGCTGTTGAAGTGAAGGGAGTAGACAAGATGCCGGACAGGCCGACACCGGCAACAAACCGGGACGTGTCGGAAATAAACTGGCGACGTGACGGTTTGGAGTTTTCGCTCACATTTACAGGGCCCAGGCCTTTTCGCCCTTCTTGTATTCGATGCAGCCTTCATACCTGCCTGGGACGGGCACATAGCGCAGGGCTTTGGTTGCGCCCACTTCTGATGTAAAGTATCCCCACAGGGTGAGCTGCTTCATCAGGGTGAAGTAGTGGTTGGGATCTTCCGATGATTTGCTTTCGTTGTATGCCTTCGCTTCCGCGTCGATTTCCACGAGAAGGTTGTGCTTTTCCTCAGCGGACAGGGCCATGAAATCCTTTCCGTATTTCTTATCGGCAGCCTCATTGAGTTTGCCAATTCCTTCCATGAAGATTTGCTGATCCTTTTCTTCGTAGCAGTCGGTGACGATAACTTTCATGAATTCACCAATTGCCGCGGCCTTCGCGCCAGGCGACGACGCCGTCGTGGGCAGGATCGTTTCACCGACTTCATCCAGCAGGCTGATGACGTCGGGGGAGAAGGTCAAGGTCTCCGCTGGTGCCGAACTATTGCGACAGCCGGTAAGGAAGGCCTCGGCGCCCACAATGGTTCCACCAAAAATCAGGGCGACCCTCGATAATGCTTCTCTTCTATTCATACGTATAGGCTTTGTTCGTTTTTAAGATGGTGATCAGAGGTTCATGCGTTTCAATTCCTGTACGGCATAGTCTGCCGCTCTCGCTGTGAACGCCATGTATGTCAGTGAAGGATTCTGGCATGCGGCTGATGTCATGAATGAGCCATCAGTGACAAATACGTTCGGCGCATCCCAAACCTGGTTCCACTTGTTGAGCACAGAGGTTTTTGGATCGCGACCCATGCGCGCGGTTCCCATTTCGTGAATGCCACGACCAGGAGTACCATCGCCATCAGCGCCGCTTACGTCTTTCACGCCGGCAGCTTCAAGCATTTCCATGGCGTCGTTCAGCATATCCTTGCGCATGTTGAGCTCGTTTTCTTTGAGTTCGCAATCGATCGCCAGAACATTCAATCCCCACTTGTCAGTACGCGTCTTGTCCAGCGTAACCTTGTTTTCATGGTAGGGGAGGATTTCGCCAAAGCCACCCATACCGATGGTCCAGCGTCCCGGTTCGGTAAGAGCCTCCTTGAATTCTGCTCCAATGCTGTATTCCGCGATCGAGCGTTCCCAGTTTTCTCTGCTGGCAGCACCCTGATAGCCAAATCCCCTCAGATAGTTCCGCTTTTCACCATTCAAGTTGCGGAATCTGGGGATATAGAAGCCGTTGGGGCGGCGTCCGTAGTAATACTTGTCTTCATAACCTTCAACCCAGCCTCCGGCGCCGACGCCGAGGTGGTGGTCCATGAGGTTATGACCGAGCTCACCGCTGCTGCTGCCCAGACCATCCGGCCACACGTCGGTAGCCGAGTTCATTAGTATCCAGGTTGTATTGAGCGTCGAAGCATTCAGGAATACGATCTTCGACTTGTATTCGTATGTCTGATTCGTTTGAGCGTCGAGTACTTCAACGCCCGTGGCGCGCTTCTTGTCCTTGTCGTACAACACCTTCGTCACAATACTCCACGGACGAAGCGTGAGATTTCCGGTCTTCATTGCGGCGGGCAGGGTTGACGATTGCGTGCTGAAGTATCCACCGAACGGACATCCGAGCCAGCACTTGTCGCGGAATTGACATTGCTGCCTGCCTTCAAGCGGACCTGTGACGTTAGCAGATCGTCCGATAATCATGTGACGCTTGCCACCAAACGAGCTCCTGATACGTGCAGCTACATCCTTTTCTACACAGTTCAATTCCATCGGCGGCAGGAACTGGCCATCGGGAAGGTGCGGGATACCATCCCGATTGCCGCTGACACCAGCGAATTTCTCGACGTAGTCGTACCACGGTTCGATATCCTTGTAGCGCACCGGCCAGTCGATGGCAATGCCTTCGCGCGCGTTGGCTTCAAAGTCGAGGTCAGAGAGCCGGTAACTTTGCCGTCCCCACATCAGCGAACGGCCACCGACCTGGTATCCTCGGAACCAATCGAAGCGCTTGATTTCTGTATAAGGGCAGTCTTTATCACTTGCCCACCATTCCAGGTTCATTTCATTCAGCGGATAATCCCGCTTCAGAACCGGATAATCCTTTATCATCTGTTGTGTGCGCGAACCGCGGTGCGGAAACTCCCATGGATGCTTGGTCGCGCTGTGATAATCCTTGATATGTTCAACATTTGGACCACGCTCCAGCATGATGACTTTTAAACCTTTCTCACACAATTCTTTTGCTGCCCATCCCCCGCTGATGCCGGAGCCGACTACAATAGCGTCAAAAACATTATCTGCCATTCTCGTTGCTTGGTTTATTTCCTTTCCGGTTTTGGAAAACGCGATGAAAATAAGAATAATTTATTTTTTCGCACGAAAAAAATTTCCACATCCGCGATTTCAGCCCTCAACAACCGCATAATGAGCAAGTTCAACGGCAATATTTTGCCTATTTCACTTCACTCGCAGCGTCTTGATCGAGGAACCAATGGATGATCCCGTTGCGAGGCCGAATTAATTGGGCAGGGAAAGTTTGCGGCATACGCTGGCCGTTTATCACCTGATGTACAGCCGCCGATTTTGAGGCTCCGCTTACGAGAAAAATTATAGTACGGGCAGCGTTGATCAGTGGGACAGTGAATGTAATGCGCCGTGCTTTTACCTTCTCGACATACACGTCGCTAACCCACGCGGTTTTTTCTTCCAGCACGGTCGTGTTCGGAAAGAGTGATGCAGTATGCACATCGTCGCCAAGTCCAAGCAGAATGATGTCAAATACGCCTTCGTTACCGAGCACGTTCCGTAACGTGCGTTCATACGCCGCTGCCGCTTCATGCGCAGGAAGGGTCGTATCCACTGGGAACAATGTTCCAGGCTCAGGCTGCCGATCCTTGAAAAGACTTTCCCTGATCATCTTGTAATTGCTGTCAGGATGATCGAGCGGCACATACCTTTCATCACCAAGAAAAAATCGCAGCTTCGACCAGGGAATGTTATTCGAAAAACCAGACGAGGCGAGTCGTTCATAAAGCCCTTTGGGGGTGCTTCCACCCGAAAGTGCAATGGTGCAGAATGATTTTGTCGAAAGCACGTCGTTAATGGTGTCGCGCAGGAATTCTGCTGCGGCCTGCAGTAGACCGGCATTGTCCGGCAGAATATGCAATTCTCTATCCGCCATAGCGATTGTTAACGGGCAGCGTAAACCAGTGGAAGCCATCGCGGGCGATCAGGGCTTCAGCAATTTCAGGTCCCCATGAATCGGCCGTATAGTTCGGAAAATTCAAACTCTTCTTACGTTCCCAGGCATTCAGAATGGGCATCAGCAGTTCCCACGCAACTTCAACCTGGTCGCCGCGCATGAAGAGTGTTTGATCGCCAAGCATGGTGTCGAGAAGGAGGGTTTCATATGCTTCCGGACTTTGATCCGGATATGTTCCGTGATAGTCGAATATCATGTCGACAGGGTTCAGCATCATTTCCAATCCCGGTCGCTTTGCCTGTACCTGTAGTCGGATACTCATCTCCGGCTGAATGCTTATGATGAGGCGATTTTGTTGCCAGCTTTCCAATGTTTCCGTTGGGAAGATGAGGTGAGGAACGTCGCGGAATTGAATTGAAATTACCGAAGCCGATTGGTGCAGACGCTTGCCTGTCCTCACATAGAAAGGCACATCCTGCCAGCGCCAGTTGTCGATGAAAAACTTAATCGCAGCGAATGTCTCGGTGTTGGATGATGGATTTACGCCTTTCTCTTCGCGATAGGCAGGCACTTCTTTTCCTTCGAGCCATCCACGGCCGTATTGTCCGCGCACCGCTCCCTTCTTGATCGCTTCCGCGTCGAACTTGCGCATTGCGCGAAGCACATCTACCTTTCTGTTTCGGATTTCGTCTGCCTGGAAACTTACAGGGGGTTCCATGGCTACAAGGCAGAGCAGTTGCAGCAGGTGATTCTGAATCATGTCGCGAAGCGCACCGGCTTCATCATAATATCCGCCGCGATCCTCTACACCAAGTTGCTCGGTCACCGAAATCTGTACATGATCGATATAGTTCCGATTCCAGATCGGTTCGAGCACTGAGTTTGCAAATCTGAAGGCAAGAAGATTTTGTACGGTTTCTTTACCGAGGTAGTGATCGATTCGGTAGATCTGATTTTCCTCAAAGATGCTGCACAGCAGTTTGTTCAATGCACGCGCGGAGTCGAGGTCGTGACCAAAAGGCTTTTCAATAACGATGCGTGATTTCTTCAGTTCACGTGCGAGGCCTTGCCGCGCCAGGTTCTGTGCGATGGTCGTGAAGAACCGCGGTGCCACTGCGAGGTAATAAATAACGATCGGGTCTTCCTTCCATTCCGAACGGTAACGCTGAATGGTTTCAGCCTGCAATGCATAAGCGTCGAGACTGGAAATTTCAGATACCTGATATTCTATGTGCTCAGCGAATGCTTTCCACTGTCCGGCGTCAGCCTTGCCGCGACGCGAGAATTGGTTGACTCCTTTCGCAAGCTGATCGCGGTATTGATCGTTGTTGAGTGAAGTTCGTCCCAATCCGATGATCGCGAAACGCGGTGGCATCCACCCGTCGAGATAAAGATTATAGAGTGCCGGTATCAGTTTACGCGAAGTGAGGTCGCCGGTACCGCCGAAGATAAAGAATACGGTGCCGTCGGTAACGAGCGGTGTCTTTGCCATTTCTCCTTTGTTTAATGTTCCCTTTGTAGCCAGTCGGTGTGAAATACTCCTTCTTTGTCGACGCGCTCATAGGTATGGGCCCCGAAGTAGTCGCGTTGTGCCTGGATCAGGTTTGTAGGCATGTGCTCGCTTCGGATGGTATCAAAATAACTCAATGCTGATGCATACGCAGGAATAGCTACCCCAGATGCCGTGGCTGTCGAGACAACCGTACGCATGCTTTGTTCGCTGGCTTTTAGAAGGGATGCCACCTTCTGATCCAGCATCAGGTGAATCAGCCCAGGGTTCTGCTGGTAAGCTCTGAATATCTCATCGAGGAATGCAGAGCGAATTATACATCCTCCTCTCCAAATCAGCGCGATCTTGTCGAGTTTCAGATTGTAGTGAAATACTTCCGATGCCCGGGACAGGAGGTGCATGCCCTGCGCATACGCGATGATGGTTGCGAAATAGAGCGCCTGTTCCAGTTGAACCAGAAAGGGCTTCGTGTCGGCTCCGATCGCAGCTGGCGATGCATAACGTACGCTTGACGCGATTCGCAGGTTCTTGTAGCTTGAAAGGTCACGCATGGATACTGCGATGTCGATCGTAGGCACAGGAACCTGGATCTCCATCGCGACCTGCGATGTCCACTTTCCGGTTCCTTTCGACTTCGCCTCATCCTTGATGTCTTCCAGCAAGAGATGAAACGTTCCGCGCTCGCGATAGGCGAGGATGTCGCGGGTTATCTCCATGAGATAAGACTTCAACCTTCCTTCGTTCCAGGCGGCAAAGATGTCATGGATCTCGTCACCCTGAAGGCCGAGCCCCTTGTGCAGCATCTCGTATGTTTCGGCGATGATTTGCATCACGGCATACTCGATGCCGTTGTGAACCATCTTTACGAAGTGGCCCGATCCGCCCGGACCTATGTAGGTAACGCAAGGCTTGCGGTCGACTTTAGCAGCCACGGTTTCGAACAACGATTGAACGGTTCGATACGCTACCGGATCACCGCCGGGCATCATGCTTGGCCCGTTTCGCGCACCGTCCTGGCCGCCGGAAATACCCATGCCGAAAAAGTGAATGCCACTTTCACGCAGCTCTTTTGCCCGCCGGGCCGTGTCCACAAAGTGCGAATTGCCTCCGTCGATCAGGAGGTCTCCCTTATCAAGCAGGGGGGTAATTTCCTTTATTACGTCGTCTACAGGTGCGCCCGCGGGCACAAGCATCATGATGGCCCGGGGCCTGTCAAGGGCACTGACGAATTCAGAAAGGTGATTGAACCCGCGAACACTCTCGTTATTATTGAACTCCCTTTCCAGTTGGGTTACCTTTTGAGGGTCTCTATCGAATCCACAAACACGAAAGCCATGATCACCCATGTTGAGCAACAGGTTGCGACCCATGGTGCCCAGTCCGATCATGCCAAAAATGTATTTCTCTTGCATAGCGGGTTGATAATTTCTCAGTCACGAGAGGCCTCACTGGTTTTCCAGGTTTGCGACTTTAGCGAGCCTGCGCTTGTGACGCTCAGCTCCGGAAAAAGTGGCGTTCAGGAATCCATCAACAAACACTTCCGCCAATCGTTCGCCAATCACGCGGCCGCCCAGGCAAATCAAATTCATATCATCGTCTTCCACGCCCTGTCGTGCGGAAAAAGGATCGCTGATCAAGGCAGCGCGCACTCCCTTTACTTTGTTGGCAGCTATTGACGCGCCGACACCGCTTCCGCATACTGCTATGCCCCGGTCAACTTCTCCCGATGCAACAGCCTTTGCAAGCGGTACCACGAAATCAGGATAGTCATCCTGATCATCAAGGCTATGGGCACCAAAGTCTTTCACGTCGTAGTTACGCGACTGAAGATACCTCACCAGAGATTCCTTAAGTGCATAGCCTCCGTGATCTGCGGCGATTCCAATCTTCATATCCGGCCAAATTTCGCAGCTAAGATCATAATTTAGAGTGACTTTTATTAATGTTTTATTCGATTCCCGTACCGCCTGTTCGCAGACCGTCCGATACCGAATGCCGATTGAATCGAATTGCTATATTGTAACCAGCAATAACGATTGCACCATGACGCTTCAGTCCGCCCTGTCAGCAAGCTACACCGACCTTTACCAGATTACGATGGGCCAGGTCTATTTTCAATCCGGCCATCATAACGACCGTGCAGTTTTCGATTACTTCTTTCGAAAGCTGCCGTACGGCGGAGGCTACGCGTTGTTTGCCGGCCTTGGCGACCTTCTTCAAATTCTCGAAGGGCTTAGGTTTACAGAGGAGGATCTTGATTTTTTAAGGCGAAACAAATTCGCGCCTGAATATGTCGACTACCTGCGCGACTGGCGTTTCCGGGGAACGATCTACGCTGCACGCGAAGGCGACGTAGTGTTTCCTACAGCCCCCGTAGTGCGCGTCGAGGGTGGCATCCTTGACGCTCAGCTAATAGAAGCGCTATTGCTAAACCTGCTCAACTTTCAAACACTCGTGGCGACAAAGGCCGCGCGCATCCGATCTGTTGCGGGCGACGCTATACTCATGGACTTTGGCCTCAGACGAGCTCAAGGACTTGGGGGTCTTCACGCAACCCGCGCATGCCTTGTCGGAGGATTTAACTCCACGAGCAACGTTACCGCCGCCATGCAATTCGGCGTTCCGGCTGCC
Source organism: Bacteroidota bacterium (assembly GCA_003242315.1). Lineage (GTDB taxonomy): Bacteria > Bacteroidota > Bacteroidia > Cytophagales > Cyclobacteriaceae > ZC4RG29. The sequence goes on from QGUY01000001.1 coordinate 62,159, forward strand.
GGAACCATGGCGCATTCACTGATTCAAAGCTTCGGCGATGAACTTACCGCCTTTCGATACTTTGCCGAATGCCGGCCAGACGACTGCGTTCTGTTGGTCGACACGTACAGCACCCTGGAAAGCGGCGTACCCAACGCGATTACCGTTGCCCGGGAAATGGAAGCGCGTGGACATCGCCTGGTGGCTATCCGCCTTGATAGCGGCGACCTTGCCTACCTCGCCAAGCGCGCAAGAGCCATGCTTGACAGTGCCGGCCTGTCGTACGTTCGCATCGCGGCTTCGAATCAACTTGACGAGTACGTCATCAAAAGCCTTATCGACCAGGAAGCGCCTATCGACATTTACGGCGTAGGTACCAGCCTGGTTACGGGAAAACCTGACGCTGCGCTCGATGGTGTTTACAAGCTCAGCTATTTTCAGGAAACGCCACGCATAAAACTTTCGGAATCTCTGTCAAAAACCACGTTGCCCGGCATTAAACAAGTCCATCGGGCGTTCAACGGTGATAATTTGTTTGCCGGCGCCGATGTCGTTGCACTTGCAGACGAGCAAAAGATTCCCGGCATGTCCCATCCCTTCGAGGCGGGGAAGTCTATGTCACTGCAAACCTACAGGCTTGAACCGCTGTTGCATAAGGTGATGGAGGATGGACGCATGATAGAAGAACCCGTCCCGCTTGATCAAATTGCGTCATACGCAAGGGAAAGACTGGCGCTACTTCCACCGGAATATAAACGCTTCGAGTTTCCTCATGTGTACAAGGTGGGACTCAGTCCGGGATTAGCGAAACTCCGTGAACACATGAGAACCGAACTGAAACAAGCGATGACATGAAGGCTTTGATTCTTGTTGATATACAGTACGACTTCACCACAGGAGGTAATCTTGAGGTAAAAGATGGAGAATCGATTATCCCTCTTGTAAACAGACTGCAGGAACAATTCGAACTGGTGGTGGCCACGCAGGACTGGCACCCATCGAACCATCTCAGCTTTGCATCCAACCATCAGGGGCGCAAACCATTTGAGACGATCACACTCAACGGCCTTGAACAAAGGCTGTGGCCTGACCACTGTGTGCAGGGTACACACGGCGCCGCGTTTCACGATGCGCGGGCCATGAAACCGGATCCGCCCATTTTTGACAAGGGGCGGAATCGATTTTTCAA
>QGUY01000323.1 GCA_003242315.1 Bacteroidota bacterium
CATGAAGACATACATTTCCTTTTTTGCGGCAGGGTCAGGTTTTTTAAAAGGACAGAACTGGGGCAGCCACTGCATGCCTTTGATGCTGATGAAATCACCGGCGGGAAAGTCATCGTACGTACGCTTCCTGCAGGCAGTCGCTTCACAACGCTGGATGGTCGCGAACGCACTTTGCTCGATTCCGATCTTATGATATGCAATGCCGAGGAAGGCATGTGCATCGCAGGCGTATTTGGCGGGCTAAAGTCGGGCGTTAAGGCAACGACCCGGAAGATCTTTCTCGAGAGCGCCTGTTTCTCGATGGACTATATCCGGAAAACAGCCCAACATCATCAGCTGCGAACCGATGCCTCGTTCCGTTTTGAGCGGGGTACCGATCCGGAAGGGACCGTCTTTGCCCTGAAGCGCGCTGCTTTGCTGATTACCGAGCTTGCCGGCGGAAGGATTACGTCCGACATTGTCGATATCTACCCGCAGCCAGTAGCGCATCGGAAGATTCTCGTGCGCGACAGGAACGTTAACCGGCTCATCGGTAAGGTAATTCCCCGGAAGGAGATCGTTTCGATCCTTGATCGCCTGGACATTAAGGTCATAGATGAACAGGAGGATCAGTACACGGTATCGGTGCCGCCCTATCGGGTGGATGTGATGCAGGAAGCAGACGTTGTCGAGGAAATCCTGAGGATCTACGGCTTCAATAATATTGAGTTATCCAACGTTGCGCGGACGGACTACCTGGCTGAATTCCCGGAAAGGGACATCAACAGTTTTCAGCTGGACATTGCCGGGATGCTTGCCGCGAACGGATATTACGAGATATGGACCAACTCACTCACGAACCCCGCCTACCAGAGGAAGTTTAACTTGTCGTTCGAGGGCGAGCCGGTAGAGATGCTCAACAAGCTCAGCGAAGAGCAGGGGATACTGCGGCAGACGATGTTGTTTACCGGCCTGGAAGTATGTGCCTATAACCTCAATCGCAAGCAACGCGATCTGAAGCTGTTCGAGTTTGGGAAGATCTATTACAAGAAGGACGGAACATACCGGGAGGAGGATCGCCTCGCCTTGTATCTTACCGGCCTGCTTGAAACGGAGAACTGGCAGCGCGAATCGAAAACGGTTACGTATTTCGATCTTGCGCAACAGGTATCACACATCCTCACACGCACGGGTTTGAGCGCAACGGAGCAAGTACGTCTCGACGATCCGATGTTTGAGTATGGAGCCGCACTGCTGTTTCAGGGAAAGAAATTTGCCAGGTTGGGAAAAGTGAAGAATGCTATCCTGAAAGAATTCGGTATCAAGCAGGAATTATTTTATGCAGAACTTGAAACTGCCTTGCTTTTCCAAAGCGCAACCCCTAAGTTCGTAATCAAGGATGTACCGAAGTTCCCCGAAGTCAGGCGGGATGTGTCGCTTGTGCTCGACAGGCGGGTTACCTTCGCAGAAATTGAGAGTCTTGTTCGCGCAACAGAGAAGCGACTGGTGCGATCAATCATATTGTTTGATGTGTACCAGGGTGACAAGATACCGAAGGACAAGAAGGCGTACGCAATAGGCTTCACCTTGCTGGATGAAGAGAAGACGCTGACTGACCAGGAGATTGAAAAGACCATGAACCGCCTGATGGCCGCTTTCGAGCAGAAATTAGGCGCTATAATCAGAAAATAAGTTATTAGTTGGCCAATATGGGCAGCTGGCCCATGTTGTATATCTTAAATGCTGTACATGGACAAGGAATTACTCAAAGCCAACCTCAACGGGTTGGAGCGCAAAATTCAAATGCTCATCGCCGAGCACAGGAACCTGAAGGAAGAGGTTAAGAGCCTCAAAGCAGAGAATCAGGAACTTAAGGCCGCCTTGAAGCTCAGGGACGAGCAAATCGCCGGTTTTCATAATCAACTGAAAATAAGTAAACTTGCAGATAGTTTACGCCCGGAAGACGGAAGTGTTCCGGAGTTGAAGAAAAAAGTGGACGAATACATTAGAGAGATAGACAAGTGCATCGCTCACTTAAGTAGATAATGCAAGCAACCGGTAAGATGGAGGAGCTTTCTATCAAGATCAAGATAGGTGATCGCGAGTACCCCATGAAGGTTAAGCGTGCCGATGAAGAGAGAATAAGAATTGCAGGGAAACTCATCAACGAAAAGCTAAGATCTTACAGGGAGCAATTTGGAATCGAGGACAAGCAGGACCTTTTAGCAATGGTTGCCTTCGACTGCCTCATAGACAAAATGGCGGTCGAAGAAACCCAAAAGGGCATTGACCAAACTGTTTTTGAAAAGGTCAACCAGCTTAATAACCTGATCTCGCAGTCTATTTTATAACTTCACTCCAGCCCTTCCAGGACGGCATTTGCCCTCGCCGGGTTATTTCATAACCCAACTTAACACCTATGCAGACTACTGTCATAACCGTAGTTGCGGGCATCGTAGCTACCATTGTGCTTAGCCTGGTGTTCAGCAACATACTCTATCGCCGCAAACTCCGGAAGAGACAACGCGAAGCGGAAGAAAAGGCGCAGCTGATCATCAAGGAGGCCGAAATCACGGCTGAGAACATCAAGAAAGATAAGATCCTCGAAGCAAAGGAAAAGATCCTCAAGATGCGGAGCGAATTCGAAGAGGAATCGAACCGCAAGAAGAACATCATCATCAGCAATGAACAAAAGCTCAAGCAACGGGAACAGGCACTCAACAAGGAGCTGGAAGCCCTGAAACGCAGGGAGGGAGAACTTGACGACATGCGCACCGACCTCGCCGCTCAGCTGGAGCACGTGAGGAAGCGCAAGGAAGATCTCGACAAGTTCAACCAGCAAAAAATCCAGATCCTGGAAAACATTTCCAAGTTGACCGCCGAAGAAGCCCGTGAGCAGCTTATCGCCTCCCTTAAAGACGAAGCCCAGACCAGGGCATCGAGCTACAGCAAAGACATCATGGAGCAGGCCAAGCTCACCGCCACGAAAGAGGCCAAAAAGATCGTCATCGAGACCATCCAGCGCACAGCAACGGAACACGCCATCGAAAACTGCGTGTCGGTGTTCAATATTGAAAGCGACGACATCAAAGGGAAGATTATTGGTCGCGAAGGCCGAAACATCCGCGCGCTGGAGTCAGCTACCGGCGTCGAGATCATCGTCGACGACACACCGGAAGCCATCATCATCTCCGGCTTCGACCCGGTACGTCGCGAAATCGCCCGCTTGTCGCTGCACCGCCTCGTTCAGGATGGTCGGATACACCCTGCCCGCATAGAGGAAATTGTAAACAAGACCACCAAAAACATTGAAGAAGAGATCGTCGAGATTGGCGAACGCACCGTGATCGATCTGGGTATTCACGGACTTCACCCTGAGCTCGTCAAAATGGTGGGCCGCATGCGGTTCCGTTCTTCTTACGGACAAAACCTGCTCCAGCACTCGCGCGAGGTGGCAAACCTCTGCGCCATCATGGCCTCGGAACTTGGACTCAATGTCAAACAGGCAAAACGCGCCGGCTTGCTCCACGACATCGGTAAGGTATGGCCCGAAGAGCTGGAAAAACCTCACGCGATCGTCGGCATGGAGCTGGCGCAGAAATACAAGGAACACCCGGTGGTTTGTAACGCCATTGGCGCACACCACGATGAGATCGAGATGACCAGCATCATCGCTCCTATCGTTCAGGCCTGCGACGCCATCAGCGGTGCTCGTCCCGGAGCACGCCGCGAAGTAATGGAGCAATACATCAAGCGGCTCCGCGAACTCGAAGAAGTGGGACTCAGCTTCGAGGGTGTGGAAAAATGTTATGCTATCCAAGCAGGCCGCGAGTTGCGTGTCATCGTCGACGCCGAAAAAGCCAGCGACGAACGCGCAAGCCAGCTCAGCTTCGACATCTCACAAAAGATCGAACGCGACATGCAGTATCCCGGGCAAATCAAGGTGACTGTGATACGGGAAATGAGAAGCGTAGCGTACGCCAAATAACCCACCCCCTGAAGCAAATGC
>QGUY01000324.1 GCA_003242315.1 Bacteroidota bacterium
TTAAGTTAACGAGTTAATTGACCGGAAGAACGTTGTCTTCCATGCGTTCGTCGTTATACTCCTGCATTCCGGTATACACCTGACCGGCGATGCTAACGAGGAACAGGAACAGCAGAGCCAGCGACAGGCTGTTCTTGTAGAAAAATGAAGGATTATCTCTTTTCATGTTGAATGGATTACGAAGAATCACCTTCGCACGATAACCTGCCAATCGGACGGCTTTGTGATCAGGTGAATACCAATGTCCCAGTCGCGTCGCTCGAGTTCCAGATCAAATACGCCTGATCCCACCATGAGATTTCTGATGCGAACGCGTTCCAGGTATTCAGGCAATGCAGGCTTATCGAACGAAAGGATCCTACGGGGGCTGTCGACAGTAACCTGAAGGCAGGATTGCAATAAGAGATAGACTGCCGCGACAGACCACGCCTGGGGCATACAAGCCACCGGGTAAGCCGTGGGCGCTTCTCCGTGTCGTATCGAAAATCCACAGAACAGTTCCGGAAGACGCTGAAGATCAATGTAAAGGCAGGCTGAGAACAACCCATTCATCAGCTTCATTGCAGGACCTACAAGTCCGTACCGTGCCATGCCTGCTGCAACCAACGCGGTATCATGGGGCCAGACAGAACCATTATGATATGACATCGGATTGTACCGTGGCGCATTTTCAGATACAGTTCGTATACCCCAGCCGCAGAAAATGTCGTGCTGCATCAACGTAGTCGCCATGCGCTTCGCCTTAACCTTATCAGCGATACCGGTAAAGAGGCACTGACCGGCGTTCGATGTTTTGATGCGACACGGTTTCTTTTCTCCGTCAAGTGCCAGCACAAATGCACCGAGGCTGGAATCCCAGAATACTTCGTTGAACTTTCGTTTCAGCGTAAGCGCCTTTTGTTTCCATGCAGTGGCCTGCGCATTGCGGTTGAACATTTTCGCGAGGTATGACGCCTGTCTGTATGCATCGTAAACATAGCCCTGAACCTCGCAGAGTGCGATCGGAGGCGTGGCGAGTCGGCCGTCTTCATAAAAGACGCAATCGTGCGAGTCCTTCCATCCCTGGTTGACCAGCCCGCTCTCCATTCGCTTTTTATATTCGACGAACCCATCGTTATCGATGTCGCCGTATTCTTCGATCCACCGTATAGCCCGCTCAATGTTGGGCCATATTTTCATAATGGTTTCGTTGTCGGCCGTTCTCCTGTAATAATGTCCGGCAAGCGCCACAAAAAGCGGCGTCGCATCAATAGTACCATAATACTTTCGGAAGGGAATTTCATCGAGAGCGGCCATTTCGCCACCCCGCGCCTCGTGGAGTATCTTCCCAGGTTCGGCATCGCGAAAAGGATCCGAGGTGCTGGCCTGGTTTGCCGCCAGATAAAGGAGCACGCCTTTAGCTATTTCCGGCGCTACCCACAGCGTTTCAAGTGCTGTGATTATCCCGTCCCGTCCAAAGATGGTATTGTACCAGGGCACACCAGCATACGGATAATAACCGTGCTCAGTCTCGGCAAGAAGTGAGATGAGGTCTTTCTTCGACCGATCGATCCAATGCGTAAACTGCTCATTGCTGGTCGAAATGTCCGATATCAGATTTTTCTTTCTGCGAATATTCGCGAACACCTGTCCGAGTGCTTCTTCATAGTTCAGAAGCGGCTGAACCGATTGGCGCAGGGTGCATTGGATCGAGTAACTGATTTCGACGCGTTGACCCGGCGGTAGCGTGATTGTCCGATAGGCTGACTGTGCGTCCCATGACATGGGCGACGTAAAACGAATCCACGCTATGCGTTCTTCATTGTCAAGACCGACATAGCTGATGCGCAGCGTATCATCGCCAATGAGTTCGGGCTCATTCAGGGTACCACGCTGTTGCCGGACGATCCCGCGCACTTCGAAGATGTCTCTGAAATCGCCTGCAAAGGAAAATTTGCAATCGAAAACCAGTTCCCGGACGTCGTAGTTGTGAAACGTTATGCGTTCGTGGCAAACACCTTCGACCAGGAACTTGGTCCTCGAAATATGCAGTACGCCCTTGTCAATTGTCTCACCATCGGTACCCGCCATGCGCGGGTTGGTGAGGTCGATCGACAGGACTTCATTTTCATCCTTCACATTGGAACTGAGCAATGCTGGTCGTTGTCCATTGATGGACAACTGCATTTCGCTGATGTAGCGTGTACCCTCGTGGTATAGCCCCTGAACGCCTGTTCCCAGCTGCTTGATGTCGCCCCAGCGGTCGAAAATGGCAAACGTGTTGCCGTTGTTGAGGACACGCGTTCTGTCATCCGCATACGAGGACGAAGCCAGTATATAGTAGCGGTCGTTCTCGAGTTTTATCAGCAGATCCTGTTCCCTGATCATATGTCGGCATCATGCGGAGAGGATAGTCGAGCTTACTTTGTCGGACCTCATACCCGCATTGACAGGAAGACGTATTTTTCTGAATTGTTCAACAGTAGACTTATAGATGGCAAGATAATCTTCAACCATTCGCTTCACGGAGAAACGTTCGATAAAGACTTCACGGCAATGCATGCGGCTTAACTTGTCAATGTTCTTCACAGCGACCACTGCCTCGTCTAAAGAATTGACGATATACCCTGTCTCCCCATCGGAAAGAACTTCCGGAACTGATCCGTTGTCAAACGCTACCACGGGTGTCCCACATGCCAACGATTCGATCATGACCATTCCGAAGGGTTCCGGCCAATCGATTGGGAACAACGTTACTACGGCGTTGCCCAGAAATTCACCCTTGCTATCCTCGCCGATCTCACCAATAAATTCGACATGAGGTTGGCCCATAAGGTGCTTGATCTCGCGTTCGTAATATTCCCGGTCGGCATCATCGATCTTGGCCGCTACGCGGAGTGGAAGTCCGGCACGACGTGCGATTTCTATTGCGCGGTCCACACGCTTCTCGGGTGAAATGCGACCGAGAAATGCAGCGTATCCTCCTCTTCCCGAGCCCAGTTTATATAGGTCTTCCGGCAGGCCGTGGTATACATTGCCAACCCAACCCGCGTGTGCCAACGGCCGTCGTTGACTATACGATATTGACACCAACGGTATGTCCGAAAAATGCCGGTATAGAATATCCAAACCGCGAATGTCCAACCGTCCGTGCAGCGTCGTCACGGAAGGCCATCCGCCCAGCGTTGTGCTTGGGAAGTGGAGATAGTCCGTATGGAAGTGAATAATGTCAAACTCGTGGGCCATCTCTATGACCTGCTGGAGTTGGATGACGTTGAATACGTTAGGATCCAGCTTGTCGCCCAATCTAAGGGCCTGCGGAACAGTGCTAATGAGATTAGCCCGCGTCCTGCTGTCGCCCGAAGCGAAAAGTGTTACATCGTGACCCTGCTTTACCAGCTCTTCAGTAAGATAGGAAACTACGCGTTCCGTCCCGCCATACAACTTGGGTGGAACCGACTCGTACAATGGTGATACTTGTGCAATCTTCATATTTCGATCCCCTCGTATTTTGTTGATTGTACAAAACTATGCCACAGCCGGTAGCTCGCGCCCAAACCGCGGACTCCCTGTAGTTCCGAGTCGACTATTGGTTATGGTCGTGGAAAAATGCGGTTAGACTGTGGACATAAATATCCACCCGGAACCAGGATGATTCCGCCTCCTGTGGCGGCGACGCCACTGGCATGAAATTTCTACGATACGTTTCGGAAAAGGTTACTGACGAATCTCAATAGTATAGAAAGGGCCTCGTTACTGAGAATATTTTAAAAGCAGAGGCCGGTGAGGCGAAACTTTTGAAAACCGACGCCGGGTTCGTCACGGGAAGGATGAAACGACGATTATGAACTCCACAGAAACGGGCGATTCTGCCCACGAGGCTCCCCTGGGACTCAGTCCGCTTAAGGAAAACATTGAAACCGACGTAGTAATCATTGGTGGCGGTATTGCAGGGCTTTCTCTTTAAAAAAAATGGAGGCAACCAAGAACATATATA
>QGUY01000053.1 GCA_003242315.1 Bacteroidota bacterium
CTTCCGGACGATCAGCCGGAAGGCCTCAAGTAATTTATCGCTGTATCTCCAAGAAAATAAATCAGTACTGTCAGCGCGACAGACCAGAAAGAAGCCGATACAAACATGTAAATGATCAGCTTGTCGCGGGGACTTCCAAATCCGACAGCAAGTAACGCACCGCCTATTGGCGTGAACAATAGCGGTGTCAGTGCAGCCACACCCGCGAGGCCATATTTACGCCAAATCCTGACGAACTTCTTATTCTTTTCCGAAAAGCGGGTTTTGCGCTGGAAGTATCGATTAACGACGTACTTCTTGATGAGGTCGCCAAAGAATGCGAAAGCCAGCACGACCGTCATCATCCCCGCCACCGTCGTGAGGATGGTGGTCACCATATTCAGCTTAGCCAGGTATCCTCCTACAGGGCCAAGGATAAATTTGAGCATACTTGAAAAATACACCGGAATTGCCCGCGCGAGTTCTTCCCACATAAATAGCAGATGTTCATTTCATGATTACGGGATCCGTCACAGCTTCTCGCCGTAGCCGAGATCGCCCGCATCGCCCAGCCCGGGCACGATGTAAAATCTCTCGTCCAGCTTTTCATCAACGGCGAAAGTCCAGATCGAAAAAGATTCCTTCATATGTTCCTGAATATACGCAATACCTTCCGGCGCAGCTACCAATACTGCAATATAAATATGCTTCGGTTTGCCAAATCGGGCGAGTTCTTTTACAGCGCGAACGATTGAACGCCCAGTCGCCAGCATTGGATCAATGAGAATAACCAGTTCATTCTCCAACGATCCGGTCGCTATATAACCCAGGTCGATACTAATTTCATCGCCACCTTCCAACCGGGCTGCGCCTACGAACCCACTGGACGCCTGGTCAAACACATCCAGAAATCCCTGGTAATAAGCCAGTCCCGCTCGCAGTACGGTGATCAACACCGGTTGTTTGGTTGGAAGCATCATATGCTTGGTACCCAGTGGTGTTACGACATCCTTACCAGTATACGGGAATTCGCGCGAAATTTCCGTTGCCATGATTCTTCCCAGTCGCTGAACGTTGAATCGGAACCGCCACTTATCACCCTGAATGTTGCGGTCCCTCAACTCACTGAGGTATTGATTGGCAATTGAATTTTTTTCGCCTAGGTTGTGTACCATAAACTCTCCCGTTGAAAATTAGCAAAAAAACCTTTCGTCGCTAATGGATGTAAAACTTCTCAGGCAGCTTTGCGAAATCCATGCACCTTCCGGCAACGAATCCCTATTGAAGGAATTCATACTGCATTACATACAGCGTCGAAGTCGAAACTGGAAGGCGCGGCCTGAAATCATTCACGGCGACGGATTCCAGGATTGCATCATTATAAAGTTTGGCAAACCCCGCACTGCTGTCTTCGCGCATATGGACAGCGTTGGATTTACAGTGCGCTACTTTGATCAGCTTGTGCCAATTGGTAGCCCTGAAGCTCCTGCTGGCACACGTCTTATCGGGGAAGATTCCCTTGGCCAGATCGAATGCGAACTGCAATACGATCATGAAGGCCACGCTACCTACCGCTTCGGACGTGTAATCGAACGCGGCACCGATCTCACTTACAAAGTAGACTTTCGAAGCAGTGGCGATTTTGTGGAATCGGCGAGTCTTGACAACAGGGTTGGCGTGTACGTAGCACTGAAGTTGGCCGAGACGCTTGACGATGGTGTGATCTGTTTCAGCTGTGGCGAAGAGCATGGCGGGGGCACAGTGCCATTTCTCATCCGGCATGTGTATGAATCGTGGGGGGTACGTCAGGCCCTGGTTGCTGATGTGACCTGGTCTACCGATGGTGTCCACCCCGGTGCAGGGCCGGTGATTTCGCTTCGCGACAGGCACATCCCCCGCAGGCTTTACACTACAACAATCTCCACACTTGCCTATGATTCTGGCATTCCCTATCAGCTTGAAGTTGAAGGCTCTGGTTCGAGCGACGGACGGGAATTACAGGCATCGCCCTATCCTATCGACTGGTGCTTTGTCGGCGTTGCGCAGGAACACCCTCATAGTCCCGCAGAAAGAGTCCATAAAGAGGATGTCGACCAGATGATTTCGCTGTACGAATACCTTATGAAACACCTGTGACGCCCCGCAGGCTGTGGAGGTTTTCCAAAATGCGGTTATCTTTGACCCCCCATCCTAACCGGAATGAAAATCCAGGACCTGGAATTTGAGCCTTTTATCAGCAGTGCAGAGGTGCAGGCGCGGATCGATTTTCTCGCAGAGGCTATAAGCCGCGATTATGCAGGGATGACACCCGTGTTTCTTCCCGTGCTCAACGGCTCATTCATGTTTGCAGCTGACCTGATCCGGAGGGTTACCATACCTTGCCGCGTATCGTTTGTAAAGGTGGCTTCATACATCGGAATGGAATCTACGGGCGACCTCAAAACACTGATCGGTCACGAAGAGAGCTTGTTTAACCAGGATCTCATTGTTGTAGAAGACATCGTTGACTCAGGGTTAACACTGCGCAGGATTATGGATGAATTGCGGGCGCGCGGAACGCGCTCCATCGAAACGGTTGCTCTGCTCCGCAAAGCACCTGCAAGAGAAAAATCCCTCGACGTGAAATACGTCGGCTTCGATATTGAAAATGAATTCGTTCTCGGGTTCGGACTCGACTACAATGGCCTGGGTCGTAACCTTAACGAAATCTACAAGGCACTGGACTATCCTCACGACAAAACCTAAACCTACCTATTTGCAATCAAATCTGTTGTCATGCTGAACATGATCATTTTCGGCCCTCCCGGAGCGGGTAAGGGCACACAAAGCCAGAAGCTCATCGAGAAATACGGATTGGTTCACATCTCGACGGGTGACCTCTTCCGCTGGCATACACGCAACAACACGCCACTCGGCAAGAAGGTTAACGACATTATGGCGAGCGGCGCGCTTGTGCCTGATGAAATAACCATTGCTATGCTGGAAGAAGAGGTTCAAAAGACGCCGAATGCCGCAGGCTTCCTGTTCGACGGTTTCCCGCGAACCGTAGCGCAGGCAGAGGCACTGGATGCATTCATGACACGTCGCAGCATGACAGTCAATTGTGTCGTGGCGCTTGATGTCCCAGAAGAAGAACTCCGTCAACGCATCGCGAAGAGAAAAGAAATAGAAAAGCGTGCTGACGACGAGGAAGAAAAGCTGAACAAGCGCATCGCAGAATATTTTTCAAAGACAGTTCATGTGCTGCCCTATTACGAACGTCAGGGCAAACTTTATACGGTGAACGGTATCGGCGCAATCGACGAAATCTTTCAAGCCATCTGCGCCGTTGTTGAAAAAGTAACGTAGAAGGACGGGATGGCGTCCCAGAATTTTATCGACTACGTCAAGTTCCTCTCAAGGTCGGGAAAGGGAGGTGCCGGTTTTGTTCACTTTCACCGCGAGAAGTTCAATCCCAAAGGCGGACCCGATGGTGGAGATGGCGGACGTGGCGGAAGCGTCATCCTCCGTGGCAACGAACAATTATGGACGCTGCTCCACCTGAAGTATCGGAAACATGTTCACGCGGAAGACGGAAAACCCGGCGAAGCGCAAAACCGCACAGGCGCCGCAGGCAAGGATGTCATCCTTGACGTACCCCTGGGGACGGTGGCACGTCGCGCCGAGACAGGCGAGGTGATTGGCGAAATCCACCGTCACGGTGAATCGTTTGTGCTCACACCGGGTGGAAGAGGCGGCAAAGGCAACGCCTTCTTCGCGACGCCGACACAGCAGGCACCGCAGTATGCGCAACCGGGAGAACCTGGGATCGAGGAGTGGATCATTCTCGAGCTCAAACTGCTTGCCGACGTCGGACTTGTCGGCTTCCCCAACGCGGGCAAGTCGACATTACTGTCCGTGATTTCGGCGGCAAAGCCCAAAATTGCGAACTATCCTTTCACGACATTGACGCCCAACCTCGGTGTCGTGCCCTACAGAGATGACCGATCATTTGTGGTCGCTGACATTCCGGGCATTATCGAAGGCGCCGCCGAAGGCAAGGGGCTCGGGCTGCGATTCCTGCGGCACATTGAGAGGAATTCACTACTGTTGTTTATGATTCCTGCGGATTCGCCGGACATCAAGTCGGAGTACAACATCCTCATCGGGGAACTAAAGAAATACAACCCTGAGTTGCTGGACAAAAAGCGCGTTCTGGCCATCTCGAAATCCGACCTCCTGGACGAAGAGCTTCAGCGGGAAATGGAAAAAGAGCTTCCTGAGGGGATTCCGGCCGTGTTCATTTCCGCACTGACGCATCGCGGAATCGCAGAACTGAAAGATTTGATCTGGCAGCACCTGCAGGACTAAAAACATGGGAACGTGTGCCATTATGGCACGGTTAGGGATTTGGCAAACTTATTGACAATTTGCGGTAGCGGGTTTTTATCCAATAGTAAAGTATTGCTATGACGAAAATGAACTCAGGCGAAGAAAAGGAGCATCAGGAGGAAATAGTGTCAGAAAATCACCAGGAAATGCCGAAGAATGAGAAAGAAGAAGAGGTGCGTCCCCAGGAGGCTGCCACCGAAGAGGCTACTGAGCAGCCGACCGACCAGCAATCGGCCGTTAGTGAAGAGTTGATGGAAATGAAAGACAAATATTTGCGGCTGTATTCTGAGTTTGAAAATTTCAGACGGCGCACGTCGAAAGAAAAGCTCGAAATGATTAATTCGGCGAATGAGCAGGTGATCAAATCGCTATTGCCTGTGCTGGACGATTTTGATCGGGCAGTGAAAGCCGTCGGCGATGCGAGTACTGAAGTCACCGATGGTTTCATACTCATCGCCAATAAGTTTCGGAAGATTCTCGATCAATTCGGACTGAAGTCCATGGACATACCTTCGGGGTCGGATTTCGATGCCGACTACCAGGAGGCGATTTCGCAGGTCCCCACGCAGGATGAAAAGCTGAAAGGCAAAGTAGTTGACGTGGTGGAAAAAGGATACCTGCTTAACGATAAGGTAATCCGCTACGCGAAAGTCGTGGTGGGCAATTAACGATCAGATGTCAGCCAAGCGAGATTATTACGATGTTTTAGGGGTAAGCCGTTCGGCTACACCGGAAGAGATCAAAAAAGCCTACCGGAAGATAGCCATTCAGTATCACCCTGATAAGAACCCGGGAAACAAGGAAGCTGAGGAGAAGTTCAAGGAAGCTGCCGAAGCGTACGAAGTATTGAGCAATCCCGAAAAGCGGGAGCAGTACGACCGCTTTGGCCATGCCCGCCCCGGCAACGGTGGATTTGGCGGCGGCATGAACATGGAGGACATCTTCAGCCAGTTCGGTGATATCTTCGGTGGCTCCAATCCTTTCGAAAGCTTTTTTGGCGGGGGAAGCACGCGTCGGCGTGCCCGTAAAGGTTCCAACCTGCGCATCAAGCTGAAACTCACGCTTGAGGAAATCGCGAACGGCGTTGAGAAAAAAATAAAAGTGAATCGCCTTGTTCGTGCCGAAGGCGTGACGTTCAAGACATGCTCGACCTGCCAGGGAACGGGTCAGATGAAACGCGTGGTCAACACCATGCTGGGCCAGATGGTGTCTGCAACCACCTGCCCTGCCTGCAACGGTTCGGGGCAAGTCATCGATCGCCGTCCACCCGGAGTTGACAGCTCGGGTCTTGTGTCGAAGGAAGAGGTGATCACAGTACGCATTCCGCCCGGCGTCGCCGACGGCATGCAGCTGTCCATGACCGGGAAAGGAAACGAAGCGCCCGGCGGGGGTCAGCCCGGCGACTTGCTGATTCTTGTGGAAGAACAGGAAGACAAATTCCTGAAGCGTGACGGAAACAACCTTATCTATGACCTCTACCTGAACTTTGCCGATGCTGCGCTCGGCACCACAGTGGAAGTACCGTCCGTGGGCGGAAAGGTCAAAATCAAAATCGAGCCGGGTACGCAAAGCGGCAAAATTCTGCGGCTGAGAGGCAAGGGACTCAGGGATGTCAACGGGTATGAAACCGGCGACCAGCTCATCCATGTGAACGTGTGGACCCCGAAGAAACTGACGGCGGAAGAGCGCGCTATCCTCGAAAAACTGCGGCAATCGCCGAATTTTGAGCCTCATCCGGATTCCGGCGACAGGAGCTTTTTTGAGCGAATGAAGGAATTCTTTCAATGATCAAGCGTCAAAAGCACCGTTTTGCGGCTTTTTGCGGCCTTTCATCAATAAAATCTTACATCCCGTAACCTAATGACGTTCAGGCCGTAACTATTGCCATGCGGATGTTATTTTGGCTCTTACTAACCGGCGTGCTGGGGCCAGGAACGGGGTTTGGGCAGGTGAAGAGACAGTTTAATGTCGAAAATCAGGAGTCCTGCCGGACCGTATCGCTTAGCGTTCGGGCTAACCGGGGCAATTGCTATATCAAACCCAGCCAGAACAGCGACATCCTCAACGTCTTCAGCAATCAGGACGCACAGTCCTTTTCCCACAATTTCAGCAAGGAAGTTCGGAATCAAACCTGCTTCGTGTCCCTGACACTCGAGGAGGACGTCTCGGGGGGATTCGGAAGGACAATCTCCACCCGCATGTTCGGGCAGCCGGAATCCCGGTCCGACAAATATTGGAAGATGTACCTCACCGACATGAAGCCCTATTTCCTGGAACTGAATTACGGTATGGGGGAAGCACACGTCGACCTTTCAGGACTTTCCATCCGCAGGCTTAAGATCAGTACCGGGAGCGCCGACGTGAACGTGGGATATGAGTCCCTGGAAAACAACATTGACATGGATACCCTCTATGTCAAAGCCGACCTGGGCACGGTGAAAGTTAAGAACATCAACTTTTCACGAGCGCATAATGTAGTAGCCGATGTCGGCTTCGGAAACATGACGCTCGATTTCAGCGGCAGACCATTGGTGAGCAACAGAGTCAAGGGCAGTGTGGGAGCGGGCAATCTCACCATCATCCTCCCTGACAATTCGGTTCCCGTCCTGGTGAAGGTTCGGGAATCATGGCTTTGCAGCGTCTCCATGAGCAAAAACCTGAAAAGCATCGGGAACAACACATACGTCAACGAGGCCTACGAAAAAAATCCCCGAAACCCGCTGCAATTCGACCTCGACGTATCGATGGGGAACATCATTTTCAAGCAGTCGAACTGAGTTCGCGGCAAGCCGGCATTGCGGCTCTCCAATTCCTTCTTATCTTTTGCCGACAATAGTTCAGTTGTCCCCGTAATGTGGAAGCTTTAGTCGGCACCAACATATCCAAACACTATACCCAGCATACAGCCTTACGGAACATCAACTTCACGATTCCGGATAGGAGTATCGTTGGACTGCTTGGTCCGAATGGCGCGGGCAAAACCACATTGATTCGCATCATCAACCAGATCATCACCCCTGACACGGGACAGATTTCAATTTACGGAGAACAACTCGCGCCCAAGCACATCAGCATGATCGGGTACCTTCCCGAAGAGCGAGGACTATACAAGAAGATGAGAGTTGGTGATCAACTCACGTACCTGGCCCGACTTCGGGGAATGACAAAAAAGGAAGCGCTTGAGAAAAGTAAGGCGTGGGTAAAAAAATTTGAGATTGCTGAGTGGTGGAACAAAAAGGTAGAGGATCTCAGTAAGGGTATGGCGCAGAAGATTCAGTTCATCAGCACCATCATGCATAGTCCGCGTCTGATCATTCTCGACGAACCTTTTTCAGGATTTGATCCGATCAACGCCCAACTCATTACTGAAGAAATCCTCAGCCTCCGCGAACACGGCAGTACGATCATCTTCTCCACACACCGCATGGAGACCGTTGAAGCGTTGTGCGACCATATCCTCTTGATCAATAATGCGGAGATTATCCTCGAAGGTTCGAAGAGCCGCATTCGCAGTCAGTTCCGTTCTGATACGTATGAAGTGCGACACGTGGGACGATTTGAGACTACGGGGACACCTTACACTTTACTGAACAGCGAACAGATCGAGGATCATCTGTTTCATTCAACATTGAAATCGCCTCGGGCAGAGAATCCCAACAAGATTCTGCAGTTTCTCATCAGCGTCACAGAAGTGCACAGTTTCATCGAGAAGTTGCCTAGCATGAGTGATATTTTCATCAGCCTGGTGAAAGGAGGTGACCGTGAATAAGATTCTGCTTGTCGCGCGCCAGGAGTTTCGCAACCGCGTTCACAAGCGGTCGTTCCTGATTGCCACGATCCTGATTCCGCTCATCTTTCCCGCCATCTTTGGTATCCTGATTTATACCGCAATTCAACAGGAGAAAAGTGCGACGCGAAAGGTCGTTCACTACATCGATGAAAGTGGCCTATTCAAGCCAGGTGGTAATCAATTCGACTTTCGCCCATTCAACGGTCCGCTCGAAGATGCGAAACGCGCGATTGCGCATGACGACAGTTTTGGTTTGCTCTACATTCCGAAGATAGATCTGTATCGTCCGCAGGGCATCATTCTGTATAGTACGGTCAATCCGGGTATGGCCGATATCGGAGCTCTGAACAATCTGATGGAAAATGTTATCAGAGAAGCAAAGATGCGCGACCTCCAGGTTGATCAGAGTGTGTTAGACCGCCTTGCGACGAATGTCAATGTGCTCTCCGTCAAAGTTGGAGAGTCCGGCCAGGAGCAATCGACAAATTCGGCAGTGATGTCAGGCATCGGCATGTTGTTCGGTCTTCTGATGTATCTCTTCATCTTCATCTACGGCGCGCAGATCATGCAGGGCATTATCGAAGAGAAGACCAACAAAGTTGTTGAAGTGATCATTTCTGCGATCCGACCCTTCCAGTTGATGATGGGTAAGATACTCGGCCTCGCATCGGTTGGCCTGCTTCAGTTCCTGATCTGGATTGTGTTGATCACCGTGCTTTCTTCCGCGCTCTTTTTCTTTTTTGGTATCGACATGTCGCAGGAGCAGGTGGGAAATCTTCCTTCGGCACCGCCATCGCAGGAAGCAGTTGCAGAGCTATTGAAAGTGTGGGATCAGATCCCGATTACATTTCTCCTGTTGACCTTTGTTTTCTACTTCCTGGGCGGATATCTCATCTATGGAGCTTTGTTTGCTGCGGTGGGTTCGGCAGTTGACATTCCCTCGGAAGCGCAGCAGTTCATGTTTCCCATCACGATTCCGATGCTTATTTCGTACATGAGCCTGTTCCTGTTCATCCTTCAGGATCCACATGGGCAGATAAGCGTCTGGCTGTCGATCATTCCCTTTACGTCGCCCATTGCAATGATGGGAAGGGTTGCGTACGGCGTTCCGGTGTGGCAGCTCGCCCTTTCGATGATCCTACTCGTCGGTGGGTTCGTTTTCACCACGTGGCTTGCGGCGCGTATCTATCGCGTTGGCATTCTCATGCACGGTTCAAAGGTCAATTACCGGGTTCTCGCGAGGTGGTTTATGATGCGGAATTGAGCGGACAGTAAGAACCGCAAACTGATATTTTTTGGTTATTTTCCGGTCTATGGCAAAGTCATCGTCGGGAGGTATCGGCTATTATCAACACAACCCTGCTCTGAAGTGGGTGGTACTGATCATCTCTGTGTTCATCAGTATCGGCTCAATCTATTACACGAATGTGTTGGTGGAGCAGCTGAAAGCCAGGGAGCGTCAGCAAGTGCAGCTGTTCGCGAGAGCCATAGAGTATACGCTCAACGACGATCTGAGCAGCAACATGCTCTTCGTTACGGGTGAAATCATCAACAAGAACAACTCGGTACCTACCATCCTGGTCACGCGCGACGGCCAGTATGAGTCGCGCAACATACACATTGATCCGGGGTGGTCCGAGGAACGCAAGAAGCGCGTGCTCGAGCAGCAGCTCTCGGAAATGAAGGCCATTTATGAACCCATCGAAATAACATACCAACACGATGGCATTACAGAAAACTACGGGCACGTATACTATCGCAACTCAGCGCTACTCACACAGCTGATTGTCTATCCCTACATTCAGTTGTCGGTAATTGCCATATTCGGGTTCATCAGTTACCTCGCTTTCAACTACTCGAAAGCGGCCGAGGAAAATCGGGTTTGGGTTGGCCTTGCCAAAGAGACCGCGCATCAGTTGGGCACGCCACTGTCATCCCTCATGGCGTGGCTTGAAGTATTGCGGGAAAACGAACAGCTTCGCGAGCAGGGCATTGTCGATGAATTGGAGAAAGACATCCGAAAGCTCACGATTGTGACCGAGCGATTCTCCAGCATCGGCTCGACCCCCGCGCTGAAACAGGAAAATGTGGTCACGCTGATTTACAATGTTGTCAACTACCTCCGGCCCCGGGTTTCGTCAAAGGTGAACATCGAGGTGTATGCGCTTTCTGACGACATTGAGGCCTGGGTTAACGTGCCCCTGTTTGAGTGGGTGATTGAAAACCTTTGCAAGAACGCGGTGGATGCAATGGGTAACACGGGGACGATCACGATCAAAATTCTCAGAGGTAGCGAAGGCAAGGTGTTTATCGATGTGTCAGACACAGGTCGGGGTATTCCCCGATCGAAAATCCCGATGGTGTTCAAGCCTGGCTTCACCACCCGGAAGCGCGGATGGGGACTTGGGCTGGCCCTGGCCAAGCGAATCATTGAGGATTACCATTTCGGCAAAATTTTCGTGAAATCGTCCGAAGAAAACGTGGGCACGACCTTCCGGATCGCCCTGAATTCCACCTGAATCCTTGCCCCTGCCGGAGCCAGAAAATCATCCAAAGGCGGGATTGCCAATACAGGATATTACATTACCTTTGCGGTCGAATTTTCAGGCCTTAACACGAAAAAAACAGAAAATCGATGGCAAACACCGGCAGAATCACCCAGGTAATCGGCCCCGTAGTGGATGTGGCGTTTGACGAGCCGGGAGCAAAGCTTCCCAATATCCTTGATGCACTTGAAGTAATTAAAGAAGACGGTACCCGCGTGGTGCTGGAATGTCAGCAACACCTCGGCGAGGAACGCGTCCGCACCATCGCTATGGAAGGTACCGAAGGGCTCATGCGGGGTATGAAAGTCGTCGACACCGGCTCTCCCATCAAGATGCCCATTGGTGAAGACATCAAAGGCCGCCTTTTCAACGTCGTGGGTGAAGCCATCGACGGAATTCCTCAACCCAAGGGAACCTCTGCGCTTCCGATCCACCGTCCGGCACCTGCTTTCGAAGACCTGTCGACGTCAACGGAAGTGCTGTACACCGGTATCAAGGTTATCGACCTCATCGAGCCTTATGCAAAGGGTGGAAAGATCGGGCTCTTCGGAGGTGCCGGTGTAGGAAAGACCGTATTGATTCAGGAGCTTATCAACAATATTGCAAAAGCCTATTCCGGCCTTTCAGTGTTCGCCGGAGTGGGTGAACGTACCCGTGAAGGTAACGACCTGCTGCGCGAAATGATCGAAGCGGGTATCGTTAACTACGGCGAAGAATTCATGAAGTCGCTGCATGCTGGTGGCTGGGATCTCTCCAAGGTTAGCCCTGAAAAACTTGCCGACTCCAAAGCAACCTTCGTGTTTGGGCAGATGAACGAGCCTCCCGGAGCACGCGCCCGTGTGGCCCTTTCAGGGCTGACGATCGCCGAATATTTCCGCGATGGCGACGGTCAGGGTAAAGGACGTGACATCCTCTTCTTTATCGACAACATCTTCCGTTTCACCCAGGCAGGTTCCGAAGTATCCGCTCTTCTTGGACGGATGCCTTCCGCTGTGGGTTATCAGCCTACGCTAGCTACGGAGATGGGTGCAATGCAGGAGCGCATTACGTCGACGAAGAACGGATCCATCACTTCGGTACAGGCGGTATACGTACCTGCTGACGACCTCACGGACCCTGCGCCGGCAACAACATTTGCCCACCTTGACGCGACAACGGTGTTGAGCCGTAAGATTTCGGAGTTGGGTATCTATCCTGCTGTGGATCCGCTGGATTCCACCTCCCGTATCCTTCGTCCGGAAATTGTCGGCGAAGAACACTACAACTGCGCACAGCGCGTGAAGAACATTCTCCAGCGCTACAAGGAACTCCAGGATATCATCGCGATCCTTGGTATGGACGAATTGTCAGAAGAAGACAAGCTCGTGGTAAGCCGCGCGCGTCGTGTACAACGCTTCCTGTCACAACCTTTCCACGTAGCCGAAGCATTTACGGGTCTGAAGGGTGTGCTTGTCGACATCAAGGATACCATCAAGGGCTTCAATATGATTATGGATGGTGAGCTCGATCACCTCCCTGAAATGGCATTCAACCTGGTGGGCGACATTAACTCGGCCATCGAAAAAGGAGAACGCATGATCGCGGAAGCCCGCGGCTAATCCGGACTGAAGCGGCAACCCAGAAACGTATGTTACTTGAAATTCTCACACCTGAAAAAAAGATCTTCGAAGGCGAGGTTAGCATTGCCACCTTTCCCGGCGCCGACGGGTCGTTCCAGGTACTCGATCACCACGCACCCCTGATCTCATTGCTGACGGAGGGTGACGTCGTCTACAAGGGTGCTGAAGCGAATGGTACGGTGAGGATTACAGGTGGAGTCGTTGAAGTCCTCAAGAATAAGGTAGTACTCCTGGCTGATGGCGTCGTGGCATAGTCAGAGACAACACAATAGACAATAACAAAAAAACCCCGGACGATCCGGGGTTTTTTGTTGGGAGACCTGACGCTGCGGCTACTGGCGAGAGAGCCACAGCACGAAGAAGACGACGCCGATGATCAGGGCGATACCCCCGATGATCCAGAACACATCTCCTCCAATAATAAGGGCAACGATCCCCACAGCACCGAAGATGGCAGCCATCTTGAGGTCGTGGTCCATGGCCTGGGCCGCAGCGGCAGCCTTCACTTCATCGCCCTCCTTCTTTGCTTTGATGTAAGCCTTTACGAGTTCCTTCGCCTCTTTACGGAATTCTTTGCGCTCCGCCTTAGACATTTCCTTGTACGACTTTACCGGTGCCTCGTCAGCGGTGGCAATCGGGGCGGACAGATTCTCTGCCACAGGAGCCGGTGCCTCCACGTCGGTGCTGGCCAGCATGTCATTGACGTTAAGCCGGAGCGGGCTTTCAGAAATCGCTTGTGCCGTCATAGCATCCTGTTCCGGCGAGGTCGCCTTCACACGTTGAGACGCATGCCTGCCTGAGTTGTAGTCGACCTTGTCAAACAGGTAGGTATACTTCGGAGTAGAACAGGCCGCCAGGAAGACGGCAGCGAGAGGAATCAAGTATCTCATAGTGGTTGTATAAATGGTCACTTGAATATAGAAATTAATCGTTTAACAAATCGCTTTTCAAACTCCCAAAAAAATCGGAACTGACCAAATAAGAATCCGTACGCCAGCAAAATAATATTGTATATCGGAAGAATCAGCGCATAATATACGATAGTAGCGGTGGCGCTGAAGGGAGGTTCGCCTGCCAACACACGTAACACCGGACCTTTGAGGTACACCACAGTAAAACCCGTGCACGCAAAGACAATCAACACCACGACAACCTGCCCCGCGCTTTTGAGCTTCCAACGTGTCCTGAGTCGTTCAATCCAACCGGGTCTGGACATGCTCATTCAATTTGTGAATTTTCTTCTACATGCACCCAGAGCCCTTGATCAGGCAGCGGCGCCATGAACGACACGGGCTCTTTACGTACGGGGTGTGTGAACGACAACTTCCACGCGTGAAGATAGATACCACGATACTCCGGAGCAGGCGGTCCACCATACTTTACATCGCCAATGATCGGTGCACCAACCGATGCAAGCTGCGCGCGAATCTGATGAGGACGACCCGTCAATGGATTCACTTGTATCAACCACCCGTGATCCAGTCGCCGTAGAACACGATAGGTAAGTTCCGCCTGCAGCGCGCCCGCGACAGCACTGTTGTGAACTGAAACCTTGTTCCGGGCTTCATCCTTCTTCAGCCAGTGCACAAGCCGTGCCTCATCAGCATCGGGGCGTCGCGCAGTAAGGGCAAGGTATGTCTTGGTAGTTTCACGCAGGCCAAACAGACGGTTCATGCGCGACAATGCCTTGGA
Source organism: Bacteroidota bacterium (assembly GCA_003242315.1). Classification (GTDB taxonomy): domain Bacteria; phylum Bacteroidota; class Bacteroidia; order Cytophagales; family Cyclobacteriaceae; genus ZC4RG29. The sequence goes on from QGUY01000053.1 coordinate 13,998, forward strand.
GGTACGAGCCAGAACCACCACACCGCTGACCGGTCTGTCCAGACGGTGCACAACCCCGACAAATACCGCCCCCGGCTTGTTGTATTTTTCTTTGATATAACGCGCCGCGACGTCAGCAAGCGGCGGGTCTCCGGTTTGATCACCTTGTGCAAGCAAGCCCGCTGGTTTGTTTACGACAAGCAGATGGTTATCCTCATAGATTACGTTTAGTATAACCGGGACGTGCATGTGTTTTTCCAGTTGCAGATGCAGAGTCAGATGCAGTATGCTGTCCGGGAACGACCCTGCGCCTGCAGCTGTATCTGTTAGTACTCCGATGTAAAATGGAACTTAATATCCGGAAAATTCTCCTGTACCATCTGCAGCCATGCCCGAGACTCGGCCATGAACACTAGCTTATCTTCCTTATCACGGGCAATGTGTCGTTGTTTGCTCTCGACAAACTCCTGCAGCTTCTTAGGGTTGTCGCTGCTGATCCAGCACGCCTTGTAAATGTTCTGCGGGGCAAACTGCACCGTTGCCCCGTATTCATGCTTGAGGCGGAACTGGATGACCTCAAATTGTAACGCTCCTACCGTACCGACTACCTTCTTGTTTCCCAGGACGAATGTGAACAACTGCGCCACACCCTCTTCCATGAGCTGAAGCAAACCCTTCTCCAGTTGCTTTGTCTTCATCGCATCGAGGTTGATCACCTCTTTGAATATTTCAGGAGAGAAGCTCGGTATTCCGGTGTAGGTCAGACGTTCGCCCTCCGTCAGTGTGTCGCCGATCTTCAGATTTCCCGTGTCATAAATACCTACGATATCTCCAGGCCAGGCTTCATCCACAGTCTCCCGGTCTTGCGCCATAAACGCCGTTGCATTGGAGAACCGCAACGCCCGGTCCTGGCGCACGTGAAAGTAATTGCTGCCGCGTTCGAATTTTCCGGAACACACGCGCACGAATGCGATACGGTTTCGGTGTTTCGGATCCATGTTGGCGTGTATTTTAAAGACGAAGCCGGTGAAGCGGCCTTCATCCGGAGAGACCAGGCGCGCGGTTGTCGCCCTGGGTTGGGGAGGCGGCGCGATACGAATGAACGTGTCGAGCAACTCCTTCACGCCAAAATTGTTTACCGCGCTACCGAAGAACACCGGTGCCACTTTGCCGGCAAGGTAATCGTCAACAACAAATTCGGGATATACAGCTTCGATGAGTTCAACGTCGGCACGGAGCTGCTTCGCATAATTTTCGCCGATATACGCGTCGAGTCGCGCGTCGGAAATATCCTGGATCTCTATTCCCTCCTCTACGGTTTGTTTACTCGGCGTGAACAGATGGAGGTTCTTTTCATACAAGCTGTATACACCCTTGAAAGTTTTTCCCATGCTGATGGGCCAGCTGAGGGGCCGCACCTTGATGCGCAGCTTCTCTTCGATTTCATCGAGGAGTTCGAAAGGATCACGCCCCTCGCGATCGAGTTTATTGATAAAGCAGATCACCGGCGTATTTCGCATCCGGCATACCTCCATGAGTTTTTCCGTTTGGATCTCTACACCCTTGACGCAGTCGATGACCATGATCACGCTGTCGACCGCTGTGAGGGTCCGGTAGGTGTCCTCGGCAAAGTCCTGGTGACCAGGCGTGTCGAGGAGGTTGATCTTGACATCATCGTAAGTAAAGCCCATCACTGATGTAGCTACGGAGATTCCGCGCTGCTTCTCGATCTCCATCCAGTCGGACCGTGCGTGGTCGCGGATTTTGCTCGACTTGACCGCGCCGGCCTTCTGTATGGCACCTCCGAACAACAACAATTTCTCCGTGAGCGTCGTCTTACCGGCGTCAGGGTGGCTGATAATCCCAAATGTTCTTCTTTTCGCGATTTCCTGCTCCAGGCCCATGCTTCTGAATTCGTGGCCGCAAAGGTACAAAAATGGTGAGGACCAGTATGCCCAACGGGTAGAAGGGCCCCAGTCATAAAATTTTGGAGGAAGGAATTTTGATATCCACGAAAACAACTTGTAATTGTGGCGCGCTACAAACCAGCTACTCACACCATGCAATACAGAAGATTCGGAAGAACAAACTGGAATGTCAGTGAAATCGGCTACGGCATGTGGGGCATGGCGGGATGGACCGGGTCCGATCTTAACGAAGTACGGAAGGCTCTCGACCGCTCTGTGGAGCTTGGATGCAACTTCTTCGACACAGCCTGGGCTTATGGCGCCGGAAAAAGCGAGCAGCTCCTGGGAGAGCTTGTGAAGCGTCATCCTGGCACGAGGCTTTATTGCGCGTCGAAAATCCCGGCCAAGAATTTCAAATGGCCAGCCAAGCCGGAATACAAACTCGAAGACTGTTACCCGGCGGATCATATTATTGAGTACACGGAGAAAAGCCTGAAGAATCTCGGCCTGGATTGCATGGACTTGCAACAATTTCACGTATGGGATGACAGTTGGGCCGACCGTGATGAGTGGAAGGAAGGTGTAGAGAAACTCCGCCGCGATGGCAAGATTCTCGCATTCGGCATCAGCATCAACCGGTGGGAACCTGACAATGCGTTGCGCGTACTGAAGACCGGGCTCGTCGATACTGTACAGGTCATTTACAATATTTTCGACCAGGCCCCTGAAGACAATCTGTTCCCGCTGTGCCGTCAACTCGACATCGGGGTGATTGCGCGTGTGCCCTTTGATGAAGGTACGCTCACCGGAACGCTGACAAAAGACACCGTCTTCCCGAAAGATGACTGGAGGTCGACATACTTCGTTCCCGAAAACCTCGAGGCCAGCGTCGAGCGGGCAGAGAGGCTCAAGCCGTTGATCCCGGAAGGCATGACGATGCCTGAACTGGCGCTGCGTTTTATCCTCGACAACGACGACGTTCATACCACAATCCCCGGAATGCGGCGCATCCGACACGTGGAGGCAAACCTGGCAGTAAGTGACGGAACCCGTCTGCCAGCTTCGCTGAAGGAGCAGCTAAGAGGTCATCGCTGGGATCGTGTACCCACGGAGTGGTCGCAATAAAAGCTTCGAAAACGATCGCTTTTTGCTGCCAAGCTGCCAATGTGTCACCAAATTGGCAGGAAAATCCCCGTTGGCATAGGCATTGAGGACCGACAGTAGAACATCAGCAACTCAAGAAAGAGGGAGATAATAAAACTTACAGAAATGGGTAAAATAATTGGAATCGACTTAGGTACAACGAACTCATGCGTTGCCGTCATGGAAGGCAATGAGCCTGTGGTGATACCCAACAGCGAAGGGAGGAGAACCACCCCCTCCATCGTGGGTTTCCTGGATGACGGCAAGGGAGAACGCAAAGTCGGGGACCCTGCCAAGCGGCAAGCCATCACCAACCCGCGCAATACCGTCATTTCGGTTAAGCGGTTTATGGGTAAGAAGTTTAACGACGTCAAGGACGAGATGAAGATGGTCTCGTACCAGGTGGAACGCGGTAACAATGACACCGTGCGTATCCGCATTGGCGATCGTCTCTAACCCGGTCTTTTATAACAATTGAACATTCCCACCAAAAAGA
>QGUY01000054.1 GCA_003242315.1 Bacteroidota bacterium
CGCTCAACCTGGCAGACGATAACAATGCCTGTGGGCTTATGGGTAAGCTGGACCTTTGTCTCAACCTTGTTGACATTCTGGCCGCCCGCACCACCGGATCGCGATGTCTGAATTTCAACATCGGCGGGATTGATCTCGATCTCGATGCTGTCGTCAACCTTGGGATATACAAAGACGGATGCGAAAGAGGTGTGACGTCGCTGGTTTGAATCGAACGGAGATATCCGCACGAGACGGTGAACACCGATTTCAGATTTGAGCTTTCCGTAAGCGAATGGCCCTTCGATTTCGAGGGTGGCCGACTTGATCCCGGCAACGTCGCCCGCCTGATAGTCGATCTGCGACACCTTGTATCCATGCTTTTCACCCCACATGATGTACATGCGGTTCAGCATGTCAGCCCAATCCTGACTTTCCGTGCCGCCAGCGCCGGGGTTAATCTCAATCACAGCACCAAGCTGATCCTCCTCACGGCTGAGCATCTTCTTAAATTCAAGATCCTCAACCTCTTTTAGCGTACTCGCATATTCGCTGTCGAGTTCCTCTTCGCTGACTTCGCCAGCTTCGTGGAATTCGTACAACACTTCGAGATCATCCAGGGATTTGCTCACCTGCTCAAAGGCGTCAGTCCACATTTTCTTCGCCCGCAGCTCCCTGAGCATAGCTTCGGCCTGGCGTGGATTCTGCCAAAAATCCGCTTGTTGGGTGATTCGTTCTTCGTCGCGTACTTCTACAATCTTACGATCGTAGTCAAAGATACCTCCTCAAGGCAGAAACGCGAGCCTTCAAATCTTTCAGTTGTTCAGTAGTCATTGTTCTTTAGATCAGCCGCAAATATACGTGTTTATGTGCTTACGTGTTTACGTTGGTAATAATAACGTTCTTGCCTTGTCGGAAAATTATGGCTAGCCCATCGTTTACCTTTTTGATCGTCACCGCGAAGGCGCGAAGGCGCAAAAAAATTGCGCGCTGGACCCCTTTAGGGGCGGGCGGCGGTAATGTGTTTACGTGTTTACGTGCTTACGTGTTTACGCTCGGTAACGATAACATGCGCGTCTTGTCGCCAAATAAGGGATAACTCAGTGTTTACGTTTTTGACCGTCACCAATCAGTAAATACATTATGTAGAGACCCACGGCGTACGTCTCCATTCAATTCCCATGGGTCAATCCGACAGGTACATAGTAAGAAGAATGGGGTGGTGCGCGCCGGACCCCTTTAGGGGTTAGGGCGGGCGGCGGTAATGTGTTTACGTGTTTACGTGCGTACGTGTTTACGTTCGGTAACGATAACGTTGAGGTCTTGTCGGGAATGAGGGGTAACTCATCGTCTACGTTCTCGATCCTCATCGCTAAGGCGCAAGGACGCAAAGAAGATAGACACAATGTTTTCAATCCCGCATTAACACCGCCAACTGCAGACTGCCTACTACTGCCTATTTCGGAATATAAGGCGACTGATATCCCTTCGGACCAGCGTCCCGATAGAATGGCGACTCCGGCGTTGCCATGCGCAGGCGAATCCGCCCGCGAACTTTTCGCGAGTTCCGGCCGATGTACCGCATGGGCACACCGGCGGCGATCATGGCAAGGGACGCAGTGGTTACACTTTCGTCGAGTCGCGCGTCTTCACCGTGCACCACTACGTTGTTGAGTTGGTCGATAGCAAAATATCCGATGCCACCGATCATGAGAAAAAGACCAAGACGATGAACGAACGTCTCGCTTCTGAAATACACGCGATCGATCATTCGGAATGCAACGGTATCACGATGTGTAACAACGGCTGTATCGGATAAGGCATTGATGTACGTGCGTCGCACTTCCTTTGATCCCTTTACGCGAAATGCGAATTCGTCGCCAGCACGTAAACGAAGCAAAACATCCTGATTCTTCAATAGAAGCAACTGGTTCTGTGCGCTTGCATGATGTACGCACGAAACGCATAGCAAGATCAGCAGAGTGATGTAAATACTGCGCATTACATCCGCACCATCCAGTTGAACGGATCGGGACGCGTTCCCCGCTTGATTCCTTCGAGTTCTTCGTACAGCTTGTTGGCAAAGGTACGTTCGGCTATCGGTGGCAGGGTGTAGTCCTTTCCTTCGTATCCTATGGCTTCAATATGCGCAATGGTGGCTGCGGTTCCTACGCCAAATGCTTCCTGCATCTTTCCTGAGGCGAGGGCTTCCACCACCTCTTTTACAGACACTTTGCGTTCCTCCACTTTCCAGCCCCAATGGCGTGCGAGTGTAAGTACACTGTCGCGCGTTATGCCTGGAAGTATTGAATCGGTAAGCTCGGGTGTCACGAGCGTGTCATCTATCACGAACATTACGTTCATGGTACCCGATTCTTCGATGTATTCATGTGCCCGGCCGTCGGTCCACAGCAACTGATGATATCCTTCCTTTTGCGCGAGGAGTGCGGGATAAATGGAAGCTGCATAATTGCCACCAGTCTTCGCATAACCAGTACCCCCTGCCGCAGCTCTGGTGTAATGTGTTTCTATTTTGACGCGGACCGGATCGGAATAATACATTCCCACCGGTGAAAGAATGACCATGTAGGTGAAATCGATCGACGGACGAATGCCGATATATTCATCCGCGGAAAACAGGAACGGGCGAATGTAGAGCGACGCGCCAGGCTGCCTTGGTATCCACTCACGATCGAGTGCGATCAACTCGCGCATGCTCTCCATGTACAAGTCTTCAGGCACTGTCGCGAGGCACATACGCTCAGCAGAGCGATTCAGTCGGTTCAGATTCGCCAGGGGTCGAAACACGAGCGCCTCCCCGGATTCCGAGCGGTAAGCCTTCAACCCTTCGAAGATCGAGTGGGCGTAGTGAAGCGTGGGCGACGCCGGGCTGATTGTGATCTTGCCGTAGGGCACGATCCGGAGGTTTTTCCAGGCACCATCCCTGAAGTCGGCCATAAACATGTGATCGGTGTAGTGCTTACCGAAAGGGATGTTCGAAAAGTCGAATTCTCCCACGCGCGACTGTTCTACCCTTTGAATCTCAATGCGTTGTGCTGCGATCATTACGATAACCGTTAACGATGGGCAAGTTAGCTTCTTTTAGGGGAAAAAGTCACGAATAACGGGGTTTCCAGGGGGTTTCTGTTGCGCCGAGCTCCTGTGCCATGGCACGCGCAAGCACGAAGAGGTAGTCAGACAGCCGGTTGAGATACACCAGTAATAGGCGGTCACCCTCCTCACGGGCATACAGTGACACAAGCCTCCGCTCTGCGCGTCGGCATACGGTGCGTGCAATGTGACAAAAGGACACCGACTGATGTCCTCCGGGCAGCACAAACGAGCGCATTTCGGGCAGCGAGCGGTCCATTTCGTCAATCGCTGCTTCGAGCCTTCCGACCGCCGCTTCATCGAGTTTGGGGATTTTCACTTTTTCATTTCCCGGTTCGGCGGCAAGCATGGAAGAAATGACGAACAGATTTTCCTGAATGCCAACGAGAAAATCGTGTCGCGACCGGTTCACCTCCTGATCGCGTAAGAGCCCCATCCACGAATTGAGTTCATCAATGGTACCGTATGCTTCTATCCGTGCGTCGTCTTTGGATACGCGTTTTCCTCCGAAGAGTCCGGTAGAACCGGAATCGCCTGTTTTTGTATAAATCTTCATGATGCGAAACCACACCGCGCTGCCTGGCGCGGGTGGAAGCCAAGTTACGATCTTTTTGGACAGGTGTCAGGAAGCCGCTACGGGCTCAGTACGCGTGATGTTGTCGTTCTTGCGGTCCCATTCAATAAGACCGTCACGCAACCGCACAATGCGATGCGCATAGTGGGCGATGTCATCTTCGTGGGTCACCATAATGATGGTGTTTCCCTTGTCGTGAAGCTCCTGGAAGAGGTGCATTATGTCATACGACGTCTTGGTATCCAGGTTTCCCGTCGGCTCGTCGGCGAGAATGATCGATGGGTTGTTCACCAGAGCGCGTGCGATGGCAACGCGTTGCCGCTGACCTCCGGATAGTTCATTGGGTTTATGATGCCAGCGATCGGCAAGTCCAACGTTTTCCAGCGCCGCCATGGCCCTTTCCTCACGTTCGGATTTGCTGTACCCCGCATAGATCAATGGAAGCGCCACATTTTCAAGGGCGGAAGCGCGGGGGAGCAGGTTAAAAGTCTGGAATACAAAACCGATTTCCCGGTTACGGACTTCGGCCAACTCATTTTCCGTCATCTCACTGACTAGCTGATTGTTGAGCATGTAGGTCCCGCCTGTGGGCGTATCCAGACAACCAATTATGTTCATCAGCGTCGACTTTCCTGAACCGGAAGGGCCCATAAAGGCCACATACTCACCCTTTTCAATGGTGATCGACACAGATTGGAGGGCTCTGACCTCCGTATTCCCCATCACGTAAATTCTGGAAAGGTTGTGGGTTTCAATGATTGCCATGCCCAATTAGTTAGCTTCTGTCCTCCATCATTACACACGACACCGCAATTTGAGAAAAGTTACCCGGTTTTCTGGCCGCTTTTATGATATGCGGAGTCGTTCATCCCCACCCGGAAGGCAAATGCCTTGCCGGAATAGGAGAAATCGGTGGGGTTATATACCCGTTCCACAAATTTGACCTGGTTTTCGCGGTCCACCAGGATTACGGTTGAGCTCCTCGATCCGTATCCCGGACTCTTTATAAATATCGACGACAGTTGCCGTTCCCGTTCCAGGCCGACACCCGTGTCAGGCAATTCATGGTCCGGTGCCGTCATATCGTCATACAGGACATCCAGGTATGAATCCGGGTCTCCCACCCGATTGCGAATCAGCGTCTCGACGTTTTGCGTTGCGCGTCGCACCTTTGGCCAGGGCGTATTTAGCAGAGCGTTGCTGATGCCGTGTAGTCCGGGGGGCACGGCTGTTATTCCGTTGCCGTAGTTTGAATAATAATAGAGTTCACGGGGATTGCCCACGATCAGATTGAAGCCGTTGTACAGGTGGGCCCGTTGTGCCACATCCTCCAGGTATGCCAGGGGGTGTTTTTCGGACAGCAGAAAGTCGGTGACCAGACCTCCGCGCGAGGGAGCGTCAGGCCGGTATCGGGAGAGATCGCGGTAATTCGTGACCATGGCCACCCTCCCATTGCGGTGCATTGCCAGCCAGGTGCCGTTCGCCACAAGGTCGCGTCCCCCCAGGATTTCGGGGTGGTCGTCCCAGAATGCTGCCGACGCGCTCTTCCTTTCGTAAAACTCATCCCGGTTTGCCGCCACAATCAGCGGATAATCAGGATGTTCGTTAAGTGACAAAACAATAAGACACATCTGTCAGTAAAACGGGTTGATGGCACGAGGGGTTCACTCGTTGCCTTCTTCGAAAAGCTCGAGCTGGGCCGGCAGCAAGGTAAAGGATTTTCTGTGGAGGGGCGACACGCCGAGGAGCCGTATTCCTTCGCGGTGCTCCGGAGTAGGATAGCCAACATTGGTTTCCCATCCATAGCCAGGGTATTCGCGCGCCAATCTCATCATCAGTTCGTCGCGATAGGTCTTGGCCAGGATGGATGCGGCGGCAATTGAAAGGTATTTGCCATCACCCTTGACCACACACTCATGAGGGATGCCAGGGTATGGCTTGAAGCGATTTCCGTCGATAAGCAGCAACGTGGGTCTTATCGGAAGACTTGCAATGGCCTTGTGCATAGCTTCGAACGACGCATTCAGAATGTTGACCCGGTCGATTTCATAATTGTCGACTTCAGCGACGGCCCAGGCGAGCGCGTCACGTTCAACATCAATCCTGAGCGCCTCACGCTCCTCGCGCGTGAGTTGCTTTGAGTCGTTCAATCCTTCATGCTGATATCCGCGAGGGAGGATCACTGCAGCGGCGACAACCGGACCAGCGAGACAGCCGCGTCCCGCCTCATCGCAGCCAGCTTCAATCTGATCGATGGAAAAATTTGAGTGCAGCATCCCGATCGCGCTAAGGCAAACATAAAAAGATTTCTATAGTTTACAGAGAAAAATACTACCATAGACTTTCACCGCAAAGTCGCCATCGCGCAAAGCCTCATCTTCGTTCACCCATGCGCCATCGCGTCCTTGCGGTAAATGACCAAAACCTTATGCGCTCAATCTGACATGATCTAACTACACAGTCCAAAACCATATAACTACGCAACTTCAACACATCAGCACTTTCACCATGAATAATCCCTGGAAAATTCTCTCTTCAAAAGAAATCTATGAAAACCCCTGGATTCGGTTGACGGAATACGAGGTCATCAATCCGGGTGGAGGAAACGGGACATACGGCAAAGTTCATTTCAAGAATCGCGCGGTGGGTGTCGTACCGATAGACAACGACGGCAACACGTGGCTCGTGGGGCAGTACCGTTTTACCCTTGGCGAACATTCCTGGGAAATCCCTGAGGGCGGCGCACCGGAAGGAGAAGAGCCGCTCGCATGCGCGCAACGTGAGCTTCTTGAAGAAGCGGGTCTCACCGCCAGGACGTGGAAGATGCTTTCGAAAATACATACATCCAATTCTGTCACCGACGAAACCGGTTGGATCTTTTTGGCAACAGACATAACAGAAGGCGTGAACAAACCGGAAGAAAGCGAAGCGGACCTCAAGGTTATGAAACTTCCGCTTTCCGAAGCGGTCACCATGATCCTCGAAGGGAAGATCACCGACGCGATGAGCATCGCCGGGTTATTGATGGTGGAAAGACTCCTACCTGGCCTTCGACAGGTTCAGCCGCCGGGGCCTAATATTGACTAATCATTTGGAAACGTGATTGGGCGCTCTTTGAGCCTGTCGAAGGGCGGTCCTTAGTTTATCGAAGGGGCTGACGTAAACACGTAAGCACGTAAACACGTTACTCCAGCCTCCTCATCCACGCGTCTCTCAAGGCCACCTTCTGGGGAGACGCATCCTCCATGACGTCGAAGACGTGACGTTGCGATCGGCGCTGAATTCCAACGGTAAGATCCAGTTTCACAGCGCCCTCGGCACGTTCCACAGTGTATGTAACCGTATCACCAGGTTGAATGCCCTGAAGGATGCCAACAAGCTCAGGAAAATTTTCCCTGGAGATAGCAATGTCGTTGATAGCGACCACCACATCACCCTCTTTCAATCCTTCACGTTCACTTCGTTCGCGAACTTCAGTGACTACCATTTTCTGTCCATCGAACTGGATACCGTGACCGCGGTCGGGGATTGAGTCTTCATAAAAAACCACTGACGAATAACGAATGCCGAGTTTGGCGAAGTATTCCTCGATGGGAAGCGGCCAGGCACCTTTTACGTGTCGATCGATGAGCAGGCGCATTTCCGGATGCGTCATCGCCACAAATTCGTCGAAGAATTCTTCTTCTGAGAACGGATTCTCTGATCCGTATTTCTTAGACAATTCGAGGATTACCTCGCGAAGTCCCCGCTTCCCTCCCGACTTTTCCAGAAGCAGTATGTCCATAAGCATCGGAACCAGCGCACCGCGATTATAAATATTGCCATACTGCGTACGCCCCTCTTCGGTAAACGCAAGGCGTGCGAGTCGCTGCAGGCTCATTTCCTTGTCATGAATTTCATCAATGCTCAGCTTCTCCGATATCTCACTGAAGAATTCTTCCAGTGTGATCAGTCCACCCCGAAGCATGATCATATCGCTCGCCCACTCGGTAACACCTTCGTACAGCCAAAGATGTTGCGACGGTGATGGGGTCACGAAGTTGAACTGGCGGATCACCTCACTGTGAAGGTGCAGTGGCGTAATCATGTGAAAGATCTCATGCGCAGCAACCCCGTTGATCAGATTGACGTACGCCTCATTCAGCGGCGTTTCCTTCAGCACATACTCAGAGCTGTATGAGTGTTCCCACGCACCGACATTCTGATCTTCGAAATGAAACAGGAGGACATACCGATCGATCGGAAAGCCTCCAACAAATTTGTTCGTCGCGATGAACACATCCCGCATTTCATTCATCAGGTCCGAAGACTTAATGAGATCGGTCTTTGAATACGTGAATATTTCGACCTTCTTTCCGCCAATATCCATCGAACTAACCGTGAGGCGGCCTAACAGAATGGGCGAATCAACAGCAAAGTCGAAATCTGGAGCAAACAACCTACCCCCTTCACCAGAGTTCAGCGCAGTGCCTACTATCCAATCTTGCGGGTAAACAAGGCCGATTTCCATGTCGGCATCCTGCATGCCGTGAAAGAATCCCAGAAGTGTATGGATATTGAGCAGCGCGTGGTCCTTCTCCAGGCTTGAGCCCGCCATCTGGTAGATAGGATTTTCGCGCACGGGAGTATCCCACGTCTCGGCCACCTTGTACGTAATGCGTCGCACTTTTTTGGGCCGTTCGATCCTGAACTGATTGGTCTGCACCTGTGTTACTTCTATCTGCCGTCCACGCGCATCGTACGCGCGGAAGTCGGCCACAAACCGGCCAATGTCCATAACCTGGTACGCACCCGGTGCTGTTGACGCGAACTGGTAAATGTTGTTGTTCTTGCCCAACCTGGGCACGTCGACAGACACGAGGAACGTGTCGGTGGATGGTCCGGTCATGTCAATAGTAAAGCGTACCGGATTATCATTCGACGCGTAGGCGGTAGGGATATATACGAGGGCGGCGCAGATGATGCCCGCGATGGCTGTCCTCATTGAAACGTACGTTTAGGTTAACAATAGATGGCCAAGTTATCCCTAAACTGTCGAATCCGGAAATGGGCACCGCCGATGCAATAAAAAATACCCCGTAAGCAGGTATTCTTCGATTGCCTCGCGTGACGGCAGTCCGTCTCATTGCGGTTGATTATCAGGGAATAATTCCTTAAATAACCCTGCATTTTTGGGTCATGGAAGTCCGAGATATCGATGAAGGGAAGCTCCAGGCGGAGGAACTGAAGACGCAGTGGACTAACTGGATCATTAAAGGGTTGCGTTACGTGCATACGGGTTATGGTTTGGTTGTATTCACCGTACTGTTTTTCATTTTCCTCCCGTTCCTTTGCATTCCCATGATATTCCCGCGGGCTCATGCGCTCATAGGCATTCTGAATCGCTGGTGGGCGCGGGCGTTGTTTGCTTTTGTGGGATTGCCTGTGAAGATCCATTACCGGTTTACGCCGGAACGCGGCAAACAGTACATCTTTTGTCCCAATCACTTTTCCTATCTCGACGTTCCCACAGTGGGACTCAACACCTGCAACACCATTTTCGTCGGCAAGATTGAAATGCAGCGTGTGCCGCTATTCGGATGGATGTACAGCAAGCTTCATATTACGGTCGACCGCAACAGGCTCAGAAGCCGTTATGAGTCGCTAGTCCGCGCAGCAAAGGCAATAGATGAAGGAAAGAGCCTCACCATCTTCCCTGAGGGCGGTATTGTATCCAAGGGCATGCCCAGGCTTGCGCCATTCAAGGATGGCGCTTTCCGGCTGGCGATAGAAAAACAAATTCCCATAGTGCCTGTCACAATACCCTTCAATTGGATAATTTTGCCCGATGATACTTTTTTGCTGACGTGGGGACGCGTTGTTGCTGTCTTCCATGAGCCGATACCCACGGAAGGACTCCGGATGGACCAAATAGATGAACTCAAAGAACGAGTGCATGAGGTAATCCGGAACGAACTGAACGAATGGAACTATGGAAATAGACCGCCCGTTACTGGATAAGATCGCCCACCTCGCGAGGCTGGAATTCGATGAAAAGGATGCTGAACGAATGATGGCGGACATGACAGCCATTGTCGGATGGGTTGAGAAGCTCAGCGAAGTGGACACGACCGGCGTTGAGCCGCTTACCACAATGTCAGGTGAAATCAACGCTCTTCGCGACGACGTTGTCGGGCCTCATCTCAGCCATGATCGCGCGCTACAAAACGCACCCGCTAAAGATGATACCTACTTCAGGGTGCCTAAAGTAATTGAAAGCTGACGCGCGGGTATTACACTCAAAATGACCGAAGGCACGCAGTTCTGGAAATCCTGGAAACCTGAACATCGGTACGCCTGGTACATCACGGCATCCGCCTTTGTGCTGGCACTTGCCTTCTACGCTTTTTCTTACTACCGCGGTGTCGACGGTATTCTTCACTGGGAAAAAATCCAGGAACAAAAGGTAATCGAGTCCACGCTCGACACGTATCGCCTCGGTCCTTTTGAATTATCCGTTCCCGGCGACAACTACGTCATCCTCGAATACTTCAACGGCAGTGCCATCGAGCCCAACATGGTGGGGATATACCTCTATCTTGTTATGCTCGCAATTGGTGTCGTCGTGCTGCTTGCCGTGGTCACCACATTCGACCGATTCTGGTTTATCGCCGCCATGGCACTGCTTATCCTCTTCTGGTACAGTCTGCGCCTCAGGGTGCTGGAAGTGTTCGGACAACTCAACGACATACCGCTCGTCGTCACGCTCATCGCCTTTGGTGGCCTCGCGATCTACTTCAACATGATTCGCCCGGGCGTCGACGTCGCACGGCGCGCTGTCGCCTTTGCCGGTGTCATGATGTTGTTTGCGTTGACGGTGGGACTGGGCAGCAAGGTCGACTATCCCTTCATGCATCTGGCAGTAACGGCCTACCCCGCGGCAGTGGTAATCACAATTCTGTTTATCCTCCTCGTAAGTCATGAGATTCTCGCCGCGTTCATCGCCATTCTCAGTCGCTCGGGAGCATCACGCATCCAGCACTTCTTCATACTCACGACCATTTACCTGGCCAATCTCCTCGTGACGGCGTTGCACGAGCTCGACATCATTAACTGGAATTTTGTTTACCTCAACGCATACCTCTTGCTTGTTGTATCGGCAGTTCTCGGAGTTTGGGGCTTTCGCGACAGGCAGGCAACGTACGAAAACATCCTTTCCTTTGCTCCCGCAGGTGCACTGCTGTACCTGGCAATAGCAACCATTGCTTTTGGCACCATCGGAGGGCTGTTGGGCAACGCTAACGATGCTGCACTCAATGTGATGGAGGACATTATTGTTTTCTCACACCTGGGTTTCAGCTTCATCTTCGTGCTGTACATTTTGTCCAATTTCGCATCGCTCCTGGGCAGCAACCTGCCAATGCATAAAGTCTTGTACAAACCCACGCGGATGCCGTGGTTCACGTTCCAGTTCGCGGGGCTCATCGCCACCCTGGCCTTCGTTTTCTTTGTAGGCTGGCGCGTTTACGTGTACGATGCCGTGTCAGGCTTCTACACGTATCTCGGAGACCTCGACATCAAACTGAACAACCTTGAACTGGCCCGCGCGCATTTCGATCGCGCACGTTCATACGGATTCCAAAGCCATCACGCAAACTACGCAATGGCCAAACTCACCCAGAACCGTTACAATCTGGAGGAATCCGAACGCCACCTCGAACTCGCCAATGGAAAGAGACCCAGCGCATATTCATTGGCAAACAGCGGAAACCTGAAGATCTGGCAAACCCGATACTTCGACGCCATCAAAAGTCTACGACACGCTCAGTCGCAGCTTCCCGGATCAGGAATCCTGGAAAACAACCTGGGTTACGCCTACGCTAAAGTATTCAACCTCGATTCAGCGCTTTATCTCTTCAGCGAAGCCCGCGAGGTACCACAAGCAAAGCCCACTGCCGAAGCAAACATCCTCGGCTTGTCTGCGCTTGAGTATCTCCCTATGGGCGCAGACTCAACGCTAGAGCTGTTTGACGACACATACACGGGGACAATTGCCAATGCGCTTGCCCTCGCAAACACACAACGTCAGTCGTTCACTCGCGAAATCGACCCCTTTGCATCTCAAAAGCTTACCCTCCACAGCGCAACCCTGCTGAATAACTACCTTCTTCGACATGTCGGCAACCTCGACTCCGCTACGCTCGCGAGAGCGTATGCCCTCGCCGACGATTCCGTCAATTCCGACTACATGGAAGCGCTTAAGGTTCCCGTTGCCATCGGGTATTACTACCAGCACAATGTTACGCGGGCCCTCGCAATCATGGCGGAACTGGTATACATCAGCAGTACGTATGAAGGAAACTACAACTACACTATGGGACTATGGGCGCTCGAGCAGGGTAATCCCGCGCGGGCAGCCAGCTTTTTCGACTACGCCGTGAGCCAAAACTATAAGAGAGCGCGGCTCTACAAAGCAATCGCCCTGACGGAAGATCGCAACGTACCAGAGGCGCTTGCCGCCTGGGATAGTGTGCTGGCCCACGGCTCCGAAGCGGAAACGGAGATCGCGAACCAGATTACGCGCATCCTGCGATTGCCCTCTTCCCAGGCCACTTCGCTTACCGATCCGCTCAAGTATCTGTTCTGTCGCTATCGCGTTGGCGTCGGAGATACGCTATTGTTCGACAACATACTGTCTACGTTCACAGACAACAACTACAAAGCCAACGCGCTCCTTGATATGAGCCGCCGCCAATTTGAGCGCAATAACCTACGAAAGGCTATCAGGTATTTTAATCAGGTAGAAGGGCTGCAGCTGACTGACGAAAATCTGTTCAACGACATACGTCATTTTGAACTGCTGCTGCTTGCTGAGCGGCGCGAAGTCGACAAGATCGTGAAGGCCATAAACGATGGCATTACCTTCCCTCCCGACAGATATCTGGAGAAAACACTTTACCAGGCGTTGGTTGCGGAAGTCAACGGCGACACTATTCTGGCAGAAAAGAATTACGAGATCGTGGGCACCTACAACCCGTTCTTCGAAGAAGGGATTATCGCCGCCGCACGGTACTACCGCGAACACAGCAGTGACAACCTCAAGGCATACAATACCCTGGTAGAGGCCGTGCAACTTAACAACACTTCTGTGAAATTGTGGACGGCCTACATCGATGAAGCAATCCGCGTAGGGTTTGATGAATACGCCGCGAGCGCGTACGAAAAAGTTGAGGATCTCCGACGAAGGCCGTAAATCCGTCAGGTACGTTTACGCCGCGCTGTGGAGCGTTTTTTCCGTGCCGACGTCTTCCTGGTCGACTTCCTTTTCGTCGACTTCTTCTTCTTTACCTTTTTCGCCTTTTTCTTCTTCTCGGCGAGGTCGATCTTCCAGTTCTCGCGCATCGTCTTCCAGTACTCCGCGCCATACCCAACGAAGATTTCACCACCGGCGGGAATATCCTTCGTGGCTTCAATGAAGCAGCGCTTTCCTTCGACAACGTACTCGCTGTTATTTGTGATGCCCTTGACCCTGCTGTAGCCCTTTGCGTCATTCGCATAGCGCCCCAGAGCCTTCACGGTGGGCAAAGCATCGATTACACACTTGCTGTTGATGTAGAAAATATACCCGTTCTTGCCATCGTCGTCTTTCACGTCCTTCCACACCGTGCGCCTGCCCTTGTATTCCACGATGCGGGTGCCCTTGGGAATGAAAACTTTTGTGAATAACCCTTTTCCGGAATTAGGTAGTGTGGATTTCTTAACGTACAGGTGTTTTTCTAGCAGTGCCATTAAAAAAATTTTTGGTCCAAAAAATTCGTGAGCGAAGATAAGGTTAAAATACCCGCAATAAAAATTTGCTTGAGATTTCAGGACGAACGGCAGCGCGTTGGTGAATCCGGCAATAGCGTATGCGGTATCTACACAACAAGAAGGCTTCCGCGGGGAAGCCTCCTCTCACAAGTTTTAGGTTAATACGTACCCAAACTTATCAAGGAGCGTAAACATTGTCCAGCCTTAAGGCACCTTTTATCACTAACCCGTTTGCGATTTCGGTGGCATGCTCTTCATTGGTGCTAATGTCCGATAGCTTTGTGAGGACGCACGGTCAATCGCAAAATGGAATCAACAACCTCGATACAATCCCCCGGCGTGGCCCGGTTCATGTCGATTGACACACTTCCGTTGCCGTAAGGCCCAAAAACGTCCGGGTTGGTAATGATGAACAATCCCATCGCCGGAGTTTGCGCGGCGCTTGCCAGGTGCATAATCCCACTATCCGCACCGATAAATACATCAGTGTTGGCAATTACGGCTGCGATCTCGCGAACATCGCGACTGTAAAACGAAGGCACAGCGAAATCCACCCGCGATACATTGTCAACCGGCAGGATCTCAACAATGCTGTCGTATCGTTTCTGCAATAGGATAAGCAGTTCCTTCCACCATTCACGCGAGAGACATTTTTCTCCCGTAGCGTATGTGAATAGGCTGATCACCGGCCTGGTCACGGGCGCGACAGTTCGCAACAAGCGCCGTCCGCGCTCAAGCTCTGTTTTGGTAAGGCGTAGGTCAAGAAGTGGCGCCGGCGACGATATTCGCGAAACACCAGTGGCGCTGCCGAGATACGCTCTCAGACTGTACACGGGATGTTTTGCATTGTGTCGGTAGTCTGTACAAAGGACCTTTATCTCTTCCTGCACATCGCCATAGGTTTTGAACCGTGCGCGCGCCAGAAGCGTGGACAAACGACCGGACGAAGAGTGGTATGCGGCGTTGATGACAAGGTCATACCTTCTAAACAGCAAACGGATCCATCCCAGGATATACTGAAGCAGGTGAATAAACGGTCTTGAGGGAAGGGAGATGATGGTGTCGATGCTTCGATACTGCGCGAAAAGCCGACGTGCCAGAGTGCCCTTAACGAATAGGTCGACCCTGGCAAACGGAAATGTCCGTTCGATCTCCTGGAGAAGGGGCGTAATAAGAAGAAGATTGCCAAGCCGATGGTTAGGTCGCGTTACCAGAATGCGTCTGACCTCGGTTCGCGCAATTGTGTTGCTCGACCCACGTCCGGCACCGATGTGGCGTGTAAGGCTCCAAACGACAGACTGTCGGATGGCATTGATCCAATTGGTGAATCCCATAGGCAAGGCGGATAACAGAGATAACGCGTGACTCCTTACGCAACTGTTCCCTAGCCAGTACCTTAAGTGGCACTAAAGGGTTGCGTAACGCTTACAGCCAGTCATGGGAAATTTGAATGCCAGAAACGTTTCGCGGATTCAGCCTGCAAAGGATCAAGGACTAGTGATGGACTGTGGCATTACTGCCACATATACGTTGCAACCGCGCCCGAAGGCAGCGATGTAGCTACCGCGTATTCGCCAATGTGAATGTTGAAGGCAGTGTCAGAGTCGTTGTCATTAAGAACGATCAACACAATCTTGCCTTCGGGAGTCACATAGGCAACGTTGTGCAGGTTGTTAACAATGTTGCTGTGAACCCTGACCGAACCAGGGGGGACGAACTTTGAGGCATGACCGATGATGTAGTACGAAACATTCCGGGTGACGGATCCAGTTAGACTGTTTATTGTCAACGCACCCTGGCAGAGGGTACAACCACCGTCGTCAGTGTGGGGTTCAAAGTTTTCGTCGGATGCCAGGTTCCACTCCAGCACATTGCGACTCCAGTTTCGGGGTGCGCCGACGATCAGATTTTTCACATGCCAGCGAAGGTCTCCTCCAAAGTCGCCTTCGCCGCTCGTCCACTGTTCAGTAAAGTAAATGTTCTTGTCGGGATGGGCGTTGTGGACCGTGCTGAGCGCGCTGATGTCGCCGAGATACAAGTGAAATGCCGTACCGTCAACCATAGTGCGGGTAACCGGATCGTCGAGGATAGCGATAGGGTATTCCGGGTGGTCGCAGTTATGGTCAAAGATTACAATCTTAGTTTCGATGCCAGCGTCCTTAAAGGCCGGACCCAGGTGATCCCTGATAAACACGTTCTGTTCGGCACTCGTCATGGTCATGCTCGGCGTGTTTCCGGGATGTTCCGGTTCGTTTTGTACGGTGATGGCATCGATGGTTATGCCCTCTGCTTTCATTGCCTGAATGTACTTCACAAAGTAGTTCGCGTAAACGGCGTAGTATTCAGGCTTGAGGCTGCCACCTTTGACCGCCTGATTCGTTTTCATCCAGGCAGGTGCGGACCACGGACTACCCATGATCTTGATATCCGGATTCAGCGCAAGAATTTCCTTGAGTATGGGAATCAGGTGCGTTCGATCCGGCTCGATGCTGAATTTCGAAAGTGTCACATCGGTTTCGCCGGGGGGAAGGTCGTTGTATGAAAAAACGTAAGGGTCAAGATCAGATGCGCCGATGCTGATGCGCAGGTAGCTTATGCCTATACCCTGATCATTCGTTAGAAACAACTCTTTCAGCAAACCCGCACGAGCTGATGGAATCAACTTCGTATTGAGGAGCATGGCGCTCCCACCGGTGAGCGTGTATCCAAAGCCATCCATACTCTGGTACCGCTTTGTCGTGTCTATGGATATAGCCGGATTCGTCTTGTCGGTCTTGTAAAACGCCAGGTCAGACGCGCGGGCGAGTAGGTGCGATCGGTCGGGGTACGTCAGCCATCGTAAGATAGCCGGACCATCCGGTTCCTTACCGTCGTCGATTGTGGAAGATTCCTGAGACGAACTCAGGCAGGAGGTAAGCAAACAGCCGATGACCAACCAACGCACCATCCCCATGCCCATGCGTTTACCAGTTAAGTTTAAAGACAATCAATAATTTTCACTTGAGTCTCGCACCCTAATCCCTGAGGGACTAAGGTGCGAGACAGGATTCATTACCAAATAAGGCTTTGATTACATTCCCCGGACTTCAATATTGTCGACGGAAATTCCATCAC
This sequence comes from Bacteroidota bacterium, assembly GCA_003242315.1. Taxonomy (GTDB): domain Bacteria; phylum Bacteroidota; class Bacteroidia; order Cytophagales; family Cyclobacteriaceae; genus ZC4RG29. The sequence goes on from QGUY01000054.1 coordinate 16,568, forward strand.
CCAGGTCCTCACCGCCGCATTTGATCACCAGGTACATGGTACCGTCCACCGGAGCCGTGAACGTACCCTCGTTGTCGCCGCATCCAACAACTGAAATCTTTCCTGCAAAAGGCTCGGTACCGCAACCAGCCCAGGTGTTGACACTGCGCTTGATTCCATCAGCGCTGTAGTCATTATTCTGCACCGGCGGCGTCGTAGAACAGAAGACTTCGAACCACGTGTTTACAGCACCACTCGTGGATGAAACCACCATGTCGATGACGTAGGTCTTATCCTTGATCACCTGGATCGGCTGATAGAATCCCTGCTGATTCCATCCACCGCCCGTTACCGTCGCCTTTCCGTCAGCAAACGTCCACGATGCTCCGGACTCGCTGATCTGGAGAATGGTCCATTGCGCAATGTCCTCATCCGAATCCAGGCGACCACCGAGTACGATGTTACCTGCGTTCGGGTCAGAGGTCTCGACCGTAAGCTCCTGCGAAGCGGAGGCCATATAACCACCCTTACCTACAGCGTAGTGTGTTATCGTATAGGTGCCAGCGTCCGGCAGAAATATTTCCTGTTCCATCTTACCGATGAAGGCAGGCGAGCCATCGCCCAGCTCCCATTTCGACATGATGTAACTTGTGTTAGACGCTTTCAGCGTGAAGCGGTTCGGTGAGTTGGCGTCCGGAATGATAGTGAACGATGCATCCAAAGAGGTATCTGTGAGTCCGTTACCCAAGCCAACATCCTCCGGAAGGCAGCCTGTAAACATCAGAACCGTCGACAGGCTGAGGGT
>QGUY01000055.1 GCA_003242315.1 Bacteroidota bacterium
CACCCGAGGAAATGACAAAGGAACTGGCGCGCGTGCCCTCAATGGAAGGACTCGAATTGTCCTCCATCGTGAGTACACAGGAACCTTATGTCGTTGGTGATGAAAACGCTCCCTTCCGGGTGGCAGCACTCGACCTGGGGATCAAACGCAGCATCCTCACCAATCTCGTAAGGCGAGGATGTCGCGTGAAGGTGTTTCCTGCGAAAACACCCTTCAGTGAAATGGAACAGTGGGAACCGCATGGCTACTTCATCTCGAACGGCCCCGGTGATCCCGCAGCGATGGATTACGCGATCAAGACCGTGCGCGAAATCCTCGATCACGACCGTCCGACATTTGGAATTTGCCTGGGTCATCAACTTCTGGCAAAGGCCAGCGGTCTCGGAACTTACAAAATGCACCATGGCCACCGGGGACTGAACCATCCCGTGAAAAACCTCATCACGGGTAAAGGCGAGATGACATCCCAAAATCACGGTTTCTCCGTAGTGGAAACAGACATTGACAAAAACGAAAACATCGAGGTGACGCACCTTCACCTCAATGACAATACGATCATGGGAATACGACGGAAAGATAAGAAGGCATTTTCCGTCCAGTATCACCCCGAAGCATCTCCCGGACCACACGATTCGAACTACCTGTTCGATCAATTTGTCGCACTCATTCGGGAGAATCAATTGCAAAGCGTCTCCAAGTAACTTTATCAACCTTAGCCGAATATGAGTTTAATAGAGAGTGTACACGCGCGCCAGATTTTGGATAGTCGCGGTAATCCTACCATTGAAGTCGATGTCACTACGGAGAGCGGCGCCTTTGGTCGCGCTGCCGTGCCGTCAGGCGCATCCACCGGAACGCATGAGGCTGTAGAACTTCGCGACGGCGACAAGAAACGATACATGGGAAAAGGCGTACTGAAAGCGGTCAACAACGTCAATACCAAAATCGCCCCGGAGATCACAGGCATCAGCGTTTTTGAACAAACGCTGCTCGATAAGATCATGCGCGAACTCGATGGCACGCCCAACAAGGGAAAACTTGGTGCTAACGCTATTCTCGGAACATCGCTGGCAATTGCCCGCGCTGCCGCTGCTGAAGCAGGCATGCCCTTGTATCGCTATGTTGGAGGTGTAGGCGCAACCACGTTGCCTGTCCCGATGATGAATATTCTGAATGGCGGAAGTCACGCCGACAATGCCATCGACTTCCAGGAATTCATGGTTATGCCCGTCGGAGCAGATACATTTTCAGAAGCGCTGCGCATGGGCGCGGAAGTGTTCCATACACTCAAGAAGGTGCTGCATGATAAAGGTTTGTCGACGAACGTTGGCGATGAAGGAGGGTTTGCACCGAATCTGAAGTCGAATGAAGAAGCGATCGAAGTTGTATTGATGGCTATCGAAAAGGCCGGATACAAACCGGGTTCGGATATCTTCATCGCTTTGGATCCCGCAGCATCGGAATTCTATGATCCAAAGGCAAAGGTTTATCACTTCAAGAAGTCGTCAGGTAAGAAACTGAAGCCTGCCCAAATGGTGGAGTATTGGACCAACTGGGCGAAGAAATATCCCATCATATCCCTTGAAGATGGTATGGCTGAAGACGACTGGGCTGGGTGGAAAGCGCTTACAGAAAGCATTGGCGATAAGGTTCAGCTCGTTGGCGACGACTTGTTCGTAACCAACGTAGAACGCCTGCAAAAAGGAATTGATGCAGGTGTAGGTAACGCCATTCTGATTAAGGTAAACCAGATCGGATCTCTGACAGAAACCATCGACGCGGTAAACCTTGCTAAGCGAAACTCGTACAAGAGTGTAATGTCGCACCGTTCGGGTGAAACGGAAGATAGTACGATCGCGGATCTTGCAGTGGCGTTAAACACTGGCCAGATCAAGACCGGCTCAGCTTCACGTTCAGACCGCATGGCCAAGTACAACCAGCTACTCCGGATTGAGGAGGAACTGGGTGAAACGGCTTACTTCCCGGGAAGAAAGATGTAAGCTGCCCAGGAGGGGATACTTCAGAAGATAGCAAATACGATTTATTTGCTATCTTCGTTTAGTTTTTTGGACTATGTTAGGCAGACTACCGAGCATTTTTAGGAATTTCTACTTTCTGACCGGAACGGCATTCCTCGTGTGGATCACCTTCCTGGATTCAAATAACCTGATCGCACGCTTTTCCCTTACATCGAAACTCAACAGCCTCGAACGTGAGAAGGAATTTTATGAACGAAAGATCGAAGAGGTAGCCAAGGATCAGCAGGAACTATTTGGAACAGAGGAGACCCTTGAGAAGTACGCGCGCGAAAAGTACCTGATGAAGCGCGAATCCGAGGACGTCTTTGTGATCGTTGAGGAATAAAAAACAAGGCCATGATAAGGACAGCGATGTTTGTCGTGCTGCTCACCGCCATCACCGGTGTAGCTTATGCACAGGGCGAAGAGAACAGCCTTAAGGGTGTACCGCTTAACGAGCGGCTTGTGTTTGGCGGTGGTCTGGGATTGGGCTTTGGTTCAGACCAGGATTATATCCTTATATCACCATCCATAGGTTACCTCTTTACCCGTAAGTTGATGGCGGGAGTCAACTTGACTTATCAGTACAACAACTATAAATTCTTCAGTCCTTCCATCAAGACGCATTCGTACGGCGGTGGGCCGTTCGCGCGCTACTTGCTGTTTAGGGGATTTTTTGTGCATACCGAGTACGAGTACCTCAGTTATGAGTTCCTCGATTACCGCGAAGGATATGAAAGCTTCATGGCAGGCGGTGGATTCATTCAACCCCTTGGCGGCAAGGCATCACTGTATTTCCTTGCTCTTTACAACTTTCTCTACGAAAATCCACAACCGGGTGAGTTCAACCCGTATGACAGTCCGCTGGTCTTACGCGTAGGGATAAGCCTTGGCCAATTTGGGTTGTTTTGATTCTCGACGAATCAAAGCACCGGGTTCTTTACATCAAATCGTGAAGCCAGGGCCCTAAGGTCTTCCAATACCTTGGGATTAACAGGTATTCCGTGTTGTTCGCGATGTGCTTCCATTTCCCGTTCAGGATCACCGGGTATCAAAACACGCTTTTGACCTTGCACAGGTGTGGATGAACGAAAACGCCTTATCCACTTGTCCATATTTTTCTTAAACTCATCGGCGGGGCGAAACGCATCGATGCGCATAGCCCCTACGAAATGACCAATCCCTTCTCCTACCGGGTCAGCCGGCGGAGCAAGGAACGCGACAAACGGAGGGACCCACGGACCGTAATTGGCGCCACTCAGTACAGCAGAAAAAATATCAACGACCGCACCCAGGCAATACCCTTTGTGGCTCCCGTGTTCATAGTCGCTTCCCAGCGGAACTAACGCACCTCCATTCTTCAACTCATGGGGATCTGTCGAAGGTTGACCCATCTTGTCCTGTATCCATCCTTTTGGGGCCTGTTTACCCACACGCTGGAGAATTTCCAGCTTTCCGTTGGCCGCGGTAGTAGTGGCCATGTCAGCAACAAAGGGAGGTTCTTCTCCGGCAGGGACCGCAACTGCAATAGGATTCGTACCTAACAGACGATCCAGCGAAAAGGTGGGAGCAACCAAAGGGCTGGCGTTCGTCATCGCCATTCCAATCATATCAGATTTCAGCGCCATCATGGCGTGATATCCTGCTATGCCGAAGTGATTGGAGTTCTTCACGGACACCCAGCCGGAGCCAACAGCAGCCGCTTTCTCCATTGCAATTTCCATTGCCCTGGGGGCCACAACAAGTCCCAGTCCGCGATCGCCATCTACCACCGCGGTACTTGGTGTTTCATGCACGACTCTGACGTTCGGTGTGGAATTGAGTCTTCCCGCCTCCCAGAGTCGTACATAGCCTGAAAGCCTGGCTATACCATGAGAGTCTATTCCCCTCCGGTCAGCCGAAAGGAGTACTTCGGTGGCCAGGGACGCGTCAGCATCACTGCATCCAATCTTTCTGAATATTTCGCAGGCAAAGTCTTTAAGTTTCCCGACAGGATACGTTAATTCACTCATAGCCCCAAAGATAACAAAGCCTCCCGCAAATCGCGGATTTACAACCTTTTGGACCCAGGACGCGTCGAATGAAAAAGTTGGATGTACCTTATGGAATTGGCTGTCATCCTGCGTCTGTTTGTTGAACAGTCACAAAAAATGAAAAATGAAATCTAAGAAAACATGGGAATGAAAGCGCGATTGGCATTTTTTCTATTGGCGGTAGCGTTTACTGCCAAAGCTCAGACCGTCACTGAGGTCGAATCCAAAATCCGTGAGGTAACGGTATTCCTCAACCGTGCACAGGTTGTTCGCGAGATTAAGACACGAGTAAATCCGGGTGAAACAAACCTCGTCATTGGAGGACTACCTGCTTCTTTGGACCCACAGAGTATTCAGGTGTCCGGCTCCGGTAATGCCATCATCCTCGGTATACAACACAATCAAAATTACCTCAAAGAAGGAGAACGTCCCCCAAAGCTGAAGCGACTCGAAGACTCGCTCGAATACTACGTTGCACGACTCACCAAGGTGCAAAATGACAAAGCCATCCTTGAGAAGGAAGAGAAGCTGATGGAAGCCAATCAAAAGATTGGCGGCACGCAGCAAAACCTTACAGTCGCCGAGCTCCGAGCCATGGCCGACTTTTTCCGTTCGCGAATGTCAGATATCGGCGTTGCCAAGATTGAGGCCGATAAGCAGATCAAAACTCTCAATGAGAAAATAACGAAACTGAAACAACAAATCTCTGAGCAGCGAGGACTTCTCGCACGCAACACAAGCGAGATTGTTATCAGTGTCTCGGCAAAGGCCGCTACACAAGCCAACCTGGATGTAAGTTATGTGGTTTACGACGCTGGCTGGTATCCGGTGTATGACTTGCGTGCGACCGACACAAAATCTCCGATGACGTTGCAATACAAGGCGAATGTGTTTCAACAGACCGGCGAAACATGGGAGAATGTTAAGCTTATACTGTCAACGGCCAATCCGGCTCTGGGGGGACAAAAACCGGAATTGTACACCTGGTACCTTGACTTTCCGCGACCTGTTCCTCTACAGGAAAAGGCTGTGAGAGTACGAGGCATGGCTACCGCTCCGAAGGCTTATGATTCTGCTGATATGAGCGAAGTGGCGTTTGAGTCCGCAGCGAACTATGTAAGTACCATTCAGACTTCACTAAATACTGAGTTCAACATTTCACTTCCATACACCGTAGCATCAACAACAAAGCCCACTGTCGTGGATATCGCCAGCCATGAAGTTCCGGCAACCTATCGTTACGCGACAACACCCAAGCTTGATGCTGATGCATTTCTTTTGGCGCGTGTAACGGGATGGGAAGCGTTCAGCCTTCTGCCGGGGGAAGCGAACGTGTTCTTTGAAGGCACCTTTGTAGGTAAGACGTATGTTGATCCTGCGAATGTAGAAGACACACTCGATGTATCGCTCGGTCGTGACAAGCGCATTGTTGTGGAGCGCGAAAAGGTGAAAGACTTTACTTCCCGGCGTACAATCGGCGCGAACAAGCGCGACAGGTATACCTGGGAGATTTCTATACGCAATACGCGGGATGAACCTATCAGGATCATGGTTGAAGATCATGTGCCGGTGTCGCAGAACAGTCAGATCGAAGTAACGGTTGATGAAACCGGCGGTGCGAAATATACACCTGAGAATGGGAAACTCGTATGGGAGTTGTCGCTGAATCCAGGTGAGACGAAGAAGGTCCGGTACAGCTTTGAAGTGAAGTATCCTAAAGATCGGGTAATACCGGGACTGGAGTGAGGCTAGACGGCGACGGCCTTGTTCATGGAAGCAAGCACGCCCTCTTTGAGTGAGTAGGTTGATACGCGGATGCGATTGAAGGGATGGGATTGAAGAATGCGACGGATAAGGCAACAGGCAACCACGATCATGTCGACGCGCATTTCAATCATTCCCGGCACGAGCATCCGCTGTTCACGATTCTTAGTCACGAGGTCGTCGTAGATGGCATGAAATCCCTCCAGCGTCAGCGGAGTCTCACTTTCTTCAGGCGACTTGTGAATATCATGTGCCTCGCAGAAGATATCGCTGAGGGTATCAAACGTGCCTGACGAGCCTACCAGAGTTCTGGGATCGTACGCTTCCATGGCTTCGCGAAGCGATAGGAGTTTTTCATCAAGGAAGGCGTTGAGTGCATCGATTTCCTTAGGGAGAATAGGATCGTGGCGCTGGAATTTTTCAAGGAGGCGTTGTGCTCCGATTTCAACGCTCTCCTTCCAATAGATGTTGTCGTTGTCGGCGATGATAAACTCAACACTGCCACCGCCGATATCCATGATCAGCGACTTTTCTTCTCCAAGATGCAGGGCCGATCGGACACCGAGGTAGATGTATTCTGCCTCGCGATCACCAGAGATTATCGTTACGTCAAGCCCTGTGAGATCGTAAATGGCCTGGAGCACGGAAGCGCGGTTGCGGGCATTGCGAAGAGCGCTGGTGCCGTACGCGTAGGTGTGTTGCACTCCCATTTCGTCCAGCGTGTTCCTGAAGCTCTGGAGGGCCACCAAAGCACGTTGCAACGCATCAGACGAAATGAAGCCCCTGTTTATACCGCCCATGCCGATTCTGACCGGAAGGCGATCGCGGTGGATAATGCGATAAACACCATCCTGCTCATCTGCGATAAGCAGGTGAAAGGTGTTGGTACCGAGATCTATAATGCCTACACGGTTCATAAAAATGTGGGCAAATTTACACAATCCATCCGATGATCCACGTTTTCCGGTGCTTTTCAGCCAGAAAAGGCTGGATTTATCGCCCTTTCCACTCGCCCTATAGGCCGGGGAAAGTCAACCCACCTCGCCAGTCACCCATTGGGCGATTTGGCCACAAAGTGTTGAAAAATGTCTTTTACTCTTGGGGAAAATGTTCCACATTGAATAGTAGCTATCTTCTGTTCGTAGAAAAATAGGGACGTTTCCGCTCTGGCACTATTTTTCTATCGGTTAAGCGTCGCAAGGCTGCCACAGCAGAGGCAGAGACCCGGAGAAAAGCTCCGGATCGGGTCTAGACTGAGCGGAAAACCAAACAACTTAGAATAATGGAACGAATACTGGTGATTGACGATGATCAGGACATTTGCAGCCTGTTGTCGAGATTCCTGAGCAAGAACGGATATGAGGTGGACACTGCCTCAAGCGGTGCTGATGCGCTGAAGCTGCTGCGAACCAAGAGTTATACCCTGGTGCTGTGTGATTATCACCTTTCGGATATGTCTGGTGCCGATCTTTTGCAGCGCATTAAGATTTTGCAGCCAGCGGTACCTGTGATCATAATTACCGGCTACTCGGATGTTCGAACAGCTGTTCAAACATTCAAGTACGGTGCTTCCGACTATGTTGTGAAGCCCCTGCTGCCTGACGAAATTCTCATCACAATTCGTGAAGCGATCAACAAGAGCAATTCGAAAGGTCAGGCTTACAAGGAAGCGAGCGAGCCCAGACGGTCGTCGCTACGTGAAGATCGCTTTATTGTCGGTACCAGTCCTCAGGCCGAGACTGTTGAGCGCTATATCAACCTGATAGCGCCGTCGGATATGTCGGTTATCATCACGGGTGATACCGGCACAGGCAAGGAGTATGTTGCTGTCGCCATTCATGAACGCAGCAAGAGGGCAGGCAAACCGTTCGTTGCTATCGACTGCGGTGCTCTTTCAGAAGAACTGGTAGGCTCTGAATTGTTTGGTCACGTGAAGGGTTCGTTCACAGGAGCGTTTACCGACAAAGCGGGAAGCTTTGAGATTGCCAATACTGGTACGTTGTTCCTGGATGAAATCGGCAACCTGTCTTATGAGAATCAGGCGAAACTTCTTCGTGTCCTTCAGGAACGCAAGATACGCCGGATAGGAAGCACAAGGGATATCGACATTGATGTCCGGATCATCACCGCTACAAACGAAGATCTGCTTTCCATCGTGAAAGCCGGCCGGTTCCGGGAAGACTTGTATCACAGGTTAAATGAATTCAAAATTGAACTGTCACCGCTGCGCGAGCGCAAGGGCGACATCATGATATTTGCAGAACATTTCCTCAAGAAAGCCAATGCTGCTCTGGGTAAGGATGTGAAGCTTACCAACAAGGAAGTCATCGAGAAGTTGAAGAACTACGCATGGTACGGAAATCTTCGCGAGCTCAACAACGTCATCAAACGCGCAGTGCTTCTATCTCCGGGATCGGAGATTACACTCGAGTCACTGCCATACGAGATTATTTCACCCGAACCCGAATTCGCTGATACGTCGGGTACGGATCATCTGTTTGAAATGTCCCATCACAACCTTCTCAAATCCGTCTCGGGACGCGCTGAACGGCAAGCCATCATCTCGACGCTGGAGAAAACCGGCTTCAACAAGACGAAAGCAGCCGAACTTCTTAAGATTGATCGCAAGACCTTGTATAACAAACTCAAGGCATACGAGATCAATCTGTAGCAAGACCTGAGAGCGAAAGAAATGGAACCTGAGAGGGTTCCATTTTTTTTTGTGTTAATGTGTTGATGTGTTGATGTGTTGATGTTGTCTGTTAGCCACTGGCGTACCCAGAAACTGGTGTGTTCAACACATCAACACCTCAACACTTCAACACAATCCCCTAGGGATTAAGATTCAACGCCACATACACCTGCGCACATGAATTCCTGGAATCTCCCAGCAGCAGTTCGGCTGCGTCGCTGTCTGCGATTTCGGAAAGACCATAGTTGTAGCGTGCACCGACCTGGACGGCGCCGAAGTTGAGACCGAAACCTCCGGTCAGGCCGAAATCAAACGATTTGAAGTTGTCGCGGTCCAGGTCTTCCGTTCCACCACCGAGATCGCCCTCCGTGTCGATGTTGGCTCCCAGAAGGTAGCTGAAGTAGGGTCCTACATGGATCTCAGCTGCGTCACCGAGTTTGAATACGGCGAGAATAGGCAACTCCAGGTAGTTGAGATTGAACTTTACGGTCTGGTCGATAACACCGCTCCATTCTGTTTCCGATCCTTTCGTTGTGTAAAGCAATTCGGGTTGAATGGCAAACGTTTCAGTTGAAAAGATCTGGCCGTACACTCCAACGTGAAAGCCCACGCGGGCATTCTCGTCGTCCACATCGTCGACATACAGGTTGCTCAGGTTCAGTCCCCCTTTTACGCCCATGCGCCGATCCTGCGCTGTCGACGATACCACCACACCTGACAATAGCAGGACTGTCAGGATTGCCATCAAACATGTTTTTGTTTTTTTCATACGGACTGTTTTTAGAATTAGTTGTTCAACCAACTGTGGTAAAATCATGCCAACCAGCCGTATCACCCAGGATCAAAATCTGTTAATGAAATTCAAGGAAGCCATTCAACACCCGTCGTGTAGTCAAATCCCCTTCTGCTTTACGGCAAGCACCTCAATACATAGGGAAGGATCTACCTGCACGCCCTTGGATGACAGACGACTTCAACACATCAACACACCAACACTTCCACACCCATCAATCCCTCCGCGCGCCCTTTAATTCTGGGTATGCAATCGGATGGGCGCACAACGTAAACACGTACGCACGTAAACACGTAAACACTCTACATTTCTCCGCACGCCCTCTGATACCAGACAACTTCAACACATCAACACATGAACACTTCGAAGGCACGCTCATATTCCCCACATCGTAGATGAGCGTCCACAGGTGTTTCCTCGTGTTTCGCCCAAAATATCCCCTGAGCGGCTATTTGGCAGATTGGTATGAAATTTCTAACGAAAAGAGGCAGGACCAGACAGAAGAAACGAAAAGAAATTAAAAAAAATAGAAGATCCCCTACGTGTTTCCCGTCTTCTATATATCCTTTCTGTTGGGTTTGGCTCGTATGACGGGGTAACACCTGGCCGCATTATCTGCTCTATCAGAAAAACTTGGAGGACCCATGACCTTCCATTATGATACCAGATTTTGCGGCCTATCTCTTTTGGTGTGTTGAAGTGTTGATTTGTTGAGGTGTTGAAGTTGTCTGCCATCCCAGGGCGTACCCAGAATCTGGAGTGTTTACGTGTTTACGTTGTGCGTTCATCGGATTGCATACCTGGATGGATGTGCGTAGGTGCTTCAGGGCCACAACTACCACTGCCTATCGCCCACTGCCCACTGAACTTGTGGCGACAAATCCTTCAGTATGTAGATAATGAGCCTCGTTGACATAGTCTTTACCAAACAAAAGAACATCGTGTAATTGGCCTCGTAAGTCAATGGTAATCAGCTAATTGCAGGAGACAACATGAGGATCATTACGGCGCTGGCATAGTTCTGTTGATAGGGAAGGCGAAACAAGAATTGTAAAACCAACTTATTGAAAAGTAAAACATCACAACTATGAAAGTAAAATTCTTAATGCTGACTATGGTGCTTGGAAGCCTGCTCTTTGTTCAGTGTAATCAAACGCGCGATAACAAGACTGGCGAATCCAGCGGCAACTACGACACTCAATCCGACCGTGACGATGTGATAGACCGCGAACGTCAGGAGATGGCACAGAACCTTAGAGAAGTACGCGATGATATCGATCGTGAACTCGAAGAAGTCTCCAACGAAATGGAGAATGCATCAGACGAGGCTCGCCGTGACCTCGAAGAAACGAAAAAGGATCTGACGGACCGTCGGTCCAAAGTAGAAGAAAAGCTGGATGAAGTAGAGAATGCCACGGCTGATACCTGGGATGATATCAAGGACGGTGCGAGCAATACCCTGGAAGACGTCAAGGAAGGATTCCGTGACGCGGGTGACGAAATTGAGGATCGCCTGGATCAGTAATCCGGACTGAGACATCCGGCTTTAGTCTTATATTTAGTCTTATATATAGATCGAAGCTGCCATTGAGGGGTTATTTATCCGGCAAGTTTTGAATGACCTCACTCTGGCAGCTTCTCACTTTTATGCATACAGTATGAACACGAAGATTTCCAATTGGCGATGGCTGGCCGTGCCGGTAATCGTCTGTATGATGTTGCCGCTGATTTGGGGATGCAAGGCAAGCAACACAACCAAGGGTGGCGCCATCGGTGCTGGGGTGGGAGGAGCCCTGGGCGGCGTGATTGGCAGTAAGTCGGATAACACTGCCGTTGGCGCCATTATCGGTGCGACGATCGGCGGCGCGGCCGGCGCGTTGATCGGGCGGCACATGGATAAGCAGGCTGAAGAACTTCGCCGCGACCTGGAAGGAGCGCACGTCGAACGCGTTGGTGAGGGAATACGAATCACATTCGACTCGGGTCTTTTGTTCGATCACGACTCATATCAGCTGAAACCTCAGACTGAGGAAAATCTCACCGAGCTTGCCGAAACGCTCAAAAAATACGATGACACCAATATCCTCATAGAGGGCCATACCGATAACACGGGTGCCGAAGACTATAATCAGCAATTGTCGGATTGGCGGGCGGAAGCTGTTTCAAAATTTATCGCCGAAAAGGGCGTAAAGAATAGTCGCATTACGATGCAAGGCTATGGCGAGATGCAGCCGGTAGCCTCCAACGATACCGCCGAGGGACGCCAGCAAAACCGGCGCGTTGAAGTGGCGATTTATGCCAACAAGAAAATGCAACGCATGGCCGAAAAGGGAGAACTCGGAGAACTCTGATTTCAGCACTTCCGCAAAGAGGGATCGCTCGGCAACGAACGTCCCTCTTTGCTTTTTCCTCACCTTCACATGTTCGGTGCTAAGGTTCCCGTTGCTCTTGGCTATATTTCGAGGGAATACTATATACTATCCCCATGGCCAAACGCAAGTTGCAGGACCCCACCCTTCAGGAAAAATTCGAAGAACTGGACCGCAAGAACGAGGAGGCCCTCCTCGGCGGAGGAAAAGAACGCATCGAACAACAACATGCAAAAGGAAAACTCACCGCCAGGGAACGTATCGAATTGATCCTGGATCCCGGCTCTTTCGAAGAGTTGGGAAAATTCGTCATGCATCGGTCCAAAGACTTCGGACTGGACAAGACCTACATTCTTGGTGACGGTGTAGTAACCGGGTATGGCACCATCCATGGCCGGCTCGTTTACATCTTTTCACAGGACTTCACCGTCTTTGGCGGGTCGTTGTCGGAAACCCACGCTGAAAAGATTGTAAAGATCATGGACCTGGCGCTCAAGAATGGCGCGCCCATTATCGGCCTCAACGATTCAGGGGGTGCCCGAATCCAGGAGGGCGTCGTATCACTGGGAGGTTACGCCGACATATTTTATCGTAACACGCTCGCCTCGGGAGTAATCCCTCAAATCTCTGCCATTATGGGACCTTGCGCGGGTGGCGCTGTGTATTCACCGGCAATCACCGATTTCATATTCATGGTGGAGAATACTTCCTTCATGTTTGTAACCGGACCCAACGTCGTACGAACCGTTACTCATGAAGATGTGACGGCCGAAGTTCTCGGCGGAGCTCAAACCCACAGCACCAAGAGTGGAGTAACCCATTTCGCATGCGCCAATGAGGTAGAGTGTCTCAACCAAATTCGGAGGCTGCTTAGCTATATTCCGCAGAACTGCGAAGAAGATCCTCCGTCAGTTCCTTATACACCTTCTGATGAGTCGCGGCCGCAGCTCAATGAAATTGTTCCCGCCAATCCGAACCATCCCTACGACATGCGGGACGTTATCAACGGTGTCGTGGATCCGGATAGTTTCTTTGAAGTGCATCGTAATTTCGCAGAGAACATCGTCGTCGGGTTTGCTCGTCTCGGAGGGAGAAGTATTGGTATTGTTGGCAATCAGCCAGCATCCCTTGCGGGTGTGCTGGACATTAACGCAAGCGTAAAGGGGGCTCGCTTCGTGAGGTTCTGTGATTCCTTTAACATCCCCTTGTTGGTGTTTGTTGATGTACCGGGTTTTCTTCCCGGCACGGATCAGGAATGGAATGCTATCATCACCAACGGTGCAAAACTACTCTATGCGTTTTCGGAAGCGACCGTTCCCCGCGTGACGGTAATAACCAGGAAGGCGTATGGCGGTGCTTACGATGTGATGAACTCCAAACACATTGGTGCCGATCTGAACTTCGCATGGCCTACCGCCGAGATCGCCGTAATGGGAGCGCGAGGAGCTGCTGAGATTATTTTCAAACGCGAGATCGCCGAGGCACCGGATCCGGAAAAGAAACTCAGTGAAAAAGTGGAGGAGTACACGCGCAAATTTGCCAATCCCTATCGCGCCGCGCACCGGGGTTATATCGATGAAGTGATTTACCCTGATCAGACAAGAATAAAGTTGCTCAAAGCCTATGCGATGCTTGAAAACAAAGTTGTTACTTTGCCACGCAAAAAGCATGGGAACATCCCACTGTAGAAAGGCTAAATAACATATACGCTAATATGGACAAGAAAAGCAGGCAGTTTCTTTTTGACTATCTCAACAACGCGTCACCCACTGGTTTTGAAGCCCCGGGTCAGCAGATCTGGCTGGACTACATCAAACCCTATATCGACGACCAGATTATCGATGTTTATGGTACAGCAGTTGGTGTTATCAACCCCAAAGCAGAGTACAAGGTAGTCATCGAGGCGCACGCCGACGAGATCTCATGGTTTGTCAACTATATCACGGACGACGGTTACATATACGTGCGGCGTAATGGCGGTTCCGATCACCAGATCGCACCGTCAAAACGCGTGAACATCCAGGGAGAGAAGGGTATCGTAAAGGGCGTATTCGGATGGCCGGCGATACACGTACGCGATAACAATAAGGAAGAGGCACCGTCATTGAAAAATATCTTCATTGACATTGGTGCCGAGTCCCGCCAGGAAGTTGAAGACATGGGCGTGCACGTGGGCTGCGTGATTACGTTTGACGACGAACTCATCGAGCTTAACAAGAACTGGCTGGTGGGCCGCGCACTCGACAACCGCATTGGTGGGTTTATGATCGCGGAAGTTGCACGGAGGCTAAAGGAAAAAAAGAAGAAGCTGCCTTTTTGCCTTTACATTGTAAACGCAGTACAGGAGGAGATAGGACTCCGCGGCGCGGAGATGATCTCGCGAAGACTAAAACCCGATGTGGCTATTTGTACCGACGTCACGCATGACACCTGCTCGCCAATGTATAATAAGAAGGAAAGCGGCTACCAAAAATGTGGTAAAGGACCGGTACTTTGCTACGGTCCGGCGGTGCAACAAAACGTTCTCAAAATGGTACTGAATGTGGCCCAAAAAGAGAAAATTCCCTTTCAGCGACAGGCCGTCAGCCGGTCGACAGGAACGGACACAGATTCGTTTGCGTACTCCGCTGAAGGCGTCGCGTCAGCTTTGATTTCTTTGCCGTTAAAATACATGCACACGACGGTGGAAATGGCACACAAGGACGACATTGAGAACGTCATAAAATTGCTGTATGCGGTTATTTTGCAGTTAAAACCGGGTCAGGACTTCCGTTACATCCGCTGACGGCAGGTTTTAGATAGCAAATCTTACATCGGAAAGGTTGCCCCGCGAATAGGCTCTTCTGCCCAGACAGGAGAGCCTATTTTTGTTCCCGTAAGATTTAAACAAATACAACCACTACAAATGAAACGAATCTATAGGTGGCTTTTTCTCGCGCTGCTGTTCTCGAGTGGCAACGTTTTTGCACAGCAGAAGCCGATGCACGAAGTGTACTCCATGATGGTGTACAATTTCATGAAGTACATACAATGGCCGACTGACGGGTCGGGTCAATTCGTCATCGGGATAGCAGGTAATGACGAGATGTTCGAAACGATGAATGCCTGGTACAGCGGACGCAAGATGGGATCGCAGACATGCGTGATCAAAAGGATTGAAAAGCCAGCTGATGCTGCAGACTGCCAGGTTGTGTTTCTGGACAAGTCAAGAAGCAGTGACTTCGACGAAATTCAAAGCAGGGTACAAGGAAAGAATACGCTGCTGATAACAGATAAGAATGGATTGGGACAGCGCGGAAGCGCAATAAACTTTAAGGTTGTTGACAGCAAGCTCAAGTTCGAGCTGAATCAAAAAGCGCTCGAAAGCGCAAACCTCAAAGTTGCCAGTGCGCTGGCTTCAATGGCGATCTTGATTTAATGGGTTGTTTGGAAAATCCCCCGGCCTCGTTGCTGGGGGCTTTTTTCTTTACCCATGTGTGATGTGAATATATAACCCGTTGACCTATGAAAAGGATTTTCTTAATTGTGATGATTTCTCTGCTGGGGCTGGCATCGGTGTTTGCGCAGGAAAGACCGACGCATGAGATTCACGCTGCCATGCTGTACAACTTTATCAAGTATGTACAATGGCCCGATGAAGGATCCGGTGGTGATTTTGTCGTTGGTGTAATTGGTGAAGATGATGTCTATAACACCCTGAAGGCATGGTACGACGGGAAGCCGAAGGGTTCCAAGAAGTATGTGATCAAGAAGCTTAGTTCAGGTAGCGAAGCCGGATCTTGTCACGTCGTCTATATCGGAAAATCCAAGAGCCGGGAGCTCGAAAATGTTGTCGCATCCACTGCCGGAAAGTCCGTACTGACAGTGACTGACGGCAACGGCCTTGCTCATAAAGGCAGCTGCATCAATTTCAAAGTGGTCGACGGCCGTCTCAAATTTGAGCTTAACCAGGAAACTGTTGCGACGTCAAACCTGAAGGTTTCCGGCCAATTGAGCAGCATGGCAATCCTGATCTGATTTTGTTTTTAGAACGCCCTCGTGAAAAATTATTTATTTTTTAAAATGCTTGCCAGTTACGTTAGGGACATTACATTTGTCTTTGAAACTGAGCCCAAAATCAGAATCAATTTTACTATCTTGACGAAGTTCCTTTGGGAGCTCGTCACCAACCTGCGAAGCACTCCTGTATTGGCCGAACTCGTGCCCGTACGGGTTGTAGCATAGATATACGCGCGGGAGCACAGAGTTTTTATTTGAGAGGGTCTTTTCTCTGTGTTTCCCGTGCGTTGTTTTTTATGTGTGTCGACACACACGCAACGCACACCCGCAAGATTTCTCCTTCCAATTTTTACTCAGGATTGTGAGACGGTGAACCCGGCCTCTTCCATGTCCAGCCAGAATCCCGGATAGGATTTCCTTACCACAAGGGGGTTAAAAATTGTCACGTTCATTCTTGTGGCAAGCGGCGCAAACGCCATTGCCATTCTATGGTCTTCGTAGGTATTGAAAGCCGCACTTTCAGGAAGCGACGAAGAAGGTCGGAGCTGCCAGCGGCTTCCCTGCTCCTCCAGGTCTGCCCCGATCTTGCGAAGCTCTTGTTGCAAAGCGTATATCCGATCTGTCTCCTTTATCCGCAAACTTTCGAGGCCGCTGAAGGTTGCTTCTATTCCTTTGGCTGCACAAACGACTGCTATCGTTTGGGCCAGATCGGGCGAGTGTGTAAAATCCCAATTGAAACTTCTGACGCTTTCGCGCGATATAAGTCTCAGCATATCGCCTTCCGTCACAGACCGTACGCCCAGCGCTTCCATGAGATCGCGGACAACGCGATCGCCCTGCCAGGATTTTTCATAAAGGCGCGGAAGCCGTATATCCGCATCGCGGGCGAGTGCGGCAAAGGCAAACCAGTAGCTCGCTCCTGACCAATCAGATTCAACGGTCAGTTCCGTGGGATGATAAGCCTGAGGTGCAACCCGAATGATGTTGTCTTCGATCTCAGCCTTTACGCCGAATTGCGCCATAAGCGCTGCGGTCATTTCGATGTACGGCCGACTGCCAACTTTTCCGGTCAACTCCAGTGTAAGCCCCTGCGGCAGGGATGGCGCTACCATAAGCAGGGCAGAAATAAACTGGCTGCTCACGTCGCCGCGAATGCTGAGCCGGTCAACTTTCTGCCCCTCGAATCCCGCGGTTTCGATGGGAGGGTAGCCCTCGCGGTTTCGGTAGTGAATGACGGCACCCAAAGTGCGCAAGGCATCTACCAGTATTCCGATGGGCCGTTGCTGCATCCTGGGCGTTCCCGTAAGGGTTTTCCGCATCCCGGTTACCGCGAAATAGGCCGTAAGAAAACGCATGGTGGTACCGGCATCCTGGACGTCGATCAATGGCGATTCCGAGCCAATTAATTCGCGCATCAACCGGGTGTCGTTGGCTTCCGAAAGGTGCCTTAGGACCGATTTGCCGCCGGCCAGCGCGTCGAGGATCAACGCCCTGTTACTGATGCTCTTTGAGGCGGGGAGATTCCGGACTTCGGTTCTTACCTCGGCCTTGACGCCGATGTGCACGGCGCGTTCAGCGGTTGTATTCGAATTGCTCATAGCGAAATCGGG
>QGUY01000325.1 GCA_003242315.1 Bacteroidota bacterium
GGGTTCTTGCATATGTTATGTTTTCCGGATTATCCTCCGGTCGGTGTGTCAGGTCCCACAACCCATGCGTAGACAGGTGAACGACATTGGTGATTTCGGGAATCCGTTCTTTTATATGTTCGCCTATAACGGGAGGGAGCCGTGCGTAGTTGTCGCCCTCGAGGCGATAAAGGTTGTCGTAGTTTTCGTGAAACTTATCGTACGACGTCTCGTGCTGGACATACAGCAGGATGAAGATAAAGCACGTTATCCCGAGGCTTAAGCTAAAGACGTTTACAAAGGAAGTGACCTTGTTGCGCCACAGAATGCGAAAGGCGATGGTAAGAAAGCTTCGAATCATAGTGCGACTAAATGAAAATAACAGTTGTCCTCGCATTACGGCGATTCCTGTGCCAGTGCACTGAACCAATCCAAAGGGCAAATGTCGCAGCATCAACCCCATACCGATTGTATCACATTGAAACATTCCGATGTTTCAATGTGATACATCAGAGGTAGCTATTTCTGGTTTACCATCTTTGCTGCAACGTGATCTATTAGCTCTATAAACTCTGCTTCAGGACTGAAGTCGATAAACATTTACCGTAAAGTCGCACGCGCTTTACGATACTCATCGACTAGATGCTGAACGTCATGGTAAACACGCTTCCCCTTCCCGGTGTCGAACGCACGGAGATGTCTCCCTTTTGGCGCTGCATGATCTGTTGAGAGACGCTTAATCCCACACCGGAGCCGTTCTTTTTCGTGGAGAAGAAAGGTATGAAAATCTGCTCCAGATCTTCCGGAGGGATGCCGCATCCTGTGTCTGCGATATGGAGATGAAGGTATCGTTGTCCGGTTTTTTCCGTGGTGATCTCAATGAACTTGTTTTCCTTGAAGTTGTTCATTGCTTCCACGGCATTCTTGATCAGGTTTATCATTACCTGCATGGTCAGGTTTCTGTCGGCGTATACATGACCGGCGGAATGCACGCCGTTCATCTTAAGACAGATATTATTCATTTCGAATTCCCGCGTAAACAGGTTGATCGCCTCCATAACCAGATTGCCAATGGCTAGCTTCTCCAGTTTCGGCTCAGGGATGGCGTTTACCGTGCGGAAGTTTTGCACGAATTCTCTTAATGACTGACTGCGACTGTCTATTGTTCTAAGACTTTGCATCAGGTCCTGTCGCTCGCTTTCAGTCAGTTCACGATCCTGACCTTTTGCCTCTTCCAGCATTTCGCGTATGTACGCAGAGAGCGTTGATAGGGGAATTGCCGAGTTCGAAATTTCATGCGTCAGCACACGCAGCAGCTTTTGCCACGTCTCTGCCTCTTTAGCCGCCAGTTCGCTGCTAACGTCGTAGAATGCGATTAGCTTCAGTTTCTTGTCCTTGAATATGATGTGTCGCGACAATACAGAAAGGAATACTGTCCTGGCACGAATGGTTAGCTTGAACGTCGACTTTTCACCGTCCTTGATTTCCCGAAGAAAGCGAGGAAGCGTAACATCCACCCGTTCCAGCGTTTGGACCTTCTGAACAAACGGAAGCTGAAACAGATTTTTTGCAGCGTCGTTAACGAGAAATATCGCGCCGTCATCTTCCTCAAAGCATACCAGTGGAACGGTAGCATGTTCAACAACTGCCTGCAACAGTTGATGTTGCGATTCCCGGTCTGAGCGAAGGGATTTGAAAGTTTGATTGAGTTGGTTGAACGCAACGTGAAGGTCGTAATCGTTGGATTTCCTGTTTTCTGAAAAGGTCACAGAAAAGTCATTCTGATTCAGTGACTGAAGAAAGGCTACGAGCTTGCGCTCGGATTGGTCGACAAACCGGACTGTCTCGTAAAAGAGCCCAATCGTGATGAGACCTGTCCAGATTCCTGCCATCCAGTAGGGAGAGTCAAAGACCAGATAACCCGTAATACAGCCAAAGAAGCATATCGCCAGGAGCCGCGCAGCGACCTTTGGACGCAGAACTTTCTTTATGGATTGTTTTGAGTTCAAGCTCTAGTAGGTCTGATAGGTTGATCCCCCTCTGTGCCCTATGTGGTTCAAATGTTGTTGACGGTTTGTTTGAACTATATAGGGATCACATAGAATTCTGAGACGCGCAAGTTGCGCGTCTCTACTATAATACCACGGATTGCGCTTGGTCTTACCTCACTCTCACTCCCTCACGCGCACTCACACTCGCGCTCACGCTCACACTGACCCTCACGCTCCTTCAGTTCTTCCAATTCCGTACGCTTCCATCTTCCGATAAAGCGTTGTTCGCCCTATACCCAATTCCTCGGCTGCGCGGGAAAGGTTTCCATTGAATTTCTTCAGGGCATGTCGTATGGCATCGCGTTCAATGTTGGACAGGTTAAGCGATCGATCAGCTTCCTCTGCCTGCATTGTTGGACCATACAATTGAAAGTCGTCAATGGTTAACTCAGGCCTTGAACACAGGATCACGGCGCGTTCAATCGCGTGCTGTAGCTCGCGTACGTTTCCCGGCCAGTCGTACCGTGTCAATTGCTGTGCCAGAGCTGGATCGACCGAGAAAGTTTTGTGGTATCGCCTGCAGTATTCCTCGAAGTAATAATCGAACAGCAAAGGGATGTCTTCTTTGCGATCGCGTAGTGCGGGGAGCTGGATTTCAACGGTATTTATTCTATAATAAAGGTCATTACGGAATGCGCCACGTCGCACGAGGTCGTTGAGAGGCGCATTGGTTGCGCAGATAATTCGTACATCGGCGTGTATGACCGTGTTGGATCCTATGCGGGAAATGTTTCGGTTCTGCAAAGCCGAGAGCAATTTGATTTGGAGGTCAGGAGAGAGGTTACCGATTTCATCCAGGAACAGGGTGCCTTTGTCGGCCAGTTCAAATTTTCCTACCCGCGTTTCCTTCGCATCAGTAAATGATCCCTTTTCATGACCAAACATTTCAGATTCGAAAAGGGAAGGGGGAACTGCCCCCAGGTCGACCGATACAAAAGCTTGATCCGCTCGCTTTGATTGATTGTGGATGGCCCAGGCGACAAGCTCTTTCCCTGTACCATTTTCGCCCAGGATGAGTACGTTCGCATCCGTGCCGGAGACTTGCTCAATGGTCTTGAGCACGTTTCTCATGGATGGCGCCGAGGCAATAAACGTTCCCTGACCGTGATTGAGATATTGGTGTTGTGCCTTTTGCCTGACCTTGGGTTCACGATTCTCGCGTCGTGCCAACGCTTGCTTGAAGGCGTTGATTACTGTAGTCACAAGTTTGTCTTTGTCCCAAGGCTTCGCCAAAAAATCTACCGCTCCTTCCTTGATGGATCTAACAGCAAGATCGATGTCGCCATAGGCAGTCTGCAGCACAACCTGTGTTAGTGGCGACAATGCCTGAATGCGGTTAAGCCAGAAAAGCCCTTCGTTTCCCGACGTTACGCCCGCCTTGAAGTTCATGTCGAGGAGGATCACATCATACGTTTCCTGCCTGAGTCTGGATTCCAGCGACTTTGGTGAGGGTAGAACTTCAATGCATTCGAAATACTGCTTTAAGATCATCCGGGACGTGATTGCAACGTCTTCGTCGTCCTCAACGATCAGGATGCTACCATTGTACTTCTTCATGGGTGGCCGGGGGCGTGTGTACCTAATTTAGGCAAAACTTTATGTCGTGGTTATGGGTGGACTGACTTTTAGTTTAGGATAGGCCTGAGGATACCTGAGAACAGGGAGGTTGGAAGAAGTTGGCAGTAGGCAATGGGCAGTAGGCAGGGGTTCTTGGAGCACTATGTGTCCTATGTGATTCAGAGCCTCTTAATTTGAACCACATAGATTCTGTGTTGAAGTCAAAGGTTTTTTGGCTTTTTTGTTTGAGATGTGGGAATGTGGATAACTCTGTCCAGTAGGTTCGTTTGGAGAAAGGGATTCCTCTTGTGGGAGTTACC